>NZ_CP108423.1:1200000-1544166 GCF_035917235.1 Streptomyces sp. NBC_01294
CCTCGTCGCCAAGAAGCTCACCGCCGCGCACGGTGAGCGCACGCTCTTCGCCGATCTCGACCTCGTCGTCGCTCCCGGCGACGTCATCGGCCTCGTCGGCGTGAACGGCGCCGGGAAGTCCACCCTGCTGCGGCTGCTCGCCGGGCTGGACACCCCCGAGACCGGTGAGCTGCGGCTGTCCCCGCCCGGCGCCGCCGTCGGCCACCTCCCGCAGGAGCCGGAGCGCCGGCCCGCCGAGTCGGTCCGGGACTTCCTGGCCCGCCGTACGGGCGTGGCCGTCGCCCAGGCGGAGCTCGACGCGGCGACGCAGGGCCTGGTGGACGGGACTCCGGGCGCGGACGACGCGTACGCGACCGCACTGGACCGGTGGCTGGACCTCGGCGGCGCCGACCTCGACGAACGGGCCGAGGAGGTCGCCGCCGAGCTCGGCCTCACCGTGGGCCTGGACCTGCCGATGACGGCGCTCTCCGGCGGCCAGGCGGCCCGCGCGGGCCTCGCCTCGCTGCTCCTGTCCCGCTACGACGTGTTCCTGCTGGACGAGCCCACCAACGACCTGGACCTGGAGGGTCTGGAGCGGCTGGAGCGGTTCGTCAAGGGGCTGCGCGCGGGCACGGTCGTGATCAGCCACGACCGCGAGTTCCTGGCGCGGACCGTCACCAAGGTCCTCGAACTCGACCTGGCCCAGCAGCAGATCAACCTCTACGGCGGCGGCTACGACGCCTACCTGGAGGAGCGCGAGCGCGCCCGTGACCACGCCCGCGAGGAGTTCGACGAGTACGCGGGCAGGAAGTCCGCGCTCGAGGGCCGCGCCCAGATGCAGCGCAACTGGATGGACAAGGGTGTGCGCAACGCCCGCCGCAAGGCGTCCGACAACGACAAGATCGGCAAGAACCTGCGCGGCGAGTCCAGCGAGAAGCAGGCCGCCAAGGCCCGCCAGACGCAGCGGGCGATCGAGCGGCTGGAGGTCGTCGAGGAGCCCCGCAAGGAGTGGGAGCTGCGCATGGAGATCGCGGCGGCCCCGCGCTCCGGCTCGGTGGTGGCCACCCTGCGCGAGGCGGCCGTCAAGCGCGGGGACTTCGTCCTGGGCCCGGCCAGCCTGCAGATCGACTGGGCGGACCGGGTGGCGATCACCGGGGCCAACGGCGCCGGGAAGTCCACCCTCCTCGCCGTCCTGCTGGGCCGGCTGGCCCCGGACTCCGGCTCCGCCACCCTCGGCTCCGGCGTCCTGGTCGGCGAGGTGGACCAGGCACGCGGTCTGTTCCTCGGTGACGAACCGCTGCTGGAGGCCTTCTGCGCGGCGGTCCCGGAGACCGAGCCGGCCGAGGTCCGCACCCTGCTGGCCAAGTTCGGCCTCAAGTCGGCCCACGTGCTGCGCCCGGCGGCGACCCTCTCCCCGGGCGAGCGCACGCGTGCCGCGCTGGCGCTGCTCCAGGGCCGCGGGGTGAACCTGCTGGTCCTGGACGAGCCCACCAACCACCTCGACCTTCCGGCGATCGAGCAGCTGGAGGCCGCACTCGACGCCTACGAGGGCACCCTGCTGCTGGTCACCCACGACCGCCGCATGCTGGACGCCGTCCACGTGACCCGCCGCCTGCAGGTCGAGGGCGGCAAGGTCACCGAGATCTAGCCGTCGGGGGCGGGCAGTTGGCGGCGGGCGCGGGAGCGGGGGCCGCGCGCCGGCGCCCCGAGGTGCCGACCGGCCCGTGCGCGACTAGCCTTTGTGGGTGAGAGCCGCAACCGCGGAGCACGCCTCCATGGCCGGAGTCCCGCGTTGGCAGGGGTGGTAGTGCCGACGCGTACCTGCTTCGGGACCCATGTGGCGCCTGAGCCCCTTGTGGCCGGAAATGTGCCTTCGCACTTCCCGCGGCTCTGCACCCGATCCGCGCTGCGCATCCAGCAATGGCGGCCGCGGTTCCCCCTCATGCCCCGCAGAGGCGCGAGAGGGGGAAGGAAAGGGAATACCCATGCAGGCAAAGAGAGTGAAGCGTCTCTTCGTGGCCTCCACCGCCGGTCTCCTGATGGCCGGTGGGGCCGCGCTCGGCACGGCGGGAACCGCCTCGGCCGCAGCGCCGGCCCAGCCCGTCAGCTACGTCAACGGTGGCGGCTGCGGTGGCGGCGGTGGCTATGACGACGACGATGACCACCGCGGTCAGCACAGCGGCTGGCGCCACGGCGGCTGGGACCACGATGACGACGACAAGGGTTACGGAGGACACGGCTACGGCCGAGGACACGGCCACTGAATCGTCCCCAACACAGCAGGCCCTGCGCGACCCGTCACCGGGCCGCGCATCGGGCTGCCGTGCCCCGCATCCGGCCGCCGCGGCGCTTCAGTTCCCGTCCGGCCGGTCTGCCGGAGCGCGCCGGGTCCGGGCCATCCTGCGGGCCACGAACGTGCGCGGGAGGTGGCGGGCGGCGAGCGCGTACGCGCGGTAGCGGCGGCCGGTGATGCTGAGCGGGCGGCGCAGCACGAGGTCCTTCAGCGCCTGGGCGACCACCGCCTCCGGTTCCAGCCAGACCGCGTCGCGCAGGGCGCTGACGTCCATCCCGGCGCGTTCCTGGAACTCGGTGCGGGTGAAGCCGGGGACCACGGCCAGGACCCGGACCCCGTACGGCTCCATGTCCACCCGGAGCGACTCGCTGAACGCGGTGATCCAGGCCTTGGCGGCCCCGTACGTCCCGGTCGGCAGGAGTCCGGCCACCGAGGAGACGTTGAGGACCGCGCCCCGGCGCCGCTCGCGCAGGCCCGGCAGTACGGCGTGGGTGAGCCGCAGCGGCACCTTGACCAGCAGGTCGAGCATCCGCTCCTCGTCCTCGACCGGGCTGTACGGGAAGGGCGCGGGCAGTCCGAAGCCCGCGTTGTTGACCAGGATGTCCACGGGCCGGGCCCGGTCGGCGAGCCGCGCGGCGACCGCCGCGCAGTCCCCCGCGTCCAGCAGGTCGGCGGGCAGCACCTCGGACACGGTGCCGTACAGGCGGCCCAGTTCCTCGGCGACAGCGTCGAGCCGGTCCTTGTCGCGGGCGACGAGGACCAGGTCGCAGCCCTTGGCCGCGAAGCCCCGGGCGAAGGCCGCGCCCAGTCCGGCGCTGGCGCCTGTGATCAGTACGGTGGTCGGTACGGTCGTCACGACGGCTTCACTTCCTGGTGGTGGCGGGCGCGGCGTAGGCCTGGGCGACGTCGACGAGGAACCGGGCCTCGTCCGCGAGGTCCCCGCCCTCATGCGACGTGTGGATCGAGGCGGGCAGCTCCAGTGCGGCCGCCTCGCCCGGCTGCCCGGGCAGGCCGTCGAGCTTCGCCTGCCGCGCCTCCTTCAGTACGCGGGCCAGCGCGGCCGCGCTGGCCCGCTGCTCGGGTACCCCGTGCCCGGAGGCCTGGCCGCGGGCGCGTTCCAGGGCGCCCGGGGCCACGTACTCCCCCAGGATCAGGATCGCGTCGCGCGTCTCGATGACCTTGCGGTACACGAGCAGGTTGCGCGGGACCGGCGGCCACAGCAGCTCCACCACCCGGCCGGCGCGCGGCTTGTTGAGGGCCACGTGCGGAACCGCCTCGACCAGGTCGCGCCACAGCGGCCACAGCCGCCAGGCGGTGGCGGTGTCGGCGGCGGTGCGGCGCAGGGTGAACAGGGTGGGCACGAGGATCGCGGCGGCGCGCAGCAGGCCGTGCAGGTTCATCAGCAGCGGGAGGGCGGGCATCGCCCAGGTGCTGCCGAACAGGGCCTTGAGCAGGTAGGCCAGCCAGAACAGTCCGGCGAGCGCGGTCCCGAGGCCGAACAGCCGCAGCCCTGCGGCCAGGCCCCGGCTCTCGGTGCGGCGGCTGTAGCGCCAGCACAGGGCCACGCAGACGGTGTTGGCGATCACGTGCGCGGAGATCAGGACGAGCCAGTACGCGAGGGAGGGCACCGGGTCGCCGACCGGCGGCATGGTGTGCGTGCCGTGGCCGGGCGCGGCCGCGTCCAGGGCCACGAGGGTGCTCAGCCACGCCAGCGTGGCGATCCAGGAGGCTCGCTGGAGCCGGCTGCCGCGGGTGGCGGCGGCGACGAAGTAGAGCACGGCGCCCGCCGACAGGACGCCGATGAGGTTGCGGACGAGGCCGATGGTGTGGGCGTAGCCGGCGCCGCGGCTCATCGCGTACGCGACGACGTCCGGGAGGTTCAGGGTCATAGCGGCGGCGGCGGTCGCGACGGCGAGCCACAGGCCGCGCTGCTGGGGGGAGCGCAGGGCGCCGGGGGCGCGGAGCAGGACGGCGATCCACAGGCACACGACGCTGGGGACGGCGAGCCAGTTGCCGAAGTCGGTCAGGTCAGTTGCCATCGTTGCCCCACTCGTAACCCATGGCCGACTCCAGCCGGGCGAGGGTGCCCCGGCCGGGGGCCGCCGAGCGCGGGCCGGTGTTCGCCGTGCGGATGCGGATCATGCTGGCGAGCATCTCCGCCTCCTGCTCCTGGCGGGTGGTGTAGTTGGTGCGCCCGAGCACGGTGGGGGCGTTCCCGTCGGTCTCCTCGCCCTCCAGCGAGTGGTGGCCGAAGAGGATGTGGCCGAGCTCGTGGAGGATGATGTGCTCCCGGTGGAGCGGGGTGGTCTGCGCCTCGTAGAACACGTAGTCCACGCTCGCCGTGCCCACCCACAGTCCGCAGACCCCGGATTCCGCCGCCTCCTTGGGGAGCGGGTGGAGCCGGATGGGGCGGCCGCGCTGCTCGGCTATCCGGTCGCAGAGGACGTCGAGGGAGAACGGACGGGTCAGATCCAGATGGCCGAGAATGTTCTCGCACCTCTTGCGAATGCTGAGTTGCCGGTGGGGCATGTGATCCCTCTTCGGACCCTTTCCGGGGCAGCGTCGGTAGGCGTGTACGGGCATGGGCATGACGTCCTGTGCCTTCAAGGCGGCCTCGGGGAATGCGGTCCTGAGGGGAAACGCGGAAGCCCGTCCGCCGGGTGACGAACGGGCGTTCCACCATGCCTACAGATCTTGTACGGGAGTTGGCAAGGCAAGTCCCCAGGTGGGGACCCTATTCGGCCACTGCGTACGGAGACCTCGACGCGCCGGGTGGCCGCAACACACCCGTGTCGGCGGCTACTTCTTGCGGCGCTCCTCGGGGGTGGTGAGGCCCGCGCGGCGCAGGGCGTCCGCCATCGCGCTGTTCGCGGGGGCGGGAGCGCCGGCGCCGCCCTGCCGCCGGCCCTGGCCGCCCTGACCCTGACCGCCCTGGCCCTGGCCCCGCTCGCCCTGACCCTGGCCCTGGCTCCTGCCGCCCTCGCGGCCACCCGCGCCGCCGCGCTGCTGCGGCGGACGGCCACCACCGCCGCCGCCACCGCCGCCGCCCCGCCGGTCCTCGCGCTGCCGGGGAGCGCCCGCGCCGCGCTCCGCCCCGGCCTCGTCCTCCAGGCGCAGGGTCAGCGAGATCCGCTTGCGCGGAATGTCCACGTCCATGACCTTCACGCGGACGATGTCGCCCGGCTTGACCACGTCCCGGGGGTCCTTGACGAAGTTCTTCGACAGCGCCGAGACGTGCGCCAGCCCGTCCTGGTGGACGCCGATGTCGATGAAGGCGCCGAAGGCGGCCACATTGGTGACGACTCCCTCCAGGATCATCCCGGGGGCCAGGTCGCCGATCTTCTCCACGCCCTCCTTGAAGGTCGCCGTCTTGAAGGCGGGGCGCGGGTCGCGGCCCGGCTTCTCCAGCTCGCGCAGGATGTCGGTGACGGTGGGCAGGCCGAAGGCCTCGGTGACGAACTGCTCCGGGCGCAGGGAGCGCAGGACGCCGCTGTTGCCGATCAGCGCCGCCACCTCGCCGCCCGCCGTCTTGCCCATCGCCCGCACGACGGGGTACGCCTCGGGGTGGACGGACGACGCGTCCAGCGGGTCGTCGCCGCCGCGGATCCGCAGGAAGCCCGCGCACTGCTCGTACGCCTTCGGGCCGAGGCGGGCCACGTCCTTGAGTCCCTTGCGGCTGCGGAAGGGGCCGTTGGCGTCGCGGTGGGACACGATGTTCTCGGCGAGGGTGCCGCTGATGCCCGACACGCGCGAGAGCAGCGGCGCGGAGGCGGTGTTGACGTCCACGCCGACGCCGTTCACGCAGTCCTCGACGACCGCGTCGAGCGAGCGCGAGAGCTTCACCTCGGACAGGTCGTGCTGGTACTGGCCGACGCCGATCGACTTCGGGTCGATCTTGACCAGCTCGGCGAGCGGGTCCTGCAGGCGGCGGGCGATGGAGACCGCGCCGCGCAGCGACACGTCCATGCCGGGGAGTTCCTGCGAGGCGAAGGCGGAGGCCGAGTACACGGAGGCTCCCGCCTCGGAGACCATCACCTTCGTGAGGTTCAGCTCGGGGTGGCGGGTGATGAGGTCCCCGGCGAGCTTGTCGGTCTCGCGCGAGGCCGTGCCGTTGCCGATGGCGACCAGCTCGACCGCGTGCTCCTTCGCGAGGCGGGCCAGCTTGGCGAGGGACTCGTCCCACTTGTTGGCGGGCACGTGCGGGTAGATCACGTCCGTGGCCACGACCTTGCCGGTCGCGTCCACGACGGCGACCTTCACCCCGGTACGGAAGCCCGGGTCCAGGCCGAGCGTCGACCGGGTGCCGGCGGGCGCCGCGAGCAGCAGGTCGCGCAGGTTCGACGCGAAGACCCGTACGGCCTCGTCCTCGGCGGCCTGGCGCAGCCGCATCCGCAGGTCGATGCCGAGGTGCACCTGGATCTTCGTGCGCCAGGCCCAGCGGACCGTGTCGGCCAGCCACTTGTCGCCGGGGCGGCCGCGGTCACCGATGCCGAAGCGGCGGGCGACCATGCCCTCGTACGTGGAGGGGCCGGGGACGTCGCTCGGCTCCTCGGGCTCCAGGGTGAGGTCGAGGACGTCCTCCTTCTCACCGCGCAGCATGGCGAGCACGCGGTGCGAGGGCAGGGCGGTGAACGGCTCGGCGAAGTCGAAGTAGTCGGCGAACTTGGCGCCCGCCTCCTCCTTGCCCTCCCGGACCTTCGCGGCGAGCCGCCCGCGGCCCCACATGCGCTCGCGCAGTTCGCCGATCAGGTCGGCGTCCTCGCCGAACCGCTCGGTGAGGATGGCCCGGGCGCCCTCCAGGGCGGCGGCCGGGTCGGCCACGCCCTTGTCGGCGTCGACGAACGCGGCCGCCGCGGCGGCCGGTTCGACCGACGGGTCGGCCAGCAGGCCCTCGGCGAGTGGCTCCAGACCGGCCTCGCGGGCGATCTGCGCCTTGGTGCGCCGCTTGGGCTTGAAGGGCAGGTAGATGTCCTCCAGCCGGGCCTTGGTGTCGGCCGCGTTGATCCGGGCCGCCAGCTCGTCGGTGAGCTTGCCCTGCTCCCGTACGGAGTCCAGGATCGCCGCGCGGCGCTCCTCCAGCTCGCGCAGATACCGCAGCCGCTCCTCGAGGGTGCGCAGCTGGGCGTCGTCGAGCATCTCGGTCGCTTCCTTGCGGTAGCGCGCGATGAACGGCACGGTGGAGCCGCCGTCCAGCAGCTCGACGGCGGACTTGACCTGCCGCTCCCGTACGCCGAGCTCCTCGGCGATCCTGCCTTCGATGGACATCGTCACGATCGGGTCCCGCCTGCCTTCGTTTGCACTGGAAGACTGCCAATTGTGGCAGGTGGCGGTGACGGACGGCGGGAACCCTGCCCGTCAGCCCTTGCCCATGAGGTCCCTCGGGAAGGCCCCGGCGGTCACGGCCTTGACCACGAGGGCGCCGCCGAGCTCGGTGAGACGGGCCAGGCCGTCCGCGCCGAGGTGCTCGTACGGGGCTGCGTCGAGGCGGTCGGTGTCGGCCTCCAGGCGTTCGCGGACGGCCTTGCCCTCCTCGGTGAGCTCGCCGTCCGCGTCGAGGATCCCGCGCTCGCGCAGCCGGTCGGCCGCGGCGTCGAGGTCGTCCTGCGTCCAGCCGCGCTGGGCCTTGAGCCACTTCGGGCTCATGCCCTTGCCGGTGGCGGTGTGGCTGATGAGCGCCTCCACCGGGTCGAGGCCCGCGAGGAGCAGCGCGGCGAGGTGGCCGTCGCCGCGGTGCTCGCGCAGCAGGGTGGTGGCGTGCCACAGCCGCAGGTGCGGCTCCTCGGGCACGGGGAGGTCGGCGTGGGCGGCGTAGAGGGGGCGGGCGTGCCGGGTGCAGGCCTCGGTGGCGCGCATCGCCAGGTCGGCGGCCTCGGCGAGCTCGGGCGACTCGACGGTCCCGGTGCCGAGGAGGCGGCGCAGGGTGCCGTCGGCGGCCCGCAGCCGGGCGGCGAGGGCCTGCTCGGGGGTGGTGGTGTCCCAGACGGCGGGCACGTGCCGGGCGACGAGGTCGTGGCGGTAGTTGTAGAAGGCGGCGGTGACCGCACCGGCCCCGACGGCGCCCATCGCGGCGGAGCGGTGGGCGAGGTTGACGGCGACGCGGTCGGTTATCCCGAGGGCGGCGAATTCCTTGGCGATCTCCGGCGAGAAGTAGACGGTGGCGTGCAGCGGGTTGATGGCGGCGTGCCAGCAGCGACGGGCGGCGAACGGGGGAAGCGTCATGCGCCGCAGGCTACCGACTGTTCGGTACGTCGGGTAGGGCGAGGTCCCGTGGTGCCGGTCTCACTCCCCTCCCTCCCCTCCCGCTCCCCTCCCGCTCCCCTCTCACTCTGCGGACGGCGTGCCCCCGTACGCCGCCCAGGCCGTCGAGAGGCGGGTCACCAGCTCCGCCAGCCGCGGTTCGGGCAGCGTGAAGGGGAGCCGGACGTACGCGTCGTGGGCGCCCGAGGGGTCGGTCGCCGAGCCGGGAATCAGCTCGACCCCGTGCCGGAGCGCGACCTGGGCGAATACCGCGGCCCGCGCACCGCCCGGCAGCCGGATCCACAACGCGCCGCCGCCGGCCGGGCGTTGCCAGGTCCAGCCGGGCAGCTCCCGCGACAGCGAGGCTTCCAGGCCGGCCAGCCGGTCGCGCAGCACGACCGCCCGCCCGGCCCGCAGGGCGTCCACCCGCGGCAGCAGCCGCACCGCCAGGGCCTGGTCCAGCAGCGGGCTGCCCAGGTCGGCCCGGGCCTTGAGCCGGGCGAGGCGCTCGACCACCGGGCCCGGCCCGCGCAGCCAGCCGATCCGCAGCCCGCCCCACACCGACTTCGCCAGCGAGCCCACGCTCAGCACCTCTGCGCCCGCCGGGGCGTGGGCGGCCACCGGGCCCGGCTCCGGGCCGTCCCACAGCCGGGTGTCGTAGGCGAGGTCCTCCACCAGCGGGACGCCCGCCCGCGCGGCGAGCTCCGCGATCCGCTCCCGCCGCCCGGCGGACATCAGGATCCCGGTCGGATTGTGGAAGGTCGGCGTGACGTGGGCCAGCGCCGCCGCGGGCAGCGCCGCGCGGAAACCGCCCGGCTCCACCCCGTCCTCGTCAAGCGGGACCCTCCGCGGCCGCGCCCCGGCGGCCAGCAGGGCGTCCAGACAGCCCGGCCAGCTCGGCGTCTCCACGACCACGGCCGAGCCGCGCCGCACGTACAGCCGGGCGACCAGCTCCAGCGCCTGGGTGGCCCCGGTGGTGACCAGGATCTGCCCGGGCCGCGTCGGCAGTCCCGCGGCGGTGTGGCGCTCGGCGAGCGCCGCCCGCAGCTCCGGGAGGCCGCCCGGGTGGTAGCCCGTCTGCGCCAGCAGCGGATCCAGGCCGTCGGCCAGCAGGGCGGTCAGTGCCTCCCGTACCTCCGGGGCCGCTCCCTCGGCCGCGACCGACAGGGAGATCACCTCGGCCGGGCCGTCCACCAGGCGCTGCACCAGGGCCGCGGAGGTGCCCCCGCGGACCCGGCCGTCCGCCGGCCGCAGCGCGCCGCCCGGGAGCCTGGCGACCCGGGTCCCGCTCCCCCGCCGGCTGTCCACCGCGCCGGCGCCGCGCAGTTCGTCGTAGGCGGCGGCCACGGTGGCCCGGCTGACCCCCAGGGCCGCGGCGAGGGTGCGCTCGGCGGGCAGCCGGTCACCGGGCGCGAGGTCGCCCGTACGGACGGCACTGCGCAGGGCGGCGGCGAGGCTCCGGTACAGCGGGCCGCAGCCCGCCGTCCAGCCGCCGAGTACGCCGTCCAGTTCGGCCGGCGACCAGCTGCGCGGCGCGGAACGGTCCACTTCCCCCTCCATTGGCCCGGGTCTCTCCCACCGGGCCCCACCAGGCTAAAGCCCATGCCCACCACCACGTTCCTCGCCTTCCTCGCCGCCGCTGCCGCGCTGATCCTCGTCCCCGGTCCCAACATGGTCCTGATCGTCACGCGGGCCGCCGCCCAGGGCCGGCGGGCGGGGCTGGCCACCGCCGCGGGGGTGGAGAGCGCCACCGTGGTGCACATCGCCGTCGCCGTGTCGGGGGTCGCCGGGCTGCTGTCCCGTTCCCCGGCCGCCTTCCTGGTCCTCAGCTACGCGGGCGCGGCCTACCTGCTGTTCCTGGGCGTACGGGCGCTGCGCGCCGGACCGTTCCTGCCCGGCCCCGGGGAGGCGGCGCCCGTGCGGTGGGGCCGCGCCTACCTCGACGGCGCCCTGGCCAACCTGCTCAATCCCAAGGTGACGCTGTTCTTCCTGGCCTTCCTCCCCCAGTTCGTGCGGCCCGATTCGGCCGATCCGCAAGGCCGGATGCTGTTCCTCAGCGGTGTGTTCCTCGCCCTCGGCGCCCTCCTCGACATCGGCTACGCGTGCGCCGGCGGGGCCGTGAGCCGCCTGCTGCGCCGCAGGCCGCGGGCCCTGGCCCGGCAGCACTGGGCCGTCGGCGGGGTCTACCTGGCGCTCGGCGCCCTCGGCGTCGTCACCGCGCCGCCCCTCGGCCCGTGACGGCCGAATGGCGATCGTGTGACAGCAGGGCCCATGGACATGACCTGAGCGGCCACGGGTGAATACGGTCGAACGACGAGACCTCGAACCGACTTGTCTCCCCTACCACTTGGAGCCATTCGTGCACCGCAAAGTCATCGCCCCGAGCGTGCTCGCCGCCTCCCTGCTGCTGGTGATCCCGGCATCGGCGGCGAGTTCCGGTCCGGGCGCCCCGGGTATCGGCGACCCCTACTACCCGACCAGCGGCAACGGCGGATACGACGTGTCGCACTACGACCTGCGCCTGCAGTACCAGCCGAAGACCGACCTCCTCGAAGGCACCGCCACCCTCCTCGCCACCGCCAAGCAGGACCTGTCCCGCTTCAACCTCGACTTCGGCCTCCAGGTCAGCGAGATCCGGGTCAACGGCGTCAAGGCGAAGTTCGCCGCGGCCGGTGCCCAGGAGCTGGAGGTCACCCCGGCGAAGCCGCTGGCGCGCAACACCCCGCTGACCGTCGTCGTCAAGTACGCCGGGAAGCCCTCCGAGCTGAAGGTGGACGGCTTCACCGCCTGGCACCGCACGCCCGACGGCGGAGTGGCGGCGCAGGAGCCCCACTCGGCGGTCTGGTGGTTCCCGAGCAACGACCACCCGCTGGACAAGGCCACCTTCGACGTCTCCGTCAACGTTCCCGACGGAACCCAGGCGATCAGCAACGGTGTGCTCCAGTCGCAGTCCTCGCGGCTCGGCTGGACCCGGTACAACTGGCGCTCCAACAAGCCGCAGGCCACGTACCTGGCCACCCTCGCCGTCGGCAAGTTCGACATCACCACCGACCGGACGGCGAGCGGGCTGCCGATCCTCAACGCGTACAGCAAGGACCTCGGCGACCACGCGGGGGCGGCGCGCGCGAGCGTGGAGCGGACCGGGGAGGTCACCGAGTGGCTGGAGGGGGTCTTCGGGCCGTACCCCTTCAACGCGCTGGGCGGCTACGTGCCGAACGTGAACGCGGGCTTCGCCCTGGAGACCCAGACGCGGCCGTTCTACGGCCCGCGCCAGTTCCAGAACGGCGCCAACGTCTCGGTGGTCGTGCACGAGCTGGCCCACCAGTGGTACGGCGACAGCGTGTCCGTCGAGGGCTGGAAGGACATCTGGATCAACGAGGGCTTCGCCCGCTACAGCCAGTGGCTGTGGTCGGAGAAGGAGGGCGAGGGCACGGCGCAGGAGCTCGCCGACTGGGCGTACGCCCTGCGTCCGGCCGAGGACGCCTTCTGGCAGGTCAAGCCGGGTGACCCCGGTCCGGAGAACCAGTTCCACGGGGCCGTCTACGACCGGGGCGCCATCGCCCTGCAGGCGCTGCGCAACGAGATCGGCGACGAGAAGTTCTTCCGGATCCTCAAGGGCTGGCCGACGGAGCGGGCCTACGGCAACGCCAAGGTCGGTGACTTCGTCCGGTACGCGGAGAAGGTCTCCGGCAAGCCGCTGGCCCAGCTGTTCGAGACCTGGCTCTACACGCCGGGCAAGCCGGAGGCCTCGGCGCTGAACCCGGCGGCCGCGAAGCCGGCGGCCCGATCGGCGCAGTCCGCCCCGGCGCAGTCCGTACCGGCGAGGGCCGCCGCGGAGCCGAGGTCCTGGAAGAAGATCGCGGAGACCAACACGATCCACGACACCGACGGCACCGGGCACGGCTCCGGGCCCGGCCACCGGCACTGAGTCCGCGCCGGCCCGCTCACCGCACGCGGCCCCCGCATCCGGCGGGGCCGCGTGTGCCGGGGCCGCGTGTGCCGGGGCCGCGTGTGCCGGGGCCGCGTGTGCCGGGGCCGCGTGTGCCGGGGCCGCGTGTGCCGGGGCCGCGTGTGCCGGGGCCGCGTGTGCCGGGGCCGCGTGTGCCGGGGCCGCGTGTGCCGGGGCCGCGTGTGCCGGGGCCGCGTGTGCCGGGGCCGCGTGTGCCGGGGCCGCGTGTGCCGGGGCGCGTGTGCCGGGGCCGCGTGTGCCGGGGCGCGTGTGCCGGGGCGCGTGTGCCGGGGTCCGTCAGCGGCCGCCCGCACGCCACTCGGTCCGCGCCCGGTAGGCGATCGGCAGGTACCGCAGCCGCTCCGGCAGCAGCGGTACGAGGAGCCGGACGGCCGTGCTGAACCGCCGCAGCCGGCGCTCCTGGGCCGGGCTCCACTCCAGCCCGATCGCGGCGCGCGCCTCGGGCGGCATGTAGCCGGCGGTGACGAAGGCCCGCAGCCGCAGGAACGCCGCCCGCAGCACGGGCCAGGTGAGCCGCAGCAGCAGGCGTGCGACGGGCGAGCCGACCTCGGGCCGGGGCAGCGGCACGTCGGTGGCGACCAGCTCGCGGGCGACCTTCGTCGGCTCGATCTCCTCGGCCAGCATCCGGCCCCAGTACGTCCAGTACTCCTCGATGCTCTGCGGCATGTCCCGGTCGTGCAGGCCGAGGATCCGGCCCACCTGGAGCCATTCCCGGTAGAGCTGCCGCTCCTGGGCGGGGGTGAAGCGGCGCAGGAGGTAGCGCCCGGCGTAGAGGTAGACCGGGAAGCCGGTGGCGTGCACCCAGGCGTAGCAGGCGGGGTCGAGGGAGTGGTAGCGCCGGCCGCGGGTGTCGGTGCCCTGGATGTCCTTGTGCAGGCGGCGGACCCGGCGGCCCTCCTCGGCGGCCTCCTCGCCGCCGTACACCCACAGCTGGACCGAGCGCAGCGACCGCTCGCCGCGGCCCCAGGGGTCGGTGCGGAAGACGGAGTACTGGTCGACGCCGGCCGCGATCGCGGGGTGGGCGACCTGCATGGTGAAGGCGGCGGGCAGCATCAGCAGGGCCCTGACATCGCCGGCGATCGTCCAGAGCACCCCGCCGGGCGGGGGCGGCTCGGGGTCGGCGCGGGCGGCGGACGGCCCCGGTGCCACACCCGCGGCCCGACGGTCGGTCCCGGTCATGCGCGCCCCCAAGCCTCGATCTCTTCGGATTCTCCGATTCCCAGTATGACCTGGGCAGGAAGCCTTCCGTCGGGCCGGTGCGCACGCCATCCTGCGGCGATGGACCTGTCTCCCTCCGCATGGCTGGAAGCGCTCCTGCCCTCCGTGCTCGCGGTCGTCGCCGTCACATCCGCCCTCGTCTGCGCGGCCGTTGCGGGCGCCCTCGTCCTGCTGCGCCTGGTACTGCGGCGGCGCGGCCGGGCGTCCCGGGAGGAGGCCGCGGGCGGTCTCGCCGGGTTCACCTGGACCTCCACGGAGGACTGACGGCAGCCGCGCCGCGTGATCGTCGCGGGGTGGACAGAAAGTGGCTGCACGGGTGTTACCCAGAGGTAACCGCGGCTGCTTGGATGACGGAGCCGATCTTCCCCCGCAGGAATGATGGAGACCTCATGCTGCACACCTCCCACCGCCGTCACCGGGCCGCCGCGACCGTCGCGGCGATCGCCGCCGGCACCCTGGCCGCCACCACCGCGCCCGCCGCCACGGCCGCGGAGGGCGCCGCCGCCCCGCGGCTCAGCGTCCTGTCGTACAACGTGTTCCTGATGAGCAAGAACCTCTACCCGAACTGGGGCCAGGACCACCGGGCCGCGGAGATCCCCAAGGCCTCCTTCTACCGCGGCCACGACGTGGTCGTGCTCCAGGAGGCCTTCGACAACGGCTCCTCGGACGCGCTGAAGGCCAACTCCGCCGCGCAGTACCCGTACCAGACCCCGGTCGTCGGGCGCAGCAAGAGCGGCTGGGACGCCACGGGCGGCGCGTACTCCTCCACCACCCCGGAGGACGGCGGCGTCACGATCCTCAGCAAGTGGCCCATCGTGCGCAAGGAGCAGGTCGTCTTCAAGGACGCCTGCGGCGCCGACTGGTGGTCCAACAAGGGCTTCGCCTACGTGGTGCTGAACGTGAACGGCGCCAAGGTGCACGTGGTCGGCACGCACGCGCAGTCCACCGACCCGGGCTGCGGCGCGGGCGAGGCGGCCGAGATGCGGGCCCGTCAGTTCCGGTCCGTCGACGCCTTCCTGGACGGGAAGAACATCCCGGCGAACGAGCAGGTCATCGTGGCGGGCGACCTCAACGTCGACTCGCGCACGCCCGAGTACGCCACCCTGCTCGCCAACGCCGACCTGGCCGACTCCGACACGCGCACGGGTCACCCGTACTCCTTCGACACCGCGCTGAACTCGATAGCGCAGTACCGCTACCCGACCGACCCGCGCGAGGACCTCGACTACGTCCTCTACCGCAAGGGCAACGCCCGCCCGGCGGGCTGGGAGAACAACGTGGTCAAGGAGCAGTCGGCGCCCTGGACGGTCTCCAGCTGGGGCACCTCCTACACCTACGACAACCTCTCCGACCACTACCCGCTGATCGGACGCTAGGCCCGGCGCCGCGGGTCCGGTGGGCGGGCCTGCGCCCACCGGACCCGCGGCGCACGCGTCACACGGACTCGTACGGCTCCGCGTGCGGCTCCTCGTACAGCCCGTCGATCAGCGCGCCGTACTTGTCACGGACCACCCGGCGGCGGAGCTTGAGCGAGGGGGTGAGCTCCCCGGTCTCGGGGCCCCACTCCTCGGTCAGCAGCCGGTACCGCTTGATCTGCTCGGTCCGGTTGAGCCGGGCGTTGGCGGCCTCGACCGCGCGGGCGATCTCCTCCCGGACGGCCGGGTGCCCGGCCAGCGCGCTCGGGGAAGCGGCCTCGATGCCCCGGGCGGCGGCCCAGACCGGGGCCAGCTCCGGATCCAGGACCAGCAGGGCGACGAGGTAGGAGCGGCCGTCGCCGTGCACCAGGGCCTGGCCGATCAGCGGGTGCTCCTTGACGGTGTTCTCCACCAGCGCCGGCGAGACGTTCTTGCCGTTCGAGGTGATGATCAGTTCCTTCTTGCGGTCGGTCAGCCAGAGGAACCCGTCCTCGTCGAGCCGGCCGACGTCCCCCGTGGGGAACCAGCCCTCCGCGTCCGAGGCGCTCTCCACCGAGCCGTCCGGCAGCAGATAGCCGGCGAAGACGGTCGCGCCGCGGGTGAGGATCTCCCCGTCCTCGGCCATCCGCAGCTCCAGCCCCTCGATCGGGCGGCCGACCGAGCCGAGCCGGAAGCCGTCCGGGCTGTTGACCGTGCACACACCGGCCGTCTCGGTGAGCCCCCAGGCGTCCATGATGGTGATGCCCCAGCCGGCCCAGAAGCGGACCACGTCGATCGGCATCGGCGCGGTGGCGCTGGCCGTCCAGACCAGCCGGTCCAGGCCCGCCAGGCGCAGCAGCGGGTCCAGCGCCTGTTCCTTGGCCCGTGCGTACGAGGCTTCGAGCGCGGCCGGCACCTCCTCGCCGCGCTCCCGGTGGCCGGCCCGGGCGCGGGCGAGGTCGTTCGCGCCCTCGATCGCCCGGCGCTGTTCCCCGGGAAGCTGCGCCAGGACGGCGCGTACGGAGGCGGCGAGCTTCTCCCACACCCGGGGCACGCCGAAGAACTGCACCGGGTGCAGTTCGCGGACCGCCCCCGCCACGGCCGTGGGGTCGGCGCACAGCCGCACGTGCGAGGCCCTCAGCAGGGGCAGGTAGATGCCGAGGACCCGCTCGGCGATGTGCGCGAAGGGCAGGTAGCAGATGTGCTCGGCGTGCTCGGGCAGTTCCACGTGCCGGTCGAGGCGGACCGCCTGGAGCATCAGGTTGCGGTGGGTCAGCCGCACGCCCTTGGGGTCGCCGGTGGTGCCCGAGGTGTAGACGACGGTCAGCGCGTCCTCGGGGCGGGTCTCCTGCCAGGCCTTCTCGAAGGCGTCGGCGCGGTGCAGCCGGGCGCCGCCCGCGTACACGGAGGCGTACGTGGAGTGCTCGCCCGCGTCGGCGACCTCGGCCACGACGAGGCGCTCCAGCGGCACACCGTCGTCGGTCAGCAGCGGTTCCCACCGCAGGAGTTCGCGGGCGCCCTCGACGACGGCGACCCTGGCCCGGCTGTGGCGGGCGATGTGGGCGATCTGCTCGGGCGCGGAGGTCCCGTACACGGTCACGGGCACGGCGCCGAGGTGGACGAGGGCGAGGTCGCTGAGCCAGTGCTCGGGGCGGTTGCCCATCATCAGCAGCACGTGCTCGCCGCGCTCGACGCCGAGGGCGGCGTACCCGGCGGCGAGGACGGCGACCTGGCGGCGCACCTCGCTCCAGGTGAGGGTCGTCCATTCGGCCGCGTCGGGGCCGGCCCGCCACGAGAGGGCGGGGAGTTCCCCGTACTCGGCGGCGTTGCGGGCCAGCAGGGCGGGGAAGGTGATCTCTTCGGGTCGTCCGGGCAGTCGCAGGTTCGTGGTCATGGGCAGCTCCTGGCCGTTTCACATCGTTGGTGCGACAGCAATACTGTTGAACCCAAGCTGTGGAGCAGAGAGCGAGGCGCACACGATGGCCGACCAGGCACCCGAGCCGATGCTCACCGTCGACGAGCTGGCGGCCAGGGCGGGCGTCACCGTGCGCACCGTACGGTTCTACAGCACCCGCGGGCTTTTGCCCCCTCCCGTGATCGGCCCTCGTCGGGTCGGGCACTACGGACCGGAGCACGTGTCCCGCCTCGCCCTGATCGAGGAACTGCAGCACCAGGGCATGACGTTGTCGGCCATCGAGCGCTATCTGGACGCCCTGCCCGACGATCTGAGCGCGCACGATCTCGCGATCCACCGGGCGATGGTGTCCAGTTGGGCTCCGGACGCGGCCCAGGAGGTCTCGCGCGAGGAGTTGGAGAAGCGGGCGGGGCGGAGCCTGTCGGACACCGACGTCCGGCGGCTGACGGCGATGAACGTGCTGTCCGCCTCGGGGGGCGGGTTCCGGGTGGACGTGGGGCTGCTGCGGCTGGGGGTCGCGCTGCTCGACGTACCGATCGCGCACGAGACGATCCTGGCGGCGCGAAAGGTGCTCATCGAGCACACCAGGTCGGCGGCGCACGAGCTGACGGCGCTGTTCCGGGACGAGGTGTGGGGGCCGTTCACCCGGGACGAGAGCGATCCCGAGCGGGTGGAGTCGATGAAGGCGCTGTCGGCGCACATGCAGCCGATGGTGGTGCAGGCGCTGGTGACGGCCTTCCAGCGGTCGCTGCGGGAGGAACTGCGGGCGGCGTTCGTGTCCGGCGAGGCGCCCGACGGGCATTAGCCGTCCTGCCGCACCCCCGGCCCTGCTTTGGCGAGCGGGGCCGACGCGTTCTCAGTACGCTGGAGGAGAGTCTTTGCGCCCGCCGGCCCCTGCTCTAAGCGGGTCGGCCCCAGCGGCCCCAGCGGATTCCGCCGCTCAAGGCGGCGGCCACCCCTGCACGCATCCGGCAGGTGTTTCCATGGACCTCACCACCATCAACGAAGTCGTCCGGCGTCCGTCCGACCCGCCGGGCGTGCACTGGCGCGAGGGCGATGCCTGGCTCGCGGGCGGCACGTGGCTGTTCTCCGCCGAGCAGCCGGGCCTGCGCCGCCTGATCGATCTGACGGCGTTGGGCTGGGATCCCCTGGTGCCGGGCGACGCGGGCCTCGGGATCGGCGCCACGTGCACCATCCGCGACCTGTACTCCTTCACGCCGCCCGCCGACTGGACCGCGGGCCCCCTCTTCGCGGCGGGCTGCGACGCGTTCCTGTCCTCGTTCAAGGTCTGGAACTCGGCGACCGTCGGCGGGAACATCTGCATGTCCTTGCCTGCCGGCCCCATGATCACGCTGACGGTCGCGCTGGAGGCCGAGTACGAGCTGTGGGCCCCCGACGGGTCCGTGCGCACCGTCGATGCGCTCGACTTCGTGACCGGGAACCATCGCAACGTCCTCTCTCCCGGGGAAATCCTGCGGCGCATCGACATTCCGGCGCGCGCCCTGCGCAAGCGCACCGCACACCGCCGCTTCGCGCTGACCCATCTCGGCCGTTCGACCGTCTTCCTCATCGGCACTCAGACGCCGGGAACGAACGACCTGCTGCTCACCGTCACGGCGGGCACCACACGCCCGGTGCGCGTCGCTTTCGACACCATGCCCGATGCCCGCACCCTGCAGCAGAGCATCAACGTCATCCCTGCCAACGTCTGGTTCGCCGACCCCAACGGAACCCCGGAGCACCGTCACCACCTGACCCTGCACTTCGCCGAAGAGATCCGCCACGAACTCACGGCTGGGGGCGCGGCATGACCTACACCGTCAACGGCAGGACCTTTGCCGAGGAACCGGACCCCGGGCAGTGTCTGCGCACCTTCCTGCGCGCGCTCGGCCACTTCGGTGTCAAGAAGGGCTGCGACGCGGGCGATTGCGGCGCGTGCACGGTGTGGCTGGACGGCACTCCGGTCCACAGCTGCATCACCCCCGCCTTCCGCGCGGAAGGCCGGGAGGTGACCACGATCGAGGGTCTCGGATCACCTGGTGACCTGCATCCCGCGCAGCGCCGGTTCCGGGACGCCCCCGGGTTCCAGTGCGGCTTCTGCACCGCGGGGATGATCATGACGTCGGCGACGTTCACCGAGGCCCAGAAGGCGGACCTGCCCCGGGCGTTGAAGGGCAATCTCTGCCGTTGCACCGGCTACAGGGCAATCGAGGACGCGGTGAAGGGCGTCACCGGTGTGCAGGCGGCCGCGCCGGGACGGGCCGTCGGAACGAGCGTCGGTGCGCCGGCGGCCGAGGACGTGGTGACCGGTCGCGCCGAATTCACGATGGACACCCGCATGGAGGGCATGCTGCACCTCAAGGTGCTGCACTCGCCCCACGCGCACGCCCGGATCCTCTCGATCGACAAGACCGCCGCGCTCGCGGTACCCGGCGTGCATCGCGTCTACACCTGGGAGGACGTCCCGCGCAGACGCTTCACCACGGCGATCCACACCGACCACCTCGTCGATCCGGACGACACCTACATCCTCGACGACACGGTCCGCTTCGTCGGCCAGCGCGTCGTCGCGGTGCTCGCCGACACGGTCGGGGCGGCCGAGGAGGGCTGCCGGAAGGTGGCCGTGGAGTACGAGGTGCTGCCGGCGGTGTTCGACCCCGAGAAGGCGATGGCCGACGGGGCACCGCAACTGCACGGCTCGGAGGACCCGTTCGCCCGCGACTACGTCCACAACCTGCTGCTGGAGATCCACTCGCACATCGGCGATGTCGACGCGGGCTTCGCGGCGGCCGACGTGATCCACGAGGGCACCTACTTCTCACCGCGCGTGCAGCACGCACACCTGGAGACCCACGGTTCGATCGCGTGGATGGAGGACGGGCGGCTGAACGTCCGCACCAGTTCGCAGTCTCCGTCGATCGCGAAGGTCAAGCTGGCCTACCTGTTCGCGCTGCGCCCGGACCAGCTCCGTGTGTTCTGCAAGCGCGTCGGCGGCGGTTTCGGCGGAAAGCAGGAGGTCATCTCGGAGGACCTGGCCGCGCTCGCCGCCCTCGACACCGGGCGGCCGGTCTGTTTCGAGTACACGCGCGAGGAGGAGTTCACCACGGCTTCGCCGCGGCACCCGATGAAGCTGACGGTCAGGCTCGGCGCGAAGGCCGACGGCACGCTCACCGCGTTCCAGGTCCGCAACGTGTCCAACACGGGCGCGTACGGCAACCACGGCGGCGAGACCCTGTACGCGGGCGGCGCCGCCGTCATGATCTATCGCTGCCCCAACAAGAAGTACGACGCCTTCTCCGTCTACACGAACACCGTGCCGAGCGGCGCGCTGCGCGGGTACGGGATGACCCAGCCGGCCTTCGCCGTGGAATCGGCGATGGACGAACTGGCCCTCGCCCTGCACATGGATCCGCTCGAACTGCGGCGCCGCAACATCGTGCGCCCTGGCGAGCCGCTCGTCGCCCTGCACGACGGGCCCGACGACGTGGTGTTCCACGAGGACGGGCTCGGCAAGTGCATCGACCTCGTGGCCGGCGAGCTGGCCCGTACGGCCGATCAGCCCTCCCCCGGCCCCGGATGGCTCGTCGGGGTCGGTGTCGCCAGCTCCATGCACGAGACGGCGCCCCCGACCGAGCACGTCTCCGAGGCCTGGCTCACGCTCGGCGACGACCTCGTGTACGAGCTGGCCGTCGGCACCGTCGAATTCGGGGAGGGCACGTCGACCGCGCACGTCCAGATCGCGGCCAACCAGCTGGGCACGACGCCGTCGCGGATCCGCCTGGTGCAGTCCGACACCGACCGCACGGGCTTCGACACCGGCGCCTTCGCGAGTGCCGGACTCTTCGTGGCGGGCAACGCGGTCCTGCGGGCAGCCAACGCGGTGCGCGACCGCATCCTGGACTTCGCCGCCACGCACACGGGCGTCCACGTCGTGATGTGCTCGATGGAAGACGACCACGTCGTCTGCGGGGACCAGCGCGTCTCACTGGCCGCGCTCGTCGCCGAGGCCCGGGCGCGCGGCATCCGGTTCACGGCCGCCCGCAGGGCGTACGGCTCGCCGCGCAGCGTCACCTCCAACACGCAGGGCTTCCGCATCGCCGTGCACCGGGTGACGGGTGAGATCCGTGTCCTGTACAGCGTCCAGGCGACCGACGCCGGTGTGCTCATCAACCCGGAACAGGTCCGGGGACAGGTGGAGGGCGGTGTCGCCCAGGGCATCGGATTCGCGCTGACCGAGAACTTCCAGGTCGACGCGGACGGTGTCATGGCCAACCCGAACCTCCGCAACTACCGCATCCCCACCTACGCCGACGTCCCCCGCACCGACGTGCTCCTGGTGGGCTCGTCGGACTCCGTCGGGGCCATGCGGTCGAAGGGGATGGCGGAGTGCTGCATCAACCCGGTGGCCCCGGCCCTGGCGAACGCGCTCCGCGACGCCACGGGCATCCGCTACCGCGAGCTGCCCCTCACTCCGGAACGGATCTACGGACGGCTCGTCGAGAGCCGGTCGGCACGGACGGGCACGCGACGATGACGACGCAAGGGCAGACGGACGCCGCGGCGACGGTCATCATCGGCCGGAAGGTCCGCCCCGGGATGGAGCGGGCGTACGAGAAGTGGCAGGACGAGGTCAACGCCGCCGCCGCCCGCTACGCCGGTCACCTCGGCGCCGAGGTGTCCAAACCGACCGCCCTGCAGCCCGACTGGGTGATCGTCTACCGGTTCGACTCGGTGGCCCATCTGCAGGCGTGGATGAACGGCGCGACCAGGCAGAGGCTCCTCGACGTCGGCGCGCACTACTTCGACGGTCCCGCCACCCAGCAGGTGATCAGCGGCGGCACGCAGCCGACGGACCCGCTCGTGACCGTGGTGGTGAGCCACCGCGTCAACCCGGACAACATCGACGACTTCCTTGCGTGGCAGGAGCGCATGAGCCAGGAGGAGAGCAAGTTCGAGGGCTTTCGCGGCACGGAGATCTTCCGCCCCGTCGAAGGCCTTCAGGACGAGTGGACCACCCTGTACCGCTACGACAACGCCGAACACCTCGACGCCTGGCTGACGTCGGCGAAGCGGCGGGAGATGCTCGCCGAGGGGGAGAGGTTCAACGACTTCAGACTGCGCACGATCGACAACTCGTTCGGCAGCTGGTTCGCCTTCGAGGAGAACGGCAGGGAGGCGCCGCCGCCCTCGGAGACCAAGACCTCCATCGCGGTCTGGGTCGGCCTCTACCCGACCGTCGTGCTGCTGACGCTCGCCCTGCACCCGCTGGGCATGCCGCTCTGGTTCGGACTGCTCGTGGGCAACCTGCTGTCGAGCTTCATCATGAGTTTCTTCACGATGCCCCACTACGTGAACCGGCTGCTGCGGCGGTGGCTGTGGCCCCCGTCTGACGAACCGCCCGCCCGGACCAACCTCGTCGGCGGCGGCATCGTCGCCGGACTGCTCCTGTTCTGGGCCGTCGTCTTCTACCTCGTGACGCAGGTGTTCTGGACGCTGCCCTGACCCGGGGCCCGTGCGGGCACCGCACGGCGAAGGCGGGCCGGGGACAAGCCGGCCCGCCTTCCCCGTCACCGTACTAGGCAGTGTCTGATGGCTCTTTGATGAGGTCGCGGAGCCAGATCACGATGGCTGCGGTGGCCAGGGTGCCGTTGAAGATGTAGTCGCGTTTGTCGTACCGAGTGGCGACGGCCCGGTGCTGTTTCAGCTTCCCGATGCAGCGTTCGACGGTGTTGCGTCGGCGGTACTGCTCGCGGTCGAAGGACGGCGGGCGGCCGCCGGCCCGTCCGCGCCGACGGCGGTTCGCACGCTGGTCGTCCGGCTGGGCGATCGTTGCCTTGATCCCGCGTTTACGCAGGTAGACGCGGTTGGCACGGCTGGAGTACGCCTTGTCGCCGCGGGCACGGTCCGGTCGGGTGCGGGGACGCCCGGCCCCGGTGCGGGCCACGTTCAGGACCTGCATGAGCGGGATGAACATCGGGCTGTCTCCGCGCTGGCCGGGCGAGGTCAGCCAGACCAGGGGTCGGCAGCGGTCATCCGCCAGGAGGTGGACCTTGCTGGTCAGCCCGCCCCGGGAACGTCCCAGGGCCTCGCGGCCCTCTGCATCCACACGGGTCCCGCCCCTTTTTCGGGGTGGTCAGCCGGGGCGGAATGCCGAGCCCCGGCCGCGTGCTGGTGGGCCCGGCAGGTGGTGGAGTCGGCGTTGACCGCCCACGAGCCGTCCGCGTCTCGCGCGGTGGAGTCGGCACCGGCCTGCAACGCTCGCAGGATGTTCGACCAGGTGCCGTCGGCCGACCAGCGGCGGTGGCGTTCGTAGACGGTCTGCCAGGATCCGTAGCGTTCGGGCAGGTCACGCCAGGGAATCCCGGTCCGTGTCCGGTAGAGCACACCGTTGACCACGGTGCGGTGGTCGGCCCACCGCCCACCCGGCCCGCCAGTCTCCGGCAGCAGCGGAGCTATGCGCTCCCACTGAGCATTCGTCAGTTCATGCCGACGCACCATGACCGGCTCATGCCCAGAACGACAGCAGATCCACCACCCCGGGCAAGAGCCATCAGACACTGCCTAGTCGCCGTACGTCTCGCCCCGCTCGGCCTTCTCCACGAGGGAGGCGGGCGGGGTGAAGCGCTCGCCGTACTTCTCGGCGAGCTCGCGGGCGCGGGCGACGAAGCCGGGCAGGCCGCCCTCGTAGCCGTTGACGTACTGGATCACGCCGCCGGTCCAGGCCGGGAAGCCGATGCCCATGATGGAGCCGATGTTGGCGTCGGCGATCGAGGTGAGGACGCCCTCGTCGAGGCAGCGGACGGTGTCCAGCGCCTCGGAGAAGAGCATCCGCTCCTTCATGTCCTCGAAGGGGATCTCGTACCCGGGCTTGGCGAAGTGCTCGCGCAGGCCGGGCCAGATGCGGGCGCGCTTGCCCGCCTCGTCGTACTCGTAGAAGCCGGCCCCGCCGCTGCGGCCGGGGCGGCCGAACTCGTCGACCATCCGGTCGATGACGGTGTCGGCGGGGTGCTCGGTCCACGTACGGCCCTCCGCCTCGAAGGCCTTGCGGCTCTCGTTGCGGATCTTGCGCGGCAGCGTCAGGGTGAGCTCGTCCATCAGGGAGAGCACCTTGGCCGGGTAGCCGGCCTGGGCGGCGGCCTGCTCGATCGAGGCGGGCTCGGCGCCCTCGCCGACCATCGCCACGCCCTCGTTGATGAACTGGCCGATGACGCGCGAGGTGAAGAAGCCGCGCGAGTCGTTGACCACGATCGGGGTCTTGTTGATCTGGCGGACCAGGTCGAAGGCGCGGGCGATGGCCTCGTCGCCGGTCTGCTCCCCCTTGATGATCTCGACGAGCGGCATCTTGTCGACGGGCGAGAAGAAGTGCAGCCCGATGAAGTCGGCGGGCCGCTTCACGCCCTCCGCCAGCCCGGAGATGGGCAGGGTGGAGGTGTTGGAGCACAGCAGCGCGTCGGGCGCGATGACGTCCTGGATCTCCTGGAACACCTTGTGCTTGAGCCCGGTGTCCTCGAAGACGGCCTCGATGACGGCGTCGCAGCCCGCGAGGTCGGCGGCGTCGGCGGTCGGGGTGATCCGGGCGAGCAGCTCGGCGCGCTTGGCCTCGGTGGTCCGCCCGCGCGAGAGGGCCTTGTCGAGCAGCTTCTCCGAGTACGCCTTGCCCTTGGCGGCGGCCTCGGCGGTGACGTCCTTGAGGACCACCTCGATGCCCGCGCGGGCGCAGGAGTAGGCGATGCCGGCGCCCATCATGCCGGCGCCGAGGACGGCGACCTTGCGGACCTTGCGCGGCTCGATCCCCTGCGGGCGGCTGCGGCCCGCGTTGACGGCCTGGAGGTCGAAGAAGAACGCCTGGATCATGTTCTTGGCGGTCTGCCCGGTGACGAGCTCGGTGAAGTAGCGGGCCTCGATGGTCAGCGCGGTCTCGAAGTCCACCTGGGAGCCCTCGACGGCGCAGGCCAGGATGTTGCGCGGGGCCGGGTACGGGGCCCCGTTGAGCTGCTTCTTCAGGTTGGCCGGGAAGGCCGGGAGGTTGGCGGCGAACCGCGGGTTGGACGGCGTGCCGCCCGGGATCTTGTAGCCGGGTACGTCCCAGGGCTGCTTCGACTCCGGGTTGGCGTCGATGAAGGCGCGGGCCTTGGCCAGCATCTCCTCGGGAGTGGCGGCCAGTTCGTGGACCAGGCCGTTCTCCAGGGCGCGCCGGGGGTCGTACTGGGTCCCCTGCAGCAGCACCTTGAGCAGCGCGTCCGCGATGCCCATCAGCCGCACGGTACGGGTGACACCGCCGCCGGCGGGGAGCAGACCGAGGGTGACCTCGGGCAGGCCGATCTTGGAGCCGGGCGCGTCGAGGGCGACGCGGTGGTGGGAGGCGAGGCAGATCTCGTAACCGCCGCCCAGCGCGGCGCCGTTGATGGCGGCGACGACGGGCTTGCCCAGGGTCTCGATGCGGCGCAGCGAGCGCTTGATCTCGGTGCCGGTGTCGAAGGCGAGCTGCGCGTGCTCGGGGCGCAGCCGGATCATGTCCTTGAGGTCGCCGCCGGCGAAGAAGGTCTTCTTGGCGGAGGTGAAGATGATGCCGCGGATGGAGTCCTTCTCGGCCTCGGCGCGGTCGGCTACGCCTGCGATGGAGTCCTTGAAGGCCTGGTTCATCGTGTTGGCGGACTGGTCGGGGTCGTCGAGGACCAGGGTGACGACGCCCGTCTCGTCCTGTTCCCAGCGGATCGTGGTGGACTCGCTCATGGTCACTGCTTTCGTGTCGGTCCGTGCGGAGGAGGGTCTGGGGACAGGACGGTTCAGAGGCGTTCGACGATGGTGGCGACGCCCATGCCGCCGCCGACGCAGAGGGTGACGAGGCCGTAGCGCTTGTCCTGGCGCTCCAGCTCGTCGACGATCGTGCCGAGGATCATCGCGCCGGTGGCGCCGAGCGGGTGGCCCAGCGCGATGGCGCCGCCGTTGACGTTGACCTTGTCGAGGGACAGGCCCATGTCCTTGACGAAGCGCAGGACGACGCCGGCGAAGGCCTCGTTGATCTCGACCAGGTCGATGTCGTCGATGGTCAGGCCGGCCTTGGCCAGTGCCTTGCGGGTGGCGGGGGCGGGGCCGGTGAGCATGATGGTGGGCTCGGATCCGGAGACGGCCGCCGAGACGATCCGGGCGCGCGGGGTCAACCCGTTGCGCTCCCCCGCCTCGCGGGAGCCGATGGCGACGAGCGAGGCGCCGTCGACGATGCCGGAGGAGTTGCCCGCGTGGTGGACGTGGTCGATCTTCTCGATCCAGTGGTACTTCTGCAGCGCGACGGCGTCGAAGCCGCCGAGGTCGCCGATGTCCGCGAAGGACGGCTTGAGCTTGGCGAGGGTGTCGGCGGTCGTGCCGGGGCGGACGAACTCGTCGTGGTCCAGGACGACCAGGCCGTTGCGGTCGGTCACCGGGACGACCGACTTCGCGAAGCGGCCGTCCTTGATGGCGGCGGCCGCGCGCTCCTGTGAGAGGGCCGCGTACTCGTCCACGTCGCGCCGGGAGAATCCCTCGATGGTGGCGATCAGGTCGGCGCCGATGCCCTGCGGGACGAAGCCGGTGTCCCAGTTGGTCATCGGGTCGGCGAACCAGGCGCCGCCGTCGGAGGCCATCGGGACGCGGGACATGGACTCGACGCCGCCCGCGAGGACCAGGTCCTCCCAGCCGGAGCGGACCTTGGCGGCGGCCAGGTTGACGGCCTCCAGACCGGAGGCACAGAAGCGGTTCTCCTGCACGCCGGCCACCGTGTCCGGGAGCCCGGCGGCGATGGCCGCGATCCGGGCGATGTCGGAGCCCTGGTCGCCGACCGGGCCGACGACTCCGAGCACGATGTCGTCGATGGTGGCGGGGTCCAGGCCGGGGTTGCGCTCGCGCAGGGCGTGGATGAGTCCGACGACCAGGTCGATCGGCTTGGTGCCGTGCAGGGCGCCGTTGGCCTTGCCCCGGCCGCGCGGGGTGCGGATCGCGTCGTATACGTAAGCTTCGGTGCTCACTGGTCAGGCCTTTCGGAGTGTGCTGGGCGGAGGGGTTCCGGGGAGGTTCAGCCGAGGAGGGAGCGGCCGATGATCTCTTTCATGATCTCGGTCGTGCCGCCGTAGATGGTCTGGATGCGGCCGTCGGTGAAGGCCCGCGCGACCCGGTATTCGGTCATGTATCCGTATCCGCCGTGCAGTTGCAGACAGCGGTCGGCGACGCGCTTCTGCAGCTCGGTGGCCCACCACTTGGCCATCGAGGCGTGCACGTGGTCCAGTTCGCCGTTGGAGTGGTCGGTGATGCACCGGTCGAGGAAGGTCCGGGTGACGGCGACCTCGGTGGCCATCTCGGCGATCTCGAACCGGATGTGCTGGAGCTTGGACAGCGGACGGCCGAAGGCCTCGCGCTCCTTCACGTACTGCGTGGTGATCTCCAGCAGGTACTCGGCGGCGGCGATGCCGGCCATCGCTATGCCCATCCGCTCCTGCGCGAGATTGGTCATCAGGTGGACGAAGGCGCCGTTCAGCTCGCCGAGCAGGTTCTCCTTGGGGACGCGGACGTCGTGGAAGAACAGCTCGGCGGTGTCCTGGGACTTCTGCCCGATCTTGTCGAGGTTGCGGCCGCGCTCGAAGCCCTCGGCCCCGCGCTCGACGACCAGCAGCGACAGGCCGTGCGCCCCGCCCTCGGGGGTGGTCTTGGCGACCACGATCACCAGGTCGGCGAGGATGCCGTTGGAGATGAACGTCTTGGAGCCGTTCAGCACCCAGTGGTCGCCGCGGTCCTCGGCGGTGGTCCGGATCCCCTGGAGGTCGGAGCCCGCGCCCGGCTCGGTCATCGCGATGGCGGTGATGGTCTCCCCGGAGCAGAAGCCGGGCAGCCAGCGGCGCTTCTGCTCCTCGGTGGCGAGCGAGGTCAGATAGGGGCCGATGATGTCGTTGTGCAGGCCGATGGCGAGCCCGGGGGCGCCCGCCCGGGTGAACTCCTCGGCGATCACGGCGGCGTAGCGGAAGTCGGTGTTCCCGCCGCCGCCGTACTCCTCCGGAACGGCCAGGCCCAGCAGCCCCTGACGGCCCGCGGCGCGCCAGGCCTCGCGGCTGACGATGCCGTCCTTCTCCCACTGTTCGTAGTACGGCAGCACCTCCTTGGTGAGGAAGGTGCGCACGGTCTCGCGGAACGCCTCGTGGTCGGCGTCGAAGATCCGGCGTTTCATCGGACGGCTCGCTTCATCGGAGGGCTCCCTAAAGCCAGTTCTTGACGGTTTCGATCAGGCGGGCCGGCTCGGGGCCGACGGGGGTGACGTTGAGCATGGTGACGCCCGCCTCGCGGAAGGCCTCGACACGCTCGCGCACGTAGCCCTCGGGCCCGCACAGCGTCATCAGCTCGCAGAACTCGTCCGGGACGGCGGCCGCGGCGTCGCGCTTGCGCCCGGAGAGGTAGAGGTCCTGGATCTTCCGGGCCTCCTCCTCGTAGCCGTAGGCCACGGCGAGGTCGTTGTAGAAGTTCTTGCCGACGGCGCCCATGCCGCCGACGTACAGCGCGATCTGCGGGCGCGCCAGGTCCCGTACGGCCGCCGCGTCGTCACCGATGGCCAGCAGGCCGCCCGCGACGGTCTGCAGCGGGCCGAGTTCCGGCGCGCGCTTCGCCGCGCCCTCGGCGAGCGGGCCGCCCCACACCGCGTGGGCCTTCTCCGGGATGAAGAGGGTCGGCAGCCAGCCGTCGGCGATCTCGGCGGTCATCCGCACGTTGGCCGGGCCGAGCGAGGCGATGTACACGGGGATCCCGGGGCGGACCGGCCGGGTGAGGATCTTCAGCGGCTTGCCGTGCCGGCCGCCCTTCTCGGGCGGCAGCGGCATGTCGGTGATGCCGTGGTGGTCGATCGTCTCGCGGCGCCAGATGCGGCGGCACAGCTCGACCGTCTCGCGGGTCCGGCCGAGCGGCTTGTCGTACGGCATCCCGTGCCAGCCCTCGACGACCTGCGGGCCGGAGGCGCCGAGGCCGAGCATCGCCCGGCCGCCCGAGAGCGCGTCCAGGCCGGCGGCGGTCTGGGCGATGAGGCCGGGGGTGCGCGAGTAGACGTTGAGGATCGCCGAGCCGATCTTCAGCCGCTCGGTGCGGGCGGCGAGGTAGCCCATGATCGTCGGGGAGTCGAAGCCCCACGCCTCGGCGACCCACACGGCGTCGAGCCCGGCCGACTCCAGCGCCGCCGCCTCGTCGGCGGCCCGGCGCGGGTCCCCGGCGTAGTCGAGCATCATCGACAGTTCCATCAGCTCTCCTCGGGGAGCAGGGACGGCACGTCCCAGTCGGCGGCCACGGACCCGGTGTGCGCGCCCGGTCGGGCCGGGCCGCCGGTGACGGCGACCGGGGTCGCCGAGAACCGCGGCGCGGGGGCGGGCTGGACGATCCCGCCGAATTCGGTGAAGGTCCCGCGGGCGGCGAGGTGCGGGTGGTCCGGGGCCTCGCGCAGCGAGAGCACGGGCGCCACGCAGGCGTCGCTCCCCTCGAAGACCGCCGTCCACTCCTCGCGCGTACGGGTCTTGAACCGGGCGGCGACGGCCTCGCGCAGCTCGCCCCAGCGGGCGAGGTCCTTGCGGGCCGGGGCCTGGTCCTCGATGCCGAGGAGCTCCACGAAGGTGTCGTAGAACTGCTGCTCCAGCGCGCCGACCGCCATGTACCGGCCGTCGGAGGTCTCGTAGGTGCCGTAGAAGGGGCAGCCGCCGTCAAGGAGGTTGGCGCCGCGGCGGTCCTGCCAGCCGCCCGCCGCCATCATTCCGTGGATCATGGCGGTGAGGTGGGCGGTGCCGTCCACGATGGCCGCGTCGACGACCTGGCCGGCGCCTTCGGGGGTACGGGCGTGCTGGAGGGCGGCGAGGACCCCGACGACCAGGTAGAGCGAGCCGCCCGCGTAGTCCCCGACCAGGTTGGCGGGGACGGCCGGGGGCCCGCCCGGGTCGCCGATCATGCCCAGCGCCCCGGTGACGGCGATGTACGCGATGTCGTGCCCGGCGGTCTGCGCGAGCGGGCCCTCCTGGCCCCAGCCGGTCATCCGCCCGTAGACGAGCTTCGGGTTGCGGGCGTGGCACGCGGCCGGGCCGACGCCGAGCCGCTCGGCGACCCCGGGCCGGAAGCCCTCGATCAGGATGTCGGCGCGCTCGACCAGGTCGAGGACGCGGGCGGGGCCGTCGGCGGACTTGAGGTCGATCAGGACGGAGCGCTTGCCGCGGTTGGTGAGGTCGTAGGCGGGGTTGACGGCGAGGCCGCCCCCGCCCGGCCGGTCGACGCGCACGACGTCCGCGCCGAGGTCGGCGAGGAGCATGGCGGCGAACGGTCCCGGGCCGATGCCCGCCAGCTCGACGACGCGCACTCCGGCGAGCGGGCCGTTCCCGCCCGCGTACCCGCTTCCGTTCCCTGTCACTGCCATCGAGCCCCCAGCATCTGTAGCCGCACGGTGTGACACAACTGATGTAACACCGGCGATGCTAGGAACGCGTTCCACTCAGCACAAGAGCAAGCGCTTAGCCATTTGCCCGGATCCGGTCGTCCAGCTCCCTGACGTGCCGCTTGAGGGCCACGGTGCGGTAGCTCTCCTCCACCCATTCGCACAGCACCTGCGCGGAGGGCGCCCCCTTCTCCCCCAGCGGGACGGACACCCAGCCGGACCGGCCGAGGCCGTATCCGGTGGGCTCCGCTCCGGGCGCGGTCATCGCGTGCCCGTGCAGCGCCTCGTCCTTGAGCTTGACGGACAGGCCGGGCGGCTCGGGCCCGTCGGCGTTCCCCAGGAAGACGAAGATCTTCTTGTTCACCTTCATCACACAGTCCTCGGGACCCCACGGATGGTCCTCCACGACCTCCGGAAGCCCGAGGGCGAACTCCCGTACCGCCTCCCACTTGCGCACTCCGGACTTCATCAGCGCCTCCCGTCGGCGTCGGTCGTCAGCCCACGCTAACGGAGCCCGCCCGGACATTCGGGGCAACACCGCACCAGGTGGGCGGGACACCTCCGGCACCCGGAAGACAGTGCCGCCCGGCACCGAAATCCCGGTGATCAAACGTTCGAAGTCTGTGTACTCTGAGCGAGCTTTCGAACTCGTTCAAGCCTTAACAGAAAATGGGGGGGCCGGTGCGCAATCGCCGACTCATAGCTTCCGCTGCCGTCATCGCGGCCGGCGTAGGTCTCGTACCGGGCATGGCCCAGGCCGCCGATCCGGCCAAGCCCGACGCACAGGGACTGAGCGCTCCGGACGCAGACCTGGGCAAGGCCGCGGCGTCGAACTTCAGCACCTTCACCAGCGCCGCCGAGCGCACGGTCCGGACCGCGCCGGCCGGCAAGGACAAGGCCGCGGCGCAGGGGACCGCCGCCTCGGAGCCGACGGTCGGCCTGAGCGCCAAGGGGACCAGCGCCCGCGGGATCAGCCTGGACCTGGCCGTCGCCATCGACCCGGACGCCCAGATCACGGCGTTCATCGAATGGGGCGACGGCAGCAACGACGTCTTCGACACCTACGGACCCACCAACCAGACCGTGGCCCACTCCTACTCGGAGATCGGCTCCTACACGATCAAGGTCACCCTCAAGGACGCTTCGGGCGACCGCGGCATCAACACCCTCGACGTCGTCACGCCGGGCTCCGACTTCACGCCGTACAAGCCCACCCGCCTCCTGGACACCCGTCTCGGCACGGGTGGTCCGAAGGCCAAGGTCCCCGCGTACGGCACCACCCGGGTGAAGATCTCCGGCAACGGCGACATTCCCGCCGGGGTCACGGCCGTGGTGCTCAACGTCACCGCGACCAACACCACCAGCGGCGGTCACGTCACGGTCTGGCCCGAGGGCAGCGAGCGTCCGATCACGTCGAACGTCAACTTCGCCAAGGGGCAGACCGTCCCGAACCTGGTGATCGTGCCGGTCAACAAGAACGGCTACGTCAGCCTTTACAACGGCGGCTGGGAGTCGGTCGACCTGATCGCCGACGTCTCCGGCTACTTCACCCGGACCACGTCCAGCGGCTACACCCCGCTGGAGCCGTCGCGCTTCGTCGACACCCGCAACGGCACCGGCACCGCCCCGGGCCAGGTCCGCGGGCAGACCACGTTCGGCGCCAAGTTCACCGGCAGGAACGGCATCCCGGACGACGCCACGGCGGTCGCGCTGAACGTGACCGTGACCAACCCGCGCGAGGACGGCCACCTGACCGTCTTCCCGAGCGGGGGCGCGGTTCCGATCACGTCCAACGTGAACTTCCGCGCCGGCCAGACGGTCGCCAACTCGGTGATCGTGCCGGTCGGCCCCGACGGCTCGGTCAACTTCCGCAACGGCGCCTGGAACGGCACCGACGTCATCGTCGACGTCGTCGGCTACTACCGCGTCGGCAGCCGGGGCGCCTATCTGCCCTTCGTCCCGGAGCGTCTGCTCGACACCCGTGACAGCTCGGACTGGGCGTGGGGCCCGCTGGGGGGCCAGGGCTACATCTACATGCCGCTGTCCACCAAGACCCCCACCAACACGGCCTACGTGCTGAACACCACGGTCACCAACACCCGTGGCGAGGGGTACCTCACGGTCTCCCCGGACCCGAACACGCTGAGCGCCTACCAGGGCGGCTGGGACACCTGGCCCACCCCGCCCAACTCCTCCAACCTGAACTGGAAGCGGTCCGAGACCGTCCCGAACCTGGTCCAGGCCGGCATGGGCAACAACGGCATCGTCGACTTCTGGAACCGCGGCTGGGACGACATCGACCTCGTGGTCGACATCTTCGGCGGCTACCAGACGAACTGATCCGCCGGCAGGTGTGAACGACAGCGCCCCGGGAACGGCCGTCCAGGCCGTCCCCGGGGCGCGGCCCGTTCGCCACCGGACAGACGGCACCTGGGTGCGCGGGCGGTGCGGACCCGCGCTAGCCTCGGCCACCGACACCAGCTGGGAGGAGCGGTCATGAACGCAACGGATCGGCAGGACCGGCCCGAACGTGAACCTGCACGGGGACCCGGAGAGGCACCCGAACGGGCCTACGACGTCGTGCTCTTCGGCGCGACCGGCTTCGTGGGGGCGCTGACCGCCGAGTACCTGGCCGCGCACGCGCCCGCCGGCTGCCGGTGGGCCCTCGCCGGCCGGGACCTCGCGAAGCTGGAGCGGCTGCGCGAGCGGCTGGCCGCCATCGATCCGGCGTGCGCCGGGCTGCCGCTGCTGCGCGCGGACGCCTCCGACCCGGCGGCGGTGCGCGAGCTGGCCGCGTCCACCCGGGTGGTGGCCACGACGGTGGGTCCGTACATCTGGTACGGGGCGGAGCTCGTGGCCGCCTGCGCCGAGGCGGGCACCGACTACGTGGACCTCACCGGCGAGCCGGAGTTCGTGGACCGGATGTACGTCGAGCACGACGCGCGGGCCCGCGAGACCGGGGCGCGGATCGTGCACGCCTGCGGCTTCGACTCGATCCCGGCCGACCTCGGCGCGTACTTCACCGTCCGGCAGCTGCCGGAGGGGGTCCCGCTGACGGTCGACGGGTTCATGCGGTCCAACGCCTTCTTCTCCGGCGGGACCCTGAGCTCGGCACTGACCGCGCTGTCCCGCGGCCCCCAGACCCTGGCGGCCGCACGCGCCCGCCGGCTGCACGAGCCCCGGCTGCTGGGGCGGCGGGCGCGCGGGCCGGTGGGGGCGCCGCGGTTCAGCCGGGAGACGGGCACCTGGGCGCTGCCGCTGCCCTCCCTGGACCCGAAGATCGTGGCCCGGTCGGCGGCCGCGCTGGAGCGCTACGGCCCGGACTTCCGCTACCGGCACTACGCCTCCGTCAAGCACCTCCCGGTCGCGGTGGGCGGTACGGCGGCGCTGGGCGCGACGGTGGCCCTGGCCCAGGTGCCGCCGGCCCGGCGGTGGCTGATGAACCGCTGGGAGCCGGGCAGCGGGCCGGACGCGGAACGCCGCGCGCGCAGCTGGTTCACCGTGCGGTTCGTCGGCGAGGGCGGCGGCCGGCGCGTGCTCACCGAGGTGTCGGGCGGCGACCCGGGCTACGGGGAGACGGCGAAGATGCTGGCGCATGCGGCGCTATGCCTGGCCCACGACGCCCTGCCGGAGGCCGCCGGACAGCTGACGACGGCCGTGGCCATGGGCGACGCGCTGATCGACCGCCTGCAGAAGGCGGGGATCACCTTCCGGGTGGCGGACGTCCGCTGACGGTCCGCCACCGGCTCACGAGGCCTCCCGCAGCGCCATCCGGCACAGGGAGTCGGCGTGGCGGGTGGTCTCGGGGATCCGGAAGCTCGGGCTCAGGGCCAGGGCGTGGGCGCACGCATTGTCCAGGGAGACCCGGTGCCCGACGGAGACGTAGACCGGCTTGATCCCGTCCTGCGTCCGCAGCGCCCGCCCGACCTCGGCGCCGTCGGCCGCGCGCAGCGCGGAGGCGTCGCCGCGCCGGGCGCCCGGCTCCTCGTAGGTGAAGGTGAACGGGTTCTTCGCGACGCCGATGGCCGGGAGTCCGGTGACCACGCCGAGGTGGCAGGCGAGGCCGAAGCCGCGGGGGTGCGCCAGGCCGTAGCCGTCGCAGACGACGAGGCCGGGCTCGGTGGTCAGGGCGTCGAGGGCGGCCAGTACGGTCGGCAGCTCGCGGAAGGCGAGCAGCCCGGGCACGTAGGGGAAGCTGACGTGCCCGACGGCGGTGGCCTCCTCGACGACCTCCAGGGTGGCGGCGTCGAGCACCACGGCCGCGGCGGCGACCAGGTCGCGGGCGTCGTCATAGGCGACGTCCACTCCCGCGACGAGACCGCGGCCGGGTGGGGGGCCGGGCTGGGTGAGCACGACCTGATGGCGTAGTTCGTCCTGTATCGCCCGGGCCTCGGCCTCGTCGGCGGGGGTCTGCACACTCGTCATGATGGTGCGAACAGTAGCCTGGCGATCATGTTCGTCATGGAGCTCACCTACACCGCGCCCGTCGAAGCCGTCGAGGACGAGATAGACGCCCACATCGCCTGGCTGGACGGCTACTACGCCTCCGGCGTGTTCCTCGCGTCGGGACGCAAGGTCCCGCGCGACGGTGGCGTCATCCTGGCGGGCGGGGTGTCCCGGGCCGAGGTCGAGAGGATCGCGGCCGAGGACCCCTTCACGGTGGCGGGCGTCTGCAGTTACCGCATCACCGAGTTCATCGCCACGAAGACCTCGGCGGACCTGTCGACGGTGCGGGAGAACCCGGCGGTGTAGCGGCGTGGGTGGAGCAGCCGGAGCAGACGGAGTAGGCGGAGTGCGCGGAGCAGGCGCGGTGGGCGGCGTGGGCGGGTGCGCCCCGGCTCAGCCGAGGTGCTCCAGCCGGGCCACGCGCCCCTTCTCCCCCGACGCCCAGCACCCCGTGTCCGGCGCGCAGTCGACGGTGTCGAACGAACCCGCCTCCAGCGCGCGCCAGCTGCGGCCCCCGTCCGTGGTCAGGTCCGTGCCCGTCGGCCCCACCGCGAGGGCCGTTCCCCGGCTGTACGGGTACCAGGCCGCGCCCGAGCGGTAGGCCGGCGGCGGGGTCTGCGCCTGGCGCCAGGTGCGTCCCCCGTCGGCGGAGACGGCGGCGGCCTGCGGGGAGGCCTGTCCGGTGCGGTAGTCGCCGCCGACCGCGAGTCCCCTCGTACGGTCCCGGAAGGCGAGGGCGAAGACGCCGCGCGCCGGGTCGCCCGCCGGAACGGTGGACTCGGCGACCCGCCAGGTCACGCCGCGGTCCGCGGAGTGCAGGACCCGCGCGCTCGCGCCGCCGCCCGTGGCCAGCCAGACGTCCCGCGGGCCCGCGCTGACCAGGCACTGGCCGCTCGCGGCGAAGCCCGCCTCGCCCGGCAGGGCGTCGGGCATGCCCGCGCTCGGCAGGACCCGCCAGTTCCGGCCGCCGTCGTCCGTGGACAGGATGCGGAACCTCCCGTCCACCGGGTCGCTCATCGCCAGTCCGTGCCGGGCGTCGAAGAAGGTCAGGCAGTCGTAGAAGGCGCGCGGGTCGGGGTTGCGGAAGGTCTCGGTCCAGGTGGCTCCGCCGTCCTCGGTGCGCAGCACCCGGGAGGCCTCGCCCTCCCCGATGGACAGGGCGACGGCGCGGCGCGCGTCAAAGGCCTCGATGTCGCGCAGTTCCAGCCCCTCCGCGACCGCGCCGGGCGGGGAGACGTCCTGCCAGCTGCGGCCGCCGTTCAGGGTGCGCAGCACCGTCCCCTTGGAACCGGCCACCCAGGCCGTGGTGCGGCTGACCGCCGCCAGCCCCCGGAAGCGGGCGTCCTTCCCGGTGTCCTTCAGCGCCCAGCCCGCGCCGCGTAAGCCCTGCGCCGCGGGGTCCCGGCCCGTATCGGCCTGGGCGGGGGCGGCCACCACGCCCACCAGCAGGGCTGCCGCGCACATGCCAATTCCCAGAAGTCTCATGGCGCCGGAAGCTAACGCACCCCGCGAGCGCCGTCCAGAGTGCGTTGCGCCTGTGGAGTGAGCGGTAACCAGCCCTTCTGAGACCTGTCCGGAACCCGCGGAACCCGGCGATCCTTTACTCCCCCGGTCACTCTGTGCGATCAGACGGATCGGTTCCGGCCAATCGGTGACACAGCTCACGCAACCACCCGTGCACGGATGTGCCGTTTCCCGCGTCTATCGGATTGCCGGGCCTCCACCCCACAGTCCGGCCGCAGATCCGCCGCAAGGGAGTGAGCCTTGATCACTGTCATCGAGCAGGCCGCACAGGCCCGTCTGGTCGCCACCGCGCCGAAGGTCGAGACCGTGCCCGTCACCCTCTGCTACGACCGTGCGGATCCGTTCGCCGTGCGCATGGCCTTCCCCGCCCCGGCGACGCTGGAGGGCGTCGCGGTCTCGTGGACCTTCTCGCGCGAGCTGCTGGAGTCCGGCCTGGACCGCCCGTCGGGCTGCGGCGACGTGCGCGTGCGCCCGTACGACGGCGACCGGACCACGATCGAGTTCCACGCGACGGAGGGCGTCGCGATCGTGCTGATGCTGACGGCCGAGCTGCACCGGTTCCTGGAGCGGGCCGCGACCGTGGTCGCGCCCGGCCTCGAACACCTCTACCTCGACATGGACCACAGTCTGGCCGAGCTGATGCGCGACACCTGCTGATCCGATGCGCGCCGCGCCACCTGCTGAGCCGATGCGCGACACCCGCTGATCCGCCGCCCGTTATTCGATTGCGGGCGGCTCCGGCCGCCCGTAGCTTCGTAGACGCCCCATCGCCGTCGAAACGGAGCAGGACATTGCTCGTCTGAGGTTCGAGACACCGACCACCGTCACCATCCGAGTCGTCGGCTGTCTCCCCGCGTTGCACGCACCACTCACGCAACCTGGAGGCCTCCATGAGTCATGCCCCTGCTTTCATCACCTGCTCCTCCCTGTCCTTCGACTGGCCCGACGGCACTTCCGTCTTCGACGGGTTCCAGCTCGCCGTCGGCCCCGGCCGCACCGGCCTGATCGGGCTCAACGGCTGCGGGAAGTCCACCCTGCTGAAGCTGATCGCCGGTGACCTGACGCCCTCCGAGGGCCAGGCCTCCGTCGCCGGCTCGGTCGGCTACCTCCCGCAGAACGTCACCCTCGACACCGCGCTGCGCGTGGACGAGGCGCTCGGCATCCGCACCGCCCGCGCCGCCCTGCACGCCATCGAGGCGGGTGAGGCCACCGAGGCGAACTTCACGGCGGTCGGCGACGACTGGGACGTGGAGGAGCGGGCCCTTGCCGCGCTCGACCAGCTGGGTCTCGGCCGGATCGGGCTGGACCGTACCGTCGGCGAGCTCTCCGGCGGCGAGTCCGTACTCCTGCGTCTGGCCGCCCTGCTGCTGGCGCGTCCCGACGTCCTGCTGCTGGACGAGCCGACCAACAACCTCGACCTGCGGGCCCGGGGCCGCCTGTACGCGGCGGTCGAGTCCTGGTCCGGGGTGATGCTCCTGGTCAGCCACGACCGGGAGCTGCTGGAGCGGGTCGACCAGATCGCCGACCTGCGCGACGGCGAAGTCCGCTGGTACGGAGGGAACTTCACGGACTACGAGGAGATGCTCGCCGCCGAGCAGGAGGCGGCCGAGCGGATGGTCCGGGTCGCGGAGGCCGACGTACAGCGACAGAAGCGCGAACTGGCCGACGCCCAGGTCAAGTTGGCGCGGCGCAAGCGGTACGGCCAGAAGATGTACGAGAACAAGCGCGAGCCGAAGATCGTGATGGGAGCGCGCAAGCGGGCGGCGCAGGAGTCGGCCGGCAAGCACCGGATCATGCACACCGAGAGGCTGGCGCAGGCGAAGGAGCGCCTGGACCACGCGGTGGAGGCGGTGCGCGACGACGACGAGATCCGGATCGAGCTGCCCGCGACCCGGGTCCCGCCGGGGCGGCGCGTCCTGACGCTGAGCGATCTGCGTCTGGCCCACGGGGCCGCCGTACCGGGCGAGTGGGAGCTGCGGGGCCCGGAGCGGATCGCCCTGGTGGGCCGCAACGGCTCGGGCAAGACCACACTGCTGCGCACGGTGGCGGGGCAGCTCGCGCCGGTGTCCGGGGCAGCCGAGGCGCACGTGACCACGCGGTTCCTGCCGCAGCGCCTGGACGTACTGGACGAGAGCCGGTCGGTGGTGGAGAACGTGGCGCGGTTCGCCCCGCAGGCCACGAACAACCTGATCCGGGCGCGGCTCGCGCACTTCCTGTTCCGGGGCGCCCGGGCGGACCGGCCGGCCGGCACCCTGTCGGGCGGCGAACGGTTCCGTGCGGCGCTGGCGGCGCTGCTGCTGGCGGAGCCGGCTCCGCAGCTGCTCATGCTGGACGAGCCGACGAACAATCTGGACCTGGCGAGCGTCCGGCAGTTGACGGACGCGCTGGAGTCGTACGAGGGCGCGCTCGTGGTGGCGAGCCACGACGTGCCGTTCCTGGAGTCGATCGGCATCACCCGCTGGCTGCTGCTGGACGGGGAGCTGCGGCCGACCACGGCCGAGGAGGTCCGGGAGACGCTGTGGCACGAGTGACAGGTGACAGCGTGCCGGGTGGTGACCACCGGACGGGACGGACGGGACGGACGGGACGGACGGGACGGACGGGCGGGACGGGCGGGACGGCGCTAACCGGGCAGTAAGGCCCAGGACTTGCTGCCTCCGGCGGAGGTCATGACAGGAGTCAGCCCCCAGTCCCCGCCACAGGTCCCGACGGCCGCGGCGAGCAGCCACATCCCGCGGCTGCGCCGGCGCCGGCACTCCTCGCTCACCTCGGGCGAGGAGTGCAGCGGGTGCTGGTCGTAGACGACGATCCGCAGCGCACCGAACTGCCAGCGGATCTTCAGCATCATCTCCTTGTCGGGTGTGAACCAGTGGGCGCACGCGACGAGTTCGGAGACGGCGAGGGCCGCGGTGTCGGACAGCTCCCCCAGGTCGTGCCGGGTGACCAGGGACCGGACGGCGGAGCGTGCGGTGCCCACGCAGGAGACGCCGCCGGGCAGGCGTATCGCGTAGTTCAGCTTCTCCACCTCGGGCGGGACCTGCCGAGGTTCGTGGTCCGACCGCAGGCCACGGAGAGTGCCCATCATCGTGCTGCTCCAAGTACGGGTGTGATCGACGGCGATGCGATCAAAGACCGGGGTGGTCGCGGCATGGTCGTGGAGTGGTCACGAGAGCCGTCGGGTCGCCCCGTGTGAGACTTTCACTACCGACCGTAGCGTAACCCGATGTGCACGATACGACTACTGATACGACTGCTGATACGACCGCCGGGTGCGACTGCACGCCGACCCCCGCGGCCATTCCGGAAGGGCGTGGCCCACTCACGCCTCCGATGTATCAATTCAGTCGTCAAGGCAGGGGCCGCCGACCACCTGCCGGCGTGATTTTGCCCCTCCGCTTCCCTCTCAGGGCCCTCACAAACTGCATAGATAACTGGATGTAACCGGACATACACCCGCCCGGGGCTTGGCTGGCCTTGATGTCACGCTTAACCTACGACTCCGTAGGCTACGGAACCGTAGGTAATTCGCTTTGCACCCAGGAGTACCCGTGACGATCACCTCGCCCCACCTCGGCAGCTCGGAGGCGTGGACCGACGCCAAGTTGCTGTTCGCGCTGGAAGAGGTGGTCGAGAAGGAGCTCAACCGCCACCTGAAGGTCACCAAGGACTGGATGCCCCACGAGTACGTCCCGTGGAGCGACGGCCGGAACTTCCCCGGCTTCTTCGAGGACGGCGAGGCCTGGGACCCGGAGCAGTCCAAGGTCACCGACATCGGCAAGATCGCGCTGGTCGTGAACCTGCTGACCGAGGACAACCTCCCCAGCTACCACCACGAGATCGCGACGCTCTTCGGCCGCAACGGCGCCTGGGGCACCTGGGTGCACCGCTGGACGGCCGAGGAAGGCCGCCACGGCATCGTGATGCGCGACTACCTGCTGGCCTCGCGCGCCGTGGACCCGGACAAGCTGGAAGCGTTCCGCATGCAGCACATGTCGGAGGGGTTCGAGTCCGACAACCGCCACTCCATGCTGCACTCGGTGGCGTACGTGGCCTTCCAGGAGCTCGCCACCCGCATCTCGCACCGCAACACCGGCCACCAGTCCGGTGACCCCGTCTGCGACCGGATGCTGGCGCGCATCGCGCAGGACGAGAACCTGCACATGGTCTTCTACCGCAACCTGCTGGGCGCGGCCTTCGAGCTCGCCCCGGACCTGACCATGGAGGCCGTGCGGGACGTCGTGGTCAACTTCCGGATGCCCGGACACGGCATGCCCGGCTTCGAGCGGATGGCCGCGCAGATGGCGATCGGCGGGGTCTACAACCTGAGGATCCACCACGACGACGTGCTGAGCCCCGTGATCCGCTTCCTGAAGATCATGGACATCGACGGCCTCGGCCCCGAGGGCCAGAAGGCTCAGGAGGAGCTCGGCCTGTTCATGAACGGCCTGGACTCCGAGGCCCGCAAGTTCGACGAGCGCCTGGCCGCCCGCGCCGCGCGCATCGCGGCCCGCAAGGGCTGACCGACACGCCTGACGCGACACGCCTGACCCGACACGGCCGTACCGGTGCGGCCTGACCGGTACGGCCTGACCGATTTCCGCTCGCTCGGGCGAGTGATGCCGATTGCCCTGGCAGAGCCCCGCTCTGCCAGGGTTTCGCGTCATGACCTCGCTCCAGGTGGACATCGACCAGCTGACCCGTCTGACGCGCGCCCTGGATTCCTCCCTGGTCTCCCTGCGGGACGCCCGGCGCGCGCTGGACCACGTACGGCCCGACCAGCTGGGCACGGCGGACCTCGACGCGGCGTGCGACCGCTTCCAGGAGCGCTGGGCCCACGGCACGCGGGAGCTGACCAAACGCGTCAAAGGCGTACGGGAAGGCGTGGACCGCAGCGCCGCGGAGTACGGGGAGCTGGAGGCGGCCATCCGCGCGGCCTTCCTCCGGGCGGCGGCCGCACATGGCTGACCACGCGGCCCTGGGCTTCGACCCGGCCCCCGGGAACCCCGCGGCGGTCCTGGCCCTGGCCAAGAAGCTCAGCGCCTCGGCGACCTCCCTCGGGGAGGCCTCCCGCGTCGTGAAGGACCTGGTCTCCCACAGCTCGGCGTGGCAGGGCGAGGCCGCGACGGCCTTCCGCGCCTCCCTCTCGCGCGACCTCCCCCGCTACCTCGGCTCGGCCCACACCTCCCTCGCGGAGGCCGCCCGCCGGCTCACGGGGTGGCACGACACCCTGGTCGCCCACCGCGAGCTGGCCGCACGCTACGAGTCCCAGGCCGCGGCGGCCAAGACGGAAGAGGCCCTCACCGACGTCCGCCGCCTGGCCCAGGAACTCGCCACGGAACACGCGGCGGCGGCCCGCCGGGTGGCGCAGACCCTGAACGCGGCGACGGACAAGCTGGCCCCGAAGGAACCGGGCCTACTGGCCTCGATCTGGAACAAGATCGTCGAGGATCCGGCGGACGCGCTGTCGAACGCGTCGGCGATCCTGGGGGCGATCGGGGCCGGGGTAGCCCTCCTCTGCCCGCCGGCGGGGCTCGCGATCATGCTCGTCGGCAGCGGCCTGTCCTTGGCAGCCCTGGTGATGCACACCTCGGACCCGAAGTTCCGCAAATCCCTGACGGACGGCTTCACCAAGGGCCAGTTCGACGCGGACTTCTGGAAGAGCGGAGCGACGCTGATCGGCGACGCTGCCGGGACTGTACCCGGCCTGGCGGCAGTCGCCTCTGGCGCCAAGGCAGGCACGGCGGCCGCTCGCGCAGCGATCGCGGCCGCCCCGGAAGGCAGCGCGCTGACGGGGCTCGCACCTGGAGCCACTGCGTTCCGACATGCGGCATGGACCAGCGCCGATGACGTGCGGCAGGTGGAAAGCCCCCTCACAGGATGGGCACTGCGGACATCGACCCAGGAAACCAGAGATCGGGTAGGGGTGGGCGTGGCCGCCACGGGTGCTGTGACCGCCGGACTCGACTACGCCCCGGATAACGAGGCTCGCGAACACAGCGCGACGGCAGTGGACGGCACCCGCGGTGTCCTGGAGGATGCCCCCTCAGCCATCAAGAAGACCGGCCATGTCTGGTCGGTGCTGAGGCCGTGACGCAGCAGGGCAATCTCCCGCCGGTCTGGTTTCGTCTGCCTCCGGGTTTTCACGACATCGGCCCTGAAAACAGGGCGTCATTGAACTCGTTCGCCGAGGCCTTGGGCAGCTCCGACGCGCAACGGGAGCTGTCCCACCTCATGGATGATCTGGAGAAACTGACGGGGCACCATGTCGTGCACACCGCGCTCGGCTTTCACCCCGAGGATCCGGTCGGCGTCACCACGTCACTGTTCTCGCTGACCGTTCGGCCTGTCGAGCAGCCCAACTCCCGACTCGCCGTTGCACGTACGGCTCTGGCCATGGCCGACTCTCCGTTGTGGACCAGCTCCATCCGCCGATTCATCGACCTGCCGTCAGCTCTCCCGTGCTGCCTGGTCGCCGGGATCATCGCCGTGCCCGATGTGGAGCATCGCCTCTTTCAGGCCAGAGTGGCAACGGTGCATCCGGATGGACTCCACCTGCTCGTCCTCGATCTGACCAGCGCCGCCACCCAACACGCCGACGCCTACACGGACATCCTCGAAGCGGTCGCGCACACCCTCCTCTTCTCCGACCCCGAACCGAGTGTGCCGCCGGCTGCCGGGACCTCACGCATCCTGGAGGTGCTCCTGTGAGCCTCGCACTCACCAAAGCGGCCTGGGACCACCCGCCGACGGCTGTCGGCTACAAGCGATTGGTCACCCGCCGCCTTGGGTGGGTGCTCAGCCTGGGCGGTCCTCCGTTGATCGCCCTGGCCTGCATCGGCCGCATCCCCCACGCCGGAACGTGCTTCGCCCTCATGACCATGCTCGTGTTCCCCTACCTCCCCTGGGTGGTCATCGCCTACTTCCGTCGACTCCGGGTCGCAGCCGTACTCCAGGCCTACCCCTGGCGCGAGTGGCCGTGCCGACACCCTGTACGACCGCCCGGAAGCCCCGCGACCATCGTCATCCCGTTCGGGGACAACTTCACGGCCACGTTCCGGATCATCCCGTTCCCCGTCGTTCTCGCCGCACTGGACGGTGACCACCCGGACCGGATCTGGTTCGCGGGGGACCCTCGCTTCGGTGGGGTCGTCTCTCCCGTCGGGGGGCACTACCCGGTGCGGGTCGTGCCCCACACGCCGCGCCGCGAGGAGTGCGGGGGCGAGGGGTTCGACCTCGCCCGGCGGGTGGGGTTGGTCCGTGCCAGCGGAAAGGCCACGCGCACCTGAGTCAACGGCGGCGGGCGCGCAGCGCGAGGCGCTCGGCCTCCGAGAGGCCGCCCCAGACCCCGAAGCGCTCGTCATTGGCCAGCGCGTACTCCAGGCATGCCGCCCTCCCCTCGCACGCCCCGCACAGCCGCTTCGCGTCGCGCAGGGACGAGCCCGGCTCCGGGAAGAAGAAGCCCGGGCCCGTCTGGGCGCACAGGGCCAGGTCGTACCAGGCGGTGTCAGTAGCTGCGGCAGTGGTGTTCATCGACATGCCGGAGAGCCTGACCGCCGCAGATGGACGTCCGATCAACGACTGATCAACAGCGCCACGTCAACCAGACGCGGCGGGCCGTACCCACTTTTTTGTGGGTACTTGGCTGCGGTCGGCAGCGGGCCGATCCTGGTGACGCGGGGAGTGGTCATGTGATGCGTCAGGAGGCCGACGACGGGGCGTCGGTGAGCTTTTCCAGGCGTCGGTGGCCCCAGTCGGAGAGGGGAGCCAACGCCTCGGAGAGTTCCCGGCCGAACGCGGTCAAGGAGTACACGGTCTTCAGCGGGAGTGCGTCGTGCACCTCCCGGTGCACCAGCCCGTCGGTCTCCATGTCGCGGAGCGCCTGGGTCAGCACCTTCTCGCTGAGTCCCGGCAATCGACGGCGCAGTTCGCCCGGGCGGTGCGGACCGGATTCCAGCAGCCAGAGCAGAGCCGTCTTCCACTTCCCGTCGATCACAGCGATCGCGGCGGTTACCCCACAGACATTCGGGTCCTGGGCACGACTGCGCGTCATCTTCACCCCAATCCTTACCTGTTGCCGATATCTGCACGGAGCTGAAGCATGTCTTTACACACCGAACAGTCTGCCGTCACCGTCACCGTCCTCGGTCTGGGGCCGATGGGCCGATCCCTGGCGGGTGCGTTCCTGGACGCCGGCCTGCGCACCGCGGTCTGGAACCGGACGCCGGGCCGGGACCGGGAGTTGATCGCGCGGGGTGCGGTCAGTGCCCGGTCGGCCGAGGAAGCCGCTGCCTCAAGCCGGCTGACCGTGGTGTGCGTGGTGAACTACGACGCGGTGGACGCCGTGCTGCGGCGCACGGCGGTCACCGACGCACTCAAGGGGCGCACGGTGGTCAACCTGACCGCAGACACGCCGGACCGGGCCCGGGATGCCGCGGCGTGGGCGGCCGAGCACGGCATCCGTTACCTGGACGGTGCGATCATGACGCCGACCACGACCATCGGCACTCCGGCCGCCGTGTTCATCCACAGCGGCCCGGAGGACCTCTACCACGAACATCGGCCCGTCCTGGAAGCGTTGGGCGGCACCCACACCCACCTCGGCGAGGAGATCGGCCGGGCGGCGGCATACGACATCGCGCTGCTCGACATCTTCTGGACCGCCATGACGGGCTATGCCCACGCCGTGGCGGTGGCGCGAGCGGAAGGGGTCACCGCGCGACAGCTGGCGCCGTTCGCCAAGGGGATCGGCGACATACTGCCGCCGATCTTCGAAGGGCTCGCGGAGGAGGTGGACAACGGAACGTTCTCCGGCGAGGGCAACCCCCTCACCTCGGCGGCGTCGTCCATGGCCCATATCGTCCACGCCTCCGAGGCCCACGGCATCGACGCTGGCGTGATGCGCGCGGCCGAAGGCCTGGCCCGGCGGGCCATCGGGCAGGGCCACGGAACCGACGGGTTCATGCGGATCGCCGAGCTGCTGGGGCGCCGCTGAGGAAGCCGCGCGGGGCGACCCACGAACCGGTCGCCTGAGACCGCAGGCGCATCAGGTCCGGTCCCCGGATGCCGGGAGCGGATGGACCCTCAGTCCTCGTGCTTGGCCCGGCTGGGCTGGACCCGCTTGGGTTCGCCCGGCATCTTGGGGTAGTCCGGGGGGTAGGGCATGTCGCCCAGGCCGTGCTCGTGTTCGTCGCGGGCCGCGAGCTCCAGCGCGGCGTCCAGGGAGAAGGCGTGCTCGTCCATGTCCGCGTGCAGGTCGCCCAGTTCGGCGAAGCGGGCCGGCATCGTCACGATGTCGAAGTCACGGGGCTCCGCGTCGTCCACCTCGTCCCAGCGCAGCGGCGCCGACACCGGGGCGTGCGGGCGGGGGCGGACGGAGTACGCGGAGGCGATCGTGCGGTCGCGGGCCGTCTGGTTGTAGTCCACGAAGATCCGCTCGCCTCGTTCCTCCTTCCACCAGGCCGTCGTGACCTTGCCCGGCATCCGGCGCTCCAGTTCCCGGCCGAGGGCGATGGCGCACCGCCGGACCTCGGTGAAGGTCCAGCGCGGCTCGATCGGCACGAAGACGTGCAGCCCGCGGCCTCCCGAGGTCTTGGGCCAGCCGCGCAGACCCAGCTCCTCCAGCAGGGCGCGCAGCTCGTGGGCGGCGGCCACCGCGTGGTGGTAGTCGGTGCCCGGCTGCGGGTCCAGGTCGATCCGGAGCTCGTCGGGCCGGTCGGTGTCGTCGCGCCGCACGGGCCAGGGGTGGAACGTGAGGCAGCCCAGGTTGGCGGCCCACAGGACGGCGGCCGGCTCGGTCGGGCAGATCTCGTCGGCCGTGCGGCCGCTCGGGAAGGCGATGTGGGCGGTCGGAATCCAGTCGGGAAGGTTCTTCGGCGCCCTCTTCTGGAAGAAGGACTCGCCCTCCACCCCGTCCGGGAAGCGCTCCAGGGTCGTCGGCCGGTTGCGCAGGGCGCGCGTGATGCCGTCCGCGACCGCGAGGTAGTACTCGGCCACGTGCCGCTTGGTGAGCCCGCGCTCCGGGAAGTACACCTTGTCCGGGCTGGACAGGCGTACCGTCCGCCCGCCCGCGTCCAGCTCGATCGCATTACCGGCAGCACCCATGTGCGCCACGGTAGGCGGGCCCGGTCATACGCGCATACCGGGCGGGTCCGGACGTACCACCGCAGAATCAGAGGCATGGATCTGCCCGTGATGCCTCCCGTGAAACCGATGCTCGCCAAGTCCGTGGCGAAGATCCCGCCCGGCATGCAGTACGAGGCCAAGTGGGACGGCTTCCGGGCCATCGTGCATCGCGACGGTGATGAGATCGAGCTGGGCAGCCGCACGGGAAAGACTCTGACCAGGTACTTTCCCGAGCTGGCGGAGGCCCTGAAGAGCAATCTGCCCAGCCGCTGCGTCGTCGACGGCGAGATCGTGATCGTTCATGGCGGGCGGCTCGATTTCGACCGGCTGACCGAGCGGATCCATCCCGCGCAGTCCCGCGTCGCCCTGCTGGCCGAGACGACCCCCGCCAGCTTCGTCGCCTTCGACCTGCTCGCGCTCGGCGACGAGTCGCTGCTCGACACCCCGCTCGCCGATCGCCGTGCCGCCCTGGTCCAGTGCCTCTCCACGGCCCGTCCCCCCGTCCATCTCGCGCCCGCGACCACGGATCCCGCGCTCGCGCAGGAGTGGTTCGAGCGGTTCGAGGGCGCCGGGCTCGACGGGGTGATCGCCAAACCCCTCGATCTCCTCTACCGGCCCGATGCCCGTCTCATGTTCAAGATCAAGCACGAACGTACCGCCGACGTGGTCGTCGCGGGTTTCCGTTTCCACAAGAGCGGTCCGATTGTCGGATCGCTGCTGCTCGGCCTGTACGACGACCACGGCACCCTCCAGCACGTGGGCGTGTGCGCCGCCTTCCCCATGAAGCGCCGCGCCGAGCTGGTGGAGGAACTCGAACCCCTGCGGATGCCCGACCCGACCGGGCACCCCTGGGCGGCCTGGGCCGAGGAGTCCGCCCACGAGAGCGCCCGGCTGCCCGGCGCGCAGAGCCGCTGGACCGGCAAGAAGGACCTGTCCTGGGTGCCGCTGCGCCCCGAGCGGGTCGTCGAGGTGAAGTACGACCACATGGAGGGCGACCGCTTCCGGCACACCGCCCAGTTCGGCCGCTGGCGGGCCGACCGGGCCCCGGAGAGCTGCACCTACGCCCAGTTGGAGGAGGTCGTCGGCTACGACCTCGCCGAGGTGCTCGGCCCGGCCGCCGGCACCGCCGGCTGAGTCGGCGGCGGCACGCCGGCCCGGCCCGCCTCACCCCGCCGTCAGCTTTTCCCACTCCTCCCGGTCCGGCCCCACCTCGTTCGGCGCGTAGTCCGGCCGCGCGGCCAGCCAGCGCGCCACCCGGGCCCGGATCTCCGGATCCGCGTACGCCCGCTCCGGCGGCTCCACCAGGTGCCGCACCTTCGCGCGGGCCCGCATCACCTCGGGATCCTCCAGCGCGCAGTCGAACAGCGCGGCCACGTCGCGCGCCGAACCCGTACGCCCGGCCCGGGTCGCGAACCGCTCCCCGATGGCCGCGTCCGCGACCACCTGGAAGTCGAACCACGGCTTGAGGGTGCGCACCGCCCAGGCGTGGTGGTCGAGGGCGAAACGCGCCGATCCCGGGTCCTGATGTGCCGTACGGGCGACCCTGTGCGCGGCCCACAGGGCGAGCGAGGTGCCCTGCCCGAGGGTCGGATTGGTGTGCGTGATCGAGTCCCCGGCCGGCACCAGCCCGGTCACCACCGGGCCCTGCTCGTCGACCAGGGCGCTCCACCGGTTGTCCAGGCTCGCCGTGGCCAGTACCCCCGACAGCGGCTCGGCGCCCAGGGCCAGCCAGGCCGCGCCGGGCGGGAAGGCGCGCGCGGCCCGCTCGAAGAGCACGGGGTCGCGCAGCGCGGAGCGCGTGGTGTCCGTGGTGTGCACGAACAGCGTCACGGCGAACACCCGGTTGTCGGCCGGGAAGACCGCGCACCCGGCGAAGGCCCCGCCGGTCACCGCCCAGGGGCGGCGCGGTCCCTCGTCCATGCCCTCGGGCAGCCGGTACCAGCGGCAGAAGTACGCCAGCCCCGTGCGGTGCCGTTCCACGACGGGCGGCCGGCAGCCCACCGCGGCCAGCCTGCGCTCGATGCCCCCGCGCCGCCCGCCCGCGTCCACGACGAGGTCCCCCGCGTAGTTCCCGGCCTCGGTGGTCACTCCCGTGACGTGGATCCCGGCGGTCGCGTACGGCTCCGGATCCTGCGACTCCGAAAGCTCCGTGAGGGGCGAGAGGGGCGAGAGGTGCGAGAGGGGCGAGAGGTGCGAGAGGTCCGCGGCCGTCGTCAGTCCGGTGACCAGCTCCCCGTAGCGCACGACGACCCCCGGTTCCGCGCGCAGCGCCGTGGCCAGCGCGCTCTCCAGGACGATGCGCCGGGCCTGCAGCATGACGAGGCCCTCGTCGCCCGGGAGCTCGGGGGGCCGTACATCGAACCAGTCCAGCTCGTGCCGTTCACGGGCGCCGAGCCGCAGCATCTCCTCGTAGACGTCGGGCAGTTCGTCCCGCAGGACGGTGCGGGCGGCCCCGAGCAGTGCGTGCGGCTGCGCCGCTTGCGGCACGGTCGGCCGCCGCCAGCCGAAGAAGTCGCGGTCGAGTGCGGTGCCGGGGGCGCGCGTGTCGCGCTCGAAGAGTTCGGCCGTGTGTCCCTGCCGCGCGGCGAGCAGGGCGGTGGCCGCCCCTGCGACACCTCCACCGATGACCAGCACATGTGCCATAGAGAGTCCCCCCGAGCCGTTGGACCGTACGACGATCACACCGCTCAGAGCCTGCGCGTACGGGAGCAGGCCGAAACCCGCACAGTTGTCCGAGTTCGAGTGGTACGCCGGCCCGCTCAGCCGCGCCCCGCTCCCGCTCCCGCTCCCGCTCCCGCTCCCGCACGGTAGGCCGCCACGGCCCGGCACGTCTGTGCCTCGATCAGGTCGGTGTTGACGGCGACGGCCGCGGCCACTCCCTGGGCGGCCGCGCCCGCGACCTTCTCCATCGGGCTGGTCACGTTGCCCGCCACCCACACCCCGGGGAGTGCGGTGGCGCCGGTGGCCGGGTCGGACTCGACACAGGTGCCGATCACGTGGCCGTCCCGCTCCACGGTGGCGGTCGGCAGGCCCAGGCTGGTCAGCACACCCGACCGGGCGGTGAACCGCGGGGCCACCACCAGGGCCCGGCACTCCACCACGGCGCCGTCGGCCAGGATCACCCCGGTCAGCCGGTCGTCCTCGACCGCGAGGCCGGTCACCTCGCCCTCGACGACCCGGACGCCCAGGGCGGCCAGCAGTTCCCGGTCCTCGTCGGTGAGCCGCCAGGTGTGCGCCAGCAGGGTGGTCCGCTCGCTCCAGTGCCGCCAGAGCTGTGCCTGGTGCACGGCGACGGGGCCGTCGGCCAGCACCGCGACGGCCTGGTCCCTGACCTCCCACCCGTGGCAGTACGGGCAGTGCAGCACGTCCCGCCCCCAGCGCGCCCCGAGGCCCGGCACCGCGGGAAGCTCGTCCACCAGACCGGTGGCGACCAGCAGCCGCCCCGCCCGGACGGTCGAGCCATCCCCGCAGCGGACGAGGTAGCTCCCGTCCGGCAGCCGGTCCGCGGCGACGACCGTGCCCGGCCGGATCTCGCCGCCGTAGCCGGCCACCTCCGCGCGCCCCTTGGCCAGCAGTCCGGCCGGGCTCTGCCCGTCCTGGCCGAGGTATCCGTGCATGTGCGCGGCCGGGGCGTTGCGGGGGCTGCCCGAGTCGATGACCAGCACCGAACGACGGGCCCTGACCAGGGTCAGCGCCCCGGCGAGCCCGGCGGCCCCGCCGCCCACGACCACCACGTCGAACGACCTGTCCATTGCGTTGTCCATGCCTGTGAGCGTCTGCCCTCGGGGCTCACTTGACAAATGTTCTTGCCGAAGCGGCAAATGGAGCCATGGCCACCGAGGAGCAGGACGAGGAACTCGCCGGCGTGCTGACCGCCGTGGGCCCGCGGCTGCGCGCGCTGCGCCGGCAGCGCGGCACCACGCTGGCCCAGCTCAGCGAGACCACCGGCATCTCGCTCTCCACCCTCTCGCGGCTGGAGTCCGGGCAGCGCAGGCCGACGCTGGAGCTGCTGCTTCCGCTGGCCAGGGCGCACCGGGTGGCGCTCGACGAGCTGGTCGGCGCGCCGGAGACCGGGGATCCCCGGATCCGCCCGCGCCCCTTCGTCCGGCACGGCCACACCTTCGTACCGCTGACCCGCAACTTCGGCGGGGTGCACGCCTTCAAGCAGATCCTCCCGCCGCTCGACGGTCCGCCGGTCGAGCCCGAGCTCAAGGTCCACGAGGGCTACGAGTGGCTGTACGTGCTCTCGGGGCGCGTCCGGCTGCTGCTCGGCGAGCACGACCTGGTCCTCTCCGCCGGTGAGGCCGCCGAGTTCGACACCCGCACCCCGCACGCCTTCTTCAACGCGGGTCCGCAGGCGGCGGAGTTCCTCAGCCTCTTCGGCCCCCAGGGAGAGCGGATCCACGTCCGCGCCCGGCCCACCACTCCTCCGGAAGGACGTCCATGACCACCACCGACGAACGCCCCGAGCGGGCCGTGCCCCAGCCCAACGCCGTCGTCGGCGTCGGACTGGTCGTCATCGGCCCGGACGGGCGGGTGCTGCTCGGCCAGGCGCACGACGGCCGCTGGGAGCTGCCCGGCGGGAAGGTCGACCCCGGGGAGGGCTTCGAGCAGGCCGCGGCCCGGGAACTCGCCGAGGAGACGGATCTGCGGGCGGTCCCCGAGGGGATCCGCGTGCTCTCCGTCCAGATCGACGCGCAGTCCGGCCTGACCCGGCTGACGGCGGCGGCCGTCACCACCTCGGCGGAGGGTGTCCCCACCGTCACCGAGCCCCACAAGATCGCCCGCTGGCAGTGGTTCGTCCCCGCCGAGATCCCCTCGGCGCTGTACGCCCCGTCGGCGGCGGTGCTGCGCGCCTGGCGCCCGGACCTCACGACGCTGCCGCACGTCCCTTCGTACGACTACCCGACCGCGAGCGCCTGAGGCTCGGGCCACAGCCCGGGCCCAGTCCTGTCCCCCGACCGCGGTGTCACGCCGACGGCCCTGTCCTGCCTGCAGCCCTAACCCGCCGGCGGGGCGGCCGTCAGGACCGACACCGTCGTCACCGCGACCATCGCGGCCTGCATGTCCCGGATGGCCGAGCGGACGCTTTCGGCCGCCCACTGGCCGGCGGCCATCTCCGCCATCCTGGGGGCCACCGAGCCGTGCTGATGGTCGGGGAAGGCCAGCCGGTGCAGTCGGGCCGAGTGGATCAGGGCGATCAGGCCGGCCGTGCGCCCGTCCGGCTCGGTGCCGCCGAGCACGACGTCGCCGAGCCGCTCCCGCAGGGCGCGCCCGACGGCGGCGTCCGCCTCGGGGTAGCGCCGCTGCGGGAACATCCCGAACACCTTGGTCACCTCGGCCACCACCAGCCCGCGCTCCGCCATGCGCTCCAGCGCGGCGCCGGCCGCCTTGGTGTGGTGCTTCGTCAGCCAGTCCGTCACCCGGCCCTTGGCGCGGCCGCGCAGCCAGCCCTCGATCAGCAGGACGCGGCCGTCGAGCAGCTGCTCCCCGGTGGACGTGGTGTCCCGGAGCTCCAGGTACGTGCCGGTCACCGACACCCGTTCCGCCATGACGAGTTCGAGCAGGATCGCGCCCGCCACGGCCCAGCCCGCCGACTGGCGCTGCCGCGCCGCCCCGGATTCGTCGTCCAGGGAGAGCAGCATGATCTCCTCGGCCAGTGTGATCGCCATGTCCGCTCCCCCGTCCTCCGCGCGCTGCGCCCGCGCCCGTGCCTTGAAGGGCAGGACGCCTGGTGGCCACCGGACGTTCCGTGCCCGCCGCGCGGCCGGGCCGAGCCGGCGCCGCCCTACCTGCGCACCACCACCTTCGGCGCGAAGTTCCCGTCACCCAGGTCCTCGGCCAGCAGCCGCTTCGCGATCGCGTCCGCCGCCACCCGCAGTTCGGCGCTCCGCGGCCGCCCCCGGTCCTTCTCCAGCTGGTCGCCGAGCCACTTGGCCCACGCCGCCGAGATGACGGCGGCCTCCCGCTGCCCGGCCCCGGTGAGGGTGAAGAAGGTGCCCTCGCGGCTGAGGAAGCCCTCCTCGATCATCCGGTCGAAGACCGGGAGCAGGACCTCCGGCGGCAGCGACCGGCGCCCGGCGATCAGCCCGATGCTGGCGGCGCCGACCGTCCTGGTCATCAGTTCCACCTGCATCACCGCCCACGCGCCCGCCATGTCCAGCCGGGTGTCGGAGTCCCGGACGATCGCGCGCGCCGTGTCCGCCCCCATGTTCCGCACGAGTTTGCCGACCGCCAGCTCCAGCAGCTTGGCCGAGTTCCCGGAGGCCGTGGCCGGCGAGCCGAAGCCGTCGCCCATGTCCGTGGAGCCGGCCCGGGCGCTGTCGCGCAGCTTGACCTGCTTGAGGAAGAGCGCGACGACGAACCCGAACACCACCACCGGCACGCCCCAGAGGAACACCATCTGCAGGGCCTGCGCGTACGCCTCGATGATCGGAGCCGCGGTCGCCGGATCGAGCGCGTGTACTCCTTCCGGGGTCGACGCGGCCTTGGCGAGGTGCGCCGGATCCTCTCCGGTGAGCCGCGCCGACTCCTCGACCGCGGCCTCCAGTTCGGGCCCCAGGTGGTTCGCGTAGATCGTTCCGAAGACCGCCGTCCCGAAGGCGCTGCCGAGAGTGCGGAAGAACGTGACCCCGGAGGTGGCCGTGCCGAGGTCGGCGTAGTCGACGGTGTTCTGCACGGCGATCGTCAGCACCTGCATGGACAGGCCGATGCCGGTGCCGAGCACGAACATGTACAGCGATTCCGTCCAGGTGCTGGTCCCCGGCTCCATCCGCGACATCAGGTACAGACCGACGCCCATGACGGCGTTGCCCACGATCGGGAAGATCTTGTACTGGCCGGTCTTGCTGGTGACGTTGCCGCTGAAGACGGAGGCGATCAGCAGCCCGAGGACCAGGGGCAGGGTCCGGACGCCCGAGATCGTGGCCGAGTCCCCGTCGACGTACTGGAGATAGGTCGGCAGGAACGTCAGCGCTCCGAGCATCGCGAAGCCGACGACGAAGCTCAGGACGGAGCACACGGCGAACACCGGATTGCGGAAGAGCCGCATCGGCAGCATCGGCTCCGCGGCCCGCGTTTCGACCAGGCAGAACAGGGCTAGCGCGACGGCGCCGCCCACGAACAGGCCGATGATCACGGGCGAGGTCCAGGCGTACTCGTTCCCGCCCCAGCTGGTGGCCAGGATCAGCGCGCTCGCGCCGGCGGCGACCAGGGCGATGCCCAGGTAGTCGATGACCGGTTTGCCCGTGGCCCGTACCACCGGGATCGTCCGGGCGGCCGCGATGACGACGAGGATCGCGATCGGGACGTTGACGTAGAAGCACCACCGCCAGCTGAGCTGGTCCGTGAAGAACCCGCCGAGCAGCGGTCCGATCACGGTGGCGACGCCGAAGACGGCGCCGATCACGCCCTGGTACTTGCCGCGCTCGCGCAGCGGCACCACGTCGGCGATCAGCGCCATCGCGGTGACCATCAGCCCGCCCGCTCCGATGCCCTGGACGCCGCGCCACACGATCAGGAACGTCATGTTGCCGGCCAGGCCGCACAGGAAGGAGCCGCTGATGAAGATGATGGCGGAGATCTGGAAGATCAGTTTCCGGCCGAAGAGATCGCCGAACTTGCCCACCAGCACCGTCGCCACGGTCTCCGCGAGCAGGTACGAAGTCACCACCCACGACATGTGGTCCCCGCCGCCCAGGTCCCCCACGATCGTGGGCAGGGCGGTCCCGACGATCGTCTGGTCCAGTGCCGCGAGCAGCACGCCCAGCATGATCGTGCCGAAGATGACGTTGCGCCGCCGCCGGTCGATCACGGGTGGCACGGCGGCGGCGACGTCGGGGGCAGTGGTCACCCTCGCACTGTCACAGCGGCCCCGCCCCACCGCATGCGGCGCTGGGCCGGACGGAGGAACGCGCTTCGCACGGATGAACCGCAGGCCGGAAGGGATGACCGCACGCCGGCCGGGGCCACCACGCGCCGGGCGTCAGCGCAGGTAGGCCAGCCCCGGGTGCTCCGCCGCGTACCCGTCGAGCAGCCGCCGCGCCACACCCACGGAGTCCACCAGCGGATGCAGCGCGAAGGCCTTGACCGCGGCCGCCCTGGACCCGCTCGCGGCCGCCGCCAGGACCTCCCGCTCGACCGCCTTGACCGCCGTCACCAGCCCCACCGCGTGCAGGGGCAGCGGCGCGACGCCCACCGGGTGGGCGCCGTTCGCGTCGACCAGACAGGGCACCTCGATGACCGCCTCGGCGTCGAGGACGGACAGCGTCGAGCGGTTGGGCACGTTCAGGATCAGCGTGGCCCGCTCGTCGCGCGCGATGGCCCGCATCAGCGCGAGCGCGACCTTCTCGTAGCCCCCGGGCTCCAGGTCGCTCTCGTCGCGCTCGCCGACGCCGGCCGCCTCGCGGTTTTCGGCCATGTACGTGGCCTCGCGCTCGGCCCGGGTCCGGTCCCAGGCGGCCAGCGCCGCCCCGGCCGGCTGCCCGGCCCGGCCGGCCTCGGCGTAGAAGCCGCGCTGCTGGTCGCGCAGGAAGGCCCCGCGCGTCTGCCCGGCCTCCTGGTACGCCCGTACGGTGTCCCGGTTGAAGTAGTAGTAGTGCAGGTACTCGTTGGGGATCGCGCCGAGCGAGCGCAGCCACTCGGCCCCGAAGAGCCGGCCCTCCTCGAAGGACTCCAGCGCCTTGGTGTCGGCCAGCAGCCGGGGCAGTTCGTCGCGGCCGCCGATGCGCAGCCCGCGCACCCAGCCCAGGTGGTTGAGGCCGACGTAGTCGATCCAGGCCTCCTGCGGCCGGGCTCCCAGCAGCCGCGCGATGCGCCGGCCGAGCCCCACGGGGGAGTCGCAGATGCCGATCACCCGCTCGCCGAGTTCCTCGGCCATGGCCTCGGTGACCAGTCCGGCCGGGTTGGTGAAGTTGATGACCCAGGCGTCGGGGGCGGTGCGGGCGATCCTGCGCGCGAGTTCGCGGGCCACCGGCACGGTCCGCAGGCCGTACGCGATCCCGCCCGCGCCCACCGTCTCCTGGCCCAGCACGCCTTCGGCCAGGGCGATCCGCTCGTCCGCGGCCCGTCCTTCCAGGCCGCCGACACGGATGGCGGAGAAGACGAAGTCGGCCCCGCGCAGGGCCTCGTCCAGGTCCCCGGTGGCGGTGACGGCGGGGGCGTCGGGCACCCCGGCGGCCGCGGCCTGGTCCCGGAGCACGCGGGCCATGGCGGTGAGCCGCGCCGGGTCCTCGTCGTAGAGCGTCACCTCGGAGACCCGGCCCTCGGCGTGGTCGCCGAGCAGGGCTCCGTACACGAGCGGTACCCGGAAGCCGCCTCCGCCGAGGATCGTCAGCCGCACGTCCCTACCGCCCTTCGCCCGTCCAGGTGCCGTCGCAAGGCGCCCGTGCCGATACCGGCGCCGGCGCCCGTTCCGTTGCCCGTACCGCCGGCCGTACCGCTGCCCGTGCCACGATCGGTGACACGATCGGTGGCACGACAGCCGTGGCACGCGTCCGCCGGCACCAGTCTGCCCCGGAGGGTCACTCCCCCAGCGACGGCACGGCGCGCAGCCGGGCACCCTGCTGGTGCGTGACCGCGCCGCCGCCCCGGACGGGACGCACCGGCCCGCCCTGCGGTGCGGAGAGGATCAGGGTGACCCGGATCAGCCCCATCCCGTCCAGCATCCGACTGGTCTCGGCCACCATCCGGCAGCGCACCAGCCCCCACCGCGGGTCGGGGTGGCGTACGGTCCGCACGGCCCCGTCCTGCTCGGCGGCGGCGGCCCCGTGCGTGCTCAGCCAGTGCGGCACCCCGTACCGGTAGGCCGCCTCCATGAACGGATCACGGGCCACCTCCTGGCGGATGCTGCGCAGCCCCTCGTCCTCCGGGGCCTCGGCCAGCGCGGCCGCGAACCGGGCCAGCAGCGGGACGCACCAGGCCGGTTCGTGGTCCTCCAGCACGGCCGCAGCGTCCGGGTGGAACAGGACGAAGCGCAGGAAGTTGTCGTCCGGCAGGGCCGTCGGGTGCGGCCGTACGGACTGGAAGAGCTGGTCGAAGGCCGAGTTGGTGAGCGCGACGTCCCAGCGGTGGTCCACCAGGAAACTCGGGTACGGCACGGCCTCCATGAGGGCCGCGTAGTCGCACAGGTAGTCGCGCTGCGCGGGGTCCTCGGGCAGTCTGTTCTCCTCGGCGGCCCGCCACGTGGGCGGCGGGTCGCGGTCGACCATGACGCGGAAGAGCCAGAAGCACTGCCGCTCGCTCATCTCCAAGGCCTCGGCCAGGGCGAGCAGTTTGCGGTCGGTCCACTCCTTGACCAGGCCCCGTTCCCAGTTCCCGTACGCACGCACACTGATGCGGAGTCGGGCGGCGAGGTCCTCCTGGCTCAGGCCCAGCTCCTCGCGGCGCTGGCGCAAAATCTCCTTGCGTCGCTCCGACCGCACGGCGCCGCGTGCGGACTCCTCGCCCGCCAAGCGCTCCTCACCGGCTCGGGCGAGGCCATCGGACGGGCCCACCGCTGCGAGATGTGGCACCGAGAGCTCCCCCTCCTCCGGTCTGGATCTTCATTTCCGTGTGGCGATCCTGCTACCGACTTCATTCGAGTGTCAACTATTGTGGCAATTCCAGCCTCTTGACAGCTCATTCCCGCCACAGCTGTGGCACGTTCTAGCCCTTACGGGCGAGAGCGGCTAGATTCCAGAAGCCGACCATGTGCCGTACCGACTTCGCGCGATCTAGGAGAACCACTGGTGACAGACGGCTTCCCGGCTCCCGTCGCGGTGGCCAACGCACCCCTGGCAGCCACCATCACGCGTGTCGCCGAACTCGCGGGCAAGATGGGCCGCGACCTGAACCAGGTCTTCGACCTGCGGCGGCTCTCCGAGGCCTCCGGCGTGCCCACGGACGTGGTCAGGACCCTGCTCGACGGCAGGCCGGCCGGCGAACCCGATCTGCAGACCCGGTTCCTCCAGCGGCTCGACCTGCTCCGGCGCACCCGCGTCAAACCGAACGGCCGCCGCTACACGCAGCAGGAGATCGCGGACGGCGCCGGCATGTCGCGGCAGCAGGCCGGGGCCCTGATCAACGGCGACCGCCGCCCCACCATGGAGCATTGCGACGCGATCCAGCGCTTCTTCGGGGTGCACGCCGGGTTCCTGACGGCGCACGACTCCGACGCGCTCACCGACGCGCTCCAGCGGACCGAGCAACAGCTGCTCCAGGACTTCGCGGGGCGCGCGCGGGAAACCGTACCTGCCGCGGCCGCATCGGCGGGCGATCCGCTGGCAAGACTCCTGCAGAACCACGGTGTACGGGGCATCGCCTGGCGCGCCGCCCAACTGCCCAGCGACAAGCACCGGGACAAGGTGACCGAATGGCTGGACATGCTCCTCGAAAGCGTAAAACCGAACGAATCCTGACCCAGTCGAAAGTCTGGGTCTGATCCTTGAGTCCTGATCCGGATCCGCGCCGACGGGGAGAACGGTGAGCATAGGCAGAGAGCAGCGGCGGTTGTGCGGGGAGCTGGTGGCCGGCATCCGGCTGACCGCGCCCGTGGAACCCGTGGACCTCTACGCTGCCCTCTGCGAGGGCATGAGCAGACACCGCGGCCGTCGGGTGGACTTCCGGATGGCCTCGTTCCCCCCGCGGACGGCCAGCGGCCTGTGGCTCGACATGGCGGACCGCGATCTCGTGGTCATCGAGGAACGCACGGCGCCGGACCACCAACTGGTGATCCTCGGCCACGAGTTGTGGCACATGAAGGCCGGCCACTGCAGCCACCACGTCGACGGCGCCGCCGTCGCCGCACGGCTGCTGTCCGACGAGGCCGACATCGGCGAGACGGTCCGCCGCGTCGCCGCGCGCACGCGCGCCGACGTACAGGAGGAGACCGAGGCCGAGACCTTCGGCTTACTGCTGGGCAGCCGGTGCCGGAACTGGCTGGCCGGATCGGCGAGCCACCGGGCTCCGGTCCAGCGCGATCAACTGGCGGGCCGGATCGAGGCCTCGCTGGGCTACCGGGGGCACAGGAACGACCGTTGAACGGCGAGGACTACTACATACCGGCGGCCGCGATGGCGATCTCACTCGCCTTCAAGCTTCCCGCCCTGCGGCACAACTGGCGCGACCCGCTCCTGCGGTCGGTCGTCGCCCTGCTGACCCTGGCGGGAGCGGTCTTCTTCTTCGCCGCCCCGCCGACCATCGCGGCGGTCAACCGCTGGACCGGGATCGTCAACGTCTCGGCCCCGCTGGTGTACTGCCTGATCACCGCGTTCAGCGCCTCGTGCCTGGTCCTGATGGTCAACTGGCGTGGCGGACCGCCCGAACAGACCCGACGCGTCTCGCGCCGCTGGATCCTGGGCTACAGCGCCGTCATCGTGGTCCTGATCGTGCTGTTCGCCCTCGGTGAGACCCCGGTGGAGCGGCTGCGCGACTTCGACACCTTCTACGCGAAGACGCCCTACATCGGCCAGATGATCGGCCTCTACCTGCTGGCGCACCACGTGGCCGCGGTGGTGATGGTGGTCCTGTGCTGGCGCTGGTCGCTGCAGGTGCGCGGCTGGCTGCGGGTCGGCCTGATGATCATCGTCGCCGGCTACATCTTCAACCTCACCTACGACGCCACCAAGATCTCCGCGGTCGTCGCGCGCTGGCTCGGCCACAACCTCGACGACCTGAGCACGTACGTCGCTCCGCCGCTCGCCGCGCTGGGCGCGCTGATCAGCGCGATGGGCTTCGTGGTCCCGCTCGTCTGCCAGCGGCTGTCGGACCACTGGCAGACCTGGGCGACGTACCGGCGGCTCGGCGCGCTCTGGCAGGAGGTGCAGATCTCCGCGCCCAGCGGCACGCCCTCCGTGCAGATGGCCTGGTGGTCCGCGGCGGAACTGCGGGTGATCCAGCGGGAGTCGGACATCCACGACGGCTTCCTGCACCTCGGCCCGTACTTCGACAAGGACCTGCGCGACGGCGCCTACGAGAGCGCCGTCGCCGAGGGGGCCGACGAGGAGACCGCCCGCGCGGTCGCCGACGCCGCCATGGTCGCGGCCGCCGTGCAGGCCCGCTCGGCGGACCCCGAGGGCAAGATCATCGGGGAGGACGAGGAGACCCTGCTCGACACCGCCGACGGCCCGCGCGACCTCCTGCGGATCTCCCACGCCCTGCGGCACTCGCCGCTGGTGCAGGCGGTCCGCAAACAGGTGACCGTGTAGCGCGGGCCGTCCGGCCGGCGGCCTCGGTGGGTGCCGGCGGGCCGGTCAGCAGGCGGTGTCCGTCGGCGCTCAGCGGGCGGCGGCCACCGCCGTCGCCGGGAACAGGTCCTGGAACGGCCCGGCCGAGTCGTTCCCGTCCCTCCCGTACGGCGCGTCGAAGCTCCACACCATGAAGAGCAGGAACACGATCAGCGCGCTGAACAGTCCGGCGAGCAGCAACTCCCGCCCGGAGCGGCGGATCTGCAGGGTGAAGATCAGCCCGACGGTGACCACCCCTCCGACCAGCAGCCCGAACCACACCACGCCCGGCAGCGTGGACTCGGAGCTCTGGGTCCGCGAGTGGCGGGCGTCGTCGGCGGCGGCGATGTGGTCCAGCAGCGGCTGGTAGGCCTGTGCCTGGAGCTCGGTGGCCGGGCTCTGGTGGGTGACGTCGCTGCGCAGCTTGCCCAGCAGCTGGGCGCCCTCGGCGGACGCGCCCTCTCCGGAGGTCATCAGCGGCCAGTCCACGGCGACGGTGTGGGAGACGTACGCGTCCACCTCGCCGCGGATCCGGTCGCGGACCGCCGCCGGGTAGACGTCGGCGCGCTGGGTGACCTCGTACAGCGCCTGGGCCTCGCGGCGCACGCTGTCCTCGGCGGCGCCGCGCGCCTCCCAGACGCCGGCGATGGCCAGGCCCAGCACGATCGCGTAGACCACGCCCACCATCATCGTCATGTACTCGATGACATCGGGGGTTTCGCTGGTGTCCTCGTCGTCGGCGGCCCGGCGGTGCCGGATCGCGGTGATGGCGAGGACGAGGGCGCAGACGAGCACCATGGCGATGGCCAGGACCAGCCATTCGGACACGTGGGTTCTCCCGGTGTGGATCTGTGGATGGACTGCGGACGGGGACTGCTCGAACGGACTGCCGGACGGACTTCGGCGTCGGACTTCAGAGTCTGGCTTCGGGGTCGGGCTTCGGGGTCGGGCTTCGGGGTCGGGACCGTGGGTGCGCGGCGGTCAGCCGCGGCTCTTGGAGCGTGGGCGCAGGGCGGCGGCGGCGAGTACGGCCGGGGTGGTGACGACGACCATGAGCGTCATGGTGGACATGCCGTCCGGGCCGCGCCGCTCCAAGGCCACCGCACGGTACGGACGCACGTGGAAGGCGCTCACGGGCGCGGCGGCGGCCCTGGGCCGGGCCGGGGCGGGTGCTTCGGCCGGCGCCGGTCCGCTCGCGTCCCCGGGACCCGGCGCGGGCTCCGGCGGCTCCGGCTCCCCGGGCACGGCCTGCGCGGAAGGCCCCGCCGCGCCCGGCGGCTCCGGCTGACCGGGCGACGCGGGCTCGGCGGACCGCTCGGGCCGCTCGGGCCGTTCAGGCCGCTCCGCGGCGACGGCCGGCACGGGGACCCGCCCCGGATGGCGCACGGTCGGCCGGTCGGGACCGGGCGCGGCCGCGCGGACCGAGGGGCGCCCGGAAGGCCGTACGCCATCCGGGGCGGGCCCCTTCGGCGGCCCGCCCGGAACGCACACGTCGACGCGGGCTCCGCGGCCGTGGCCGTCGCCCGCGACCGCCACGTGGCCGTGCAGCGGACAGAGCGCCGCCACCAGACCCGCCCCGGCGAAGTACTGCCAAGCGGCCACCGCGCGTCCTCCCGATTCCGCAGCAGATGTAAGGGCTACCGCAGAAGAAACGATCAAGGCCCGGCTTCGACACGCGGCAGACGGTCGAGATCCCGACGGAGGGTGCACGTCACCCGGTCGAGCACACGCCCCGGCCCCCGGCCGTGGCGTGGGCGTCGATGCGGCATGATGGCGCCATGGGGACCGAGGGGGAGAACGCCCGTCTCATCGCAGGGCGTTACCGACTGGACGCCAAGCTCGGACGCGGCGGCATGGGCGTCGTGTGGCGCGCCACCGACCAGCTGCTCGGCCGGAGCGTCGCCGTCAAGGAAGTGTCGCTCGACCCCGCGCTGTCCGAGGACGAGGCACTCGTCCAGCGTGAGCGCACGCTCCGCGAGGCGCGGGCGGCCGCGCAGCTCAAGCACCCCCACATCATCGTGGTGCACGACATCGTCGAGGATCGCGAACTCCCTTACATCGTCATGGAGCTGGTCGAAGGCGGCTCGCTCGCCGACCGGCTCGCCCGCACCGGGCCGGTGGACCCCCTCGAGGGGGCCCGCATCGGGATCGCACTGCTCGGCGCGCTGCGCACGGCGCACGCGGCAGGCGTGCTGCACCGGGACATCAAGCCGGCGAACGTCCTGCTGGAGGCACCAGGCGGCCGGGCCGTCCTCACCGACTTCGGGATCGCCCAGGTGGCCGGCGCGACGACACTGACCTCGACCGGGGCCTTCGTGGGGTCCCCCGAGTACACGGCGCCCGAACGGATGTCGGCGCAGACACCGGTGGGCCCCGAGTCCGACCTGTGGTCGCTGGGCGCGCTGCTGTGCGCGGCCGTCAGCGGCGCGTCGCCCTTCCGGCGGGACTCGCTGGGCGGGGTGCTGCACGCGGTGGTCTTCGACGAGATCCGGCCACCCGCCGCGTGCGGGCCGCTGCTGCCCGTGGTGCGGGGGCTGCTGGAACGCGATCCCGCCGAGCGGCTCGGCGCGGATCAGGCGGAGCAGATGCTGCGGGCGCTCGCGGACACGGCGCCGCAGTACACGCCGACGCAGCGCGGCACGACCCGGCCGACCGAGCCGCAGCCGATGCCCGTACCCGTGGCCATGCAGACGCCTGCACCCGTGCCGACCCCGGCGCCGACCCCAACGCCCACGCCCACGCCCGTGTCCGCTACACCCACCGCCACCGCCACCGACCGCGCGCCCGGGAAGCGGCGGCCGGGAGCCTCGCTGATCGCCGGCCTGCTGGTGGCCGCGATCGCCGGGGCGGGCGTGTCCGCCGCCGCGCTGCTGATGAACGACGACGAACGCCGGGGTCAGGCGTCCACGAGCGGAGCGGCCGGCGCCCGGACCACACCGCCGGACGGGAACGGCTCCGCGCCCACACCGTCGTCCGCCCCTCCCTCCCCCTCCCCCACGCCCGGCGTCCCTCGCGAGCAGCCGGAGCAGACGGTGAGCCCGTCGGCGCCGCAGCCGGTCTCCCCCTCGTCCGACGACAAGGCCGCCCCCGCCGGGTACCAGGTCGTCCAGGACCCGGCGGGCTTCTCGCTCGCCGTCCCCCTCGGCTTCACGCGCAAGCTCGACGGTCCGCGGATCTTCTACATGTCGCCCGGTGAGACGTTCCGCATCGGCATCAAGGTGGCGGATCCGGAGTCGGGCGGCCCGCTCGCCGTGCACCAGCGGGCCCACGCCAAGGGCCCGGCGAGCAACCCCGGTTACCGTGACGCCACGGTCGTGGCCGACCACCACAACGGCCATGAGGCCGCCCTCTGGCTGTTCACCTGGAACGGCTTCTCGTCGGCCGAGGGACCCCGGCACACCCGCGACCTGTGCTGGGAGGAGGGCGGCCGGCTGTACGACGTGTGGGTGTCCGCACCGGTGGGGCGGACCGGCGAGGCCCGGGGCTACTTCGACACCGCGGTGCGGACCTTCGCCCGCACCGGCGGCTGAGAAAGTGTTGGATAATTGATCAACTGCATAAGTTCCCGCGCCGGCCGGTTGTGGACACCGTGTTGTACGTGCTGGTCAGCGGCTGTGCGTGGCGGCTGTTACCGCGAGACCGAAGCAGCCCGCCGCCTCGCCGACGACCTCAAGAACGAGTGATCACCCGCTTGCCCAACACCCTCTCAGGCCTGGCGGACCAGGCGGTTGTCGTGGGCGAAGACCACGGCCTGGATCCGGTCGCGGAGTTCGAGCTTGTGCAGGATCCGCCCCAGATGGGACTTCACGGTCGCCTCCGCGAGGTACAGCGCGGCCGCGATCTCGGCGTTGGACAGGCCGCGGCCGACCTCGACGAGCACCTCGCGCTCACGGGCGCTCAGCCGGTCCAGCCGCTCGTCGCGGACGGCGGCGCCGCCGTCGGGCGCGTGCAGACGGAAGTCCTCCAGCAGGCGCCGGGTGATCCGCGGGGAGAGCACCGCGTCGCCCGCCGCGACGTTGCGGATCGCGGTGAGCAGCTCCTCCGGCCTGGTGTTCTTCAGCAGGAAGCCCGAGGCTCCGGCGGCGAGACCGGCGAAGGCGTACGCGTCCAGGTCGAAGGTGGTCAGGATCAGCACTCTGCTCTGCGGGGAGACCTCGACGACCTGTCGGGTCGCCTCGATCCCGTCCGTCCCGGGCATCCGGACGTCCATGAGGACGACATCGGGCCGCAGCTCCCGGGCGAGGCGGACGGCCTCGGCGCCGTCCGCGGCCTCGCCGACCGGTGTCATGTCGGGCTGGGCCTCCAGGACCGTGCCGAAGGCCATCCGGAGCAGCGCCTCGTCGTCGGCGATCAGGATGCGGATCGTCATGCGGAGGCCGCCCCGCCGCCGTTGAGGAGGAGTCGGGTACGGACGCCCCAGCCGCCGCCCGGAAGCGGTCCGGCCTGCAGCGTCCCCCCGTAGGCGGCCGCGCGCTCGCGCATGCCGGGGATGCCGTGGCCGGGCGGTGCGGCGGCGGGCCGCGCCGGGCGGGGGCCGCTGTCGGTGACTTCCACGCCGACGGCCTGGGCCGAGCAGTCGACCAGGACCGTCGCGCGGGTGCCGGCGGGTGTGTGCTTGAGGGTGTTGGTCAAGGCTTCCTGCACCAGACGGTAGACGGTGAGTTGTGCGGTGGCGGGGACGTGGGTGTGGCCGTCGCGGACCTCCAGGCGGGTCGGTAGCCCGGCGGCGCCCATCTGGTCGGCGAGGGCCTCCAGCTGGGCGATGCCGGGCGGCGGGTGGCGCTCCGCGTCCCGCTCGCCGGTCCGCAGGACGCCCAGCGAGCGCCGCATGTCGGTCAGCGCCTGCCGGCCCGTCTCGGAGATCTGCAGCATCGCGGCGGTGGCCCGGTCCGGGGACCTGTGCTGGGCGTAGACGGCGGCGTCGGTGAGCGCGACCATGACGGACAGGTTGTGGGTGACGATGTCGTGCATCTCGCGGGTGATCCGGGCCCGCTCCTCGGCGACGGCCAGCCGTGCCTGCTGCTCCTGGTGCAGCGCCAGCCGTTCGGCCCGTTCCTGCACGGCGGCGAGGTAGGCCCGGCTGGTCCGCACGTTCACCCCGAGGACGGCGGCGGCGACGACCGTCGCGGAGAGCGCGACGAAGGGGGTCAGGAACGCGCCGTCCGGTGCCCAGCGCAGGCAGGCCAGCACGGCTCCGCCCTCCACGACGGCGCCGGCGAGGAGCGTGCCGCGCCGGCCTGCGTGCGTGGCCGCCGTGTAGAGGGCCACCAGCAGGGCGATGTCCGCGGGCAGTTGGACGTCCATCAGCCACTGGACGAAGGCCGCGGCCGCCACGGCGCCGAACACCGCGAGCGGGGCCCGGCGCCGCCACAGCAGGGGGAGCGCCAGGGCGGCGGTGAGCGCCGCGGCCACCGGCAGCTCCCGCACCGGGTAGGCGGTCACGACGTTGAGGAGGAGAAGGACCGGCAGCGCCGCGTCCCACACCAGGGGCGGTACCCGGTCCCGGTGGCGCACCGTCACACCTCCCCGTCGATCGGTCGTCGTGGCGGCCCGACCGGCACCGTCAGCGCGTACAGCCGGAGCCTAGGCCGCGGGGGCGGCGGCGCGCATCAGCCCACCGTCCGACCGCACCCTGCCGGGGTACGACCGCAGGAGGAGGCCCACCACCTCCCGCGGTCGCAGAGCGGCCGCCGGACGGGCGTGACCGGTTGCCACTCCGGTCGCACCGCGGCCCGCCCGGGTTGCGACCGGAGTGGCAGCCGACGGCGACCCGGGACCGATGCGGCGGCGCGGACCCGGCGTCGAGCATGGCCGGGTGACCGAAACCATCACGGGGCTGTCGATGTCCCTTCCGGAAGTCCTCGTCCTGCTGGGTGCCCTCGCGCTGGTGGCGGCGCGCTGGCTCCCCCCGGCCGCCCGCCGGCCCGTCACGATCGGGGCGGGGGCGGTGCTCGTGGCGTCCGCGACCGTGCTGGGCGTGGTGGGGATCCGCTGGCAGCTGCTGCCGGTCCTGGCCGGCGCCGCCCTGGCGTCGGCGTTCGCTCTCCCGCCCCTGCTGCGACGCCGTACCGGCCGACCGGCGTGGCGGGCCCGCTGGTGGCTGGCCCTGCCGGGATCGCTGGCCTGCGCCGGCCTGATCGCCATTGGCCCGGTGGCGGCCTGGGCCTTCCCCGTGCCCGAGTTCCCCGAGCCGTCGGGCGGCTTCGCGGTCGGCACCCGGGTGGTGCAGTGGACCGACCCGCTCCGCCCCGAGAGCTTCACCGCCGATCCGGACGACCGGCGCACGGTCGTGGCCCAGCTCTGGTACCCCGCGCAGAAGAGCCCCGCCGGCACCCAGCGGGCCCAGTACCTGGGACGCACGGAGCAGGAGGCGCGCACCGTCGCCGAGGCCCTCGCCGGCGGGGTCGGCCTGCCCGGCTTCCTGGTCGACGGCGTCCCGCGGGCTCGCAGCCGTGCGGTCGTCGACGCCCCGGTGGCCGGTGGGGGAGAACGGTTCCCGGTCGTCCTGTTCTCCCCGGGGTCGGGCGGGGTGCGGACCCAGAACACCGCCTGGGCGGAGGAGCTGGCCGGCCACGGCTACCTGGTCGCCGCCCTCGACCACCCGTACGACTCCGCCGTCGTCGTCCTCGCAGACGGCCGCACGATCCGCGCCACGACCGCCTCCAGCGGGGACCGGGACCGGGACGAGGAGCTGGCGGCGGGCTGGACCGCCGTCCGGGCCGCCGACCTCGGCTTCGTCCTCACCCAGCTGGAACGGCTGGACCGGGGCGAGACCGCCGACCCGCTGACCGGACGCCTGGACACCGGCCGCGCCGCGGTGGCCGGCCACTCCCTGGGCGGTGCCGCCGCCCTGCAGGCGGCCCGGCAGGACCGCCGGTTCGGCGCCGTCGTCGACCTGGACGGCTACCCCCACGGCCCCACCGCGCCCGCCCTCGAGCAGCCGGCGCTCGCGCTCACCCAGGAGATCACCGCCGGCACCGACCCGCGCTACCTGCCCCGCCTCACCGACGCCCTCGAGCACAGCACCGCGACGAGCTACCGGCTTGCCGTCCCCGGCGCCGGGCACCTCACCTTCATGGACGGCCCGCTCTACCTGCCGCCGGTGCCCTCGATCGTCGGCACCCTGGGCCGCACAGAGAGCCCGCGCGTCGTCGCCGGAGCCACCCTCGCCTTCCTGGACGCCGTCCTGCGAGGCCGCCCCGGCGACCCGGCCGAAACCCTCCGGGCCTACGGGAAGGTGTACACGGTCTCACCATCAGGGGCTGGAGGAACTGCGAGGCCGACCCCGTGATTGGCCGAACGCGCGCGTAAGAAGGTTCTCGTGCTCGGCCGCCAGCCGACCAGGCCGGTATCGACCACGTTGACGTGGCCGCCGTCGGCCCAGACCAGTCCGACCTGCGGAAACAGGTCCCGGATGCCGGTGAGGACCAACTTCGCGCCCGCCCGATCCATTTCTGAGGGACGCCTCGTCGTTCCGCGCTGAGATCACTGCCGAAGACCTGACCCCGCCTCAGGCTCCCGACACCCTCTAAACTGGGGACACATGTCCGACTCCGTCCCCCTCCCCCTCCCCCTCCCCCTCCCCCTCCCCCTCCTCGAACCGGCCGGCGAACCGGCTGACGAGCCTCCCGTCGCCGTCCGGACGGCGATGCGACGGCCGCTGCGGTTCCTGGGCTCGTGGTGGCCCTGGCGGTGCTGGGCGTACCTGGGCAGCGGCTTCCTCGTCGGGTATCCGGTCCTGGTGGCCCTCGGGCTGCTCGTGGGGCTCGGGATGGTGCTGGCGGTGGCCGGCGTCGGGCTGCTGCTCCTGCTCTGCGCCGTCCTCGCCGGGGTACCGCTGGGGGCGCTGGAGCGGCGGCGGCTGCGGTGGGTGGAACCCGTACGGGTGGCGGATCCGCACGCCTCGCTCGCCGGGGCCCGGCCCGCGGCCTGGCTGCGGACGCGGCTGCGCGAGCGGGCCACATGGCGGGAGTTCGGCTACGCCGCCCTGCTCGGACCGGCCTTCGGAGCGGCCGGGTTCGCCGTCGTCACGCTGCTGGCGTTCTCCCTGATCCTCGTCGCGGCCCCCGTCATCGTCTGGGCCATCGCCCCGGACCACATGATGCTGATCCCCGGCCGGCCCGTCTCCGGGCCGCTGGAGGCCCTGGGCGGCACGGCGGCCGGACTGGCCGGGACGGCCGTGGCGGCGTACGCGGGCGGCCTGCTCACCGGGGCCCAGGTACGGACCGCCCGCCGGCTGCTCGGGCCGCGCCGGGAACCCGACCGGGTGCTGGAGCTCACCCGCTCCCGGGTCCGCCTCGTGGACGCCTTCGAGGCCGAACGGCGGCGCATCGAGCGGGACCTGCACGACGGCGCCCAGCAGCAACTGGTCGCGCTCAGCATGACCCTGGGCCTCGCCGAGCTGGAACTGCGGGGCCTTCCGCAGGCCGCCGAAGCCGCCGCACTGGTGGCCCGCGGCCGCGGCGAGGCCAAGGTCGCCCTGGAGCAACTGCGCGACCTCGTACGGGGAATCCACCCGCAGGTCCTCACCGACCACGGGCTCGCGGCGGCCGTGGCCGAGGTGGCCCTGCGCCATCCCGTACCGGTGAGCGTGGACCTCGACGTGCCGCGGCTGGCCGAGGCCGTGGAGATCACCGCGTACTTCACCGTCACCGAGGCGCTGGCCAACGCGGCCAAGCACAGCGGCGCCTCCCGCGTCGCCGTCGTCGGTAAGGTCGAGGGCGACCGGCTCACCCTCTCCGTCACCGACGACGGCCGCGGCGGCGCCGATCCCGGCGCGGGGGCGGGCCTGGCGGGACTCGCGGACAGGTTGGCGATGTTGAAGGGCAGGCTGGTGGTGTCCAGTCCGGTGGGCGGGCCGACCGAACTGCGCGTGGAGGTGCCGTGCTCCGGCTGATCCTCGCCGAGGACTCCGTGCTGCTGCGCGCGGGGCTGACGGAACTCCTCACCCGCGGCGGCCACCGGGTCCTCGCGGCCGTCGGGACCGCCGAGGAACTCGTACGGGCGGTGGAGGCGGAGCGGCCGGACGCCGTGGTCACCGACGTCCGGATGCCGCCCGGTTTCCGCGACGAGGGCCTGCGGGCTGCGCTCGAACTCCGCTCCCGGGACGGGTCGTTGCCCGTGCTCGTGCTCTCCCAGTACATCGCCACGGCCTACGCCACGCAGCTGCTCACCGGCGCCTCGGCGGCCGGGCTGGGCTATCTCCTCAAGGACCGCGTCGGCGAGGTCGCCGAGTTCCTCGACGCCCTGCAGCGGGTCGCCGACGGCGAGACCGTCATCGACCCCGAGGTCGTCAGGGTCCTGCTGAGCCGGCAGTCCGAGGACCGGCCGCTGGCCCGGCTGACCCCGCGCGAGCGGGAGGTGCTGACCCTGATGGCCTCGGGCCTCAACAACCAGGCCCTGGCGCGGCGCCTGTTCATCACGGAGGCCGCCGTCGTCAAACACGCCTCCAGCATCTTCATGAAGCTCGACCTCGACGCCACCGAGGGCAACCGCCGCGTCCTGGCCGTACTCGCCCACCTCCGGGGCCTCGACCCGGCCTAGGGGGAACGTGGATCGTGCATCGTCCCGATACGCTGGACGCCGTGATCAACTCGAACACGAGCGTCAACGACACCGATGTCGCGATAGCAGCGGCGCGTGCCGGCGCCGAGGCCGTGCGCGCCAGGTACGGACAGCGGCTCGCCCGCATCGACAAGGGCGCCGGGGACTTCGCCACCGACGCCGATCTGGCGGCCGAGGAGGCGATCCTCGGCGTCATCCGTGCCGCACGGCCCGAGGATGCGGTGCACGGCGAGGAGGGCGGGCAGCAGGGCGCGGCCGGCGCGGCGCGCCAGTGGCTGGTGGACCCCTTGTGCGGCACGCTCAACTACGCCGTCGGCACCACGCTGGTCGCCGTCAACGTGGCACTGCGAGGCGGACCGGCCGCGGTGGCCGATCCGTTCAGTGGCGAGGTCTTCTTCACCGACGGTGAGACCGCGTGGGTTCGGCGCGACGGCAGCGACACGCAGGCGGCCCCGACGGCTGCCACCCGGTTGGTGGACGTGAACCTGGATCCGCCCTTTCCGAGCGCGCCGGGATTCCGAGCCGTGGAGCTGCTCGCCCACCCCGGCTTCGTCGAACGGCTCCGGCCGCGGGTCGTGTCCACGACGCTGGCGCTGGCCTGGGTGGCGGCCGGCAAGCGCGCCGCGTACGTCACCGACGGCGGTGACCTGACCGGGAACGTGCACTTCGCCGCCGGCATCGCACTGTGCCGGGCCTCCGGCTGCGTCGTCACCGGCGTCGACGGCGGTCCGGTCGGGCCGGCGGGCCGCGGGCTCGTGGCGGCCGCGGACGCCGAGACCCACGACCTCCTGATGTCGCTGATCCGCGGTCGGGGCGCCTCCTAGGAGGCGCGCGCCGGACGACGGCCGGCGGCTCCCGAGCCGGCCACGATCCGGGAGGCGCCGGGACGGCGGGGCGGCGTGGAGCGGGCCCAGACCACCAGCAGGACCGGCAGGGCCAGGTATCCGAAGCGACCCGCCGGGGCCAGCAGGAAGGCCAGCGTGAGCCCGAGGGCCAGGCGGTCGGCCGCGGCCACCACCGTGCGCGGCGGGCGGACGAACAGGGAGAGCGCCACCGCGAGGCCGCCCACCGCCAGCAGACCCATCGTCAGGTACCAGCCCCAGGGGCCCAGTTCGGCCAGCAGGTGTCCCGGCAGCGGGCTGCTCGCCGGGGTCGGCACCTCCGCCCGCCCGGTGGGGAAGGCGAACACCTGGCGCCACACCTCCGCCGGCTGGAGCAGCGCTCCCGGCAGCACCAGCAGGGCCGTGCCGCCGGCCGCCGTCAGCGCGCAGCGCACCGCCGGCCGGCCGCCCCGGCAGACGGCGAGCAGGGCCACCACCACGGCCACCGCGGGCAGCGCCGTCCACTTCAGCGCGCACGCCCCGGCGAGGGCCGCCCCGGCCGGAACGGGCCGGCCGGCGGCGGCGGCCGCCAGCGCCAGGCAGCAGAGCCCGGCCAGCGGCAGGTCCACCCCACTCACCGCCAGGGGCAGGGCCACCACCGGCGACGCGACCAGGACGGACAGCAGCCGCCCCGGCACCGCGTCGGCGCCCGTTCCGCCGTCCCCGTCCAGCAGCCGACCCGGCCTCCCGTCCGCGCCCAGCAGCCGCCGGGCCGCCCACAGGCAGCCGAACAGGGCCGCCGCGCACCAGATCCGGGCGTCCCCCAGCAGCCGCACCGCCCAGACGTCCCCTCCGGTGTCGCCCCCGAGCAGCGCCCGAGGAAGGCCGAGCAGCGCCATGGCCGGCAGGTACGGGGTGTACTCCTCGACCTGCTCGGGCCGGTCCACGTAGATCCGGCCGGACTCCAGCAGGAGCCGCCCCGAGCGTTCGATGACCGTCACCTCCGACTGCCCCTGGCCGGTCAGGACGAGCCACAGGAGCGGTACGGCGACGGCGCCCAGCAGGGCGGCGGCGAGCGCCGCCCGGCGGCGGCCGAGGGCGGTGGCTCCGGCGGCCCCGAGGTATCCGGCGGCCGCGCACCAGCCCCACAGCCGGTGCGGTTCCAGCGAGGAGAACAGCGGGAAGGACAGCGCCCACCCGGCGGCGGTCAGCCAGCCGGTGGTCCACCAGGCGGTACGGGAAGGGGTCATGGGCCCATTCCAGCCGCGCGGCCCCACCCGGGTCTGCACACCCAGGTGGACGGTTCGCGGTGGGGTTTTCCCTACCGTCCCGCCCATCCCACCGCGCCGCGCCGCGCCGCGCCCGGCCCCGCGGGCATGCGAAAGGGGCGCGACCCTGGGGGTACCTCCCAGCGGTGGCTGGGAGAGGGTCGCGCCCCTCACGGAGTTGTCACTCGAAGGCTCAGGCCTCCGGGGAACCGCCGAAGCGCTCGCGGTAGGACTCCAGGTCCTCCTCGGTGACCCGCGCGAAGAGCACCGGCGGCACGGTGAACGGCGTACCGGCCGGGACCGCGTCCAGCGACCTGGCCTGCTCCGGGGTGATCCAGGCGGCCGTGTCGTCGGCGAGCGCGAAGGAGGAGCGCATGGCGCGCGCCGAGGCCGGGATGAACGGCTCGGAGACCACCGAGTAGAGGTGGATCAGGTTCATCGCGGTGCGCAGGGTCAGCGCCGCGCCCTCCAGGTCGGTCTTGACCTCCAGCCAGGGGGCCTTCTCGTCCAGGTAGGCGTTGCCGGCCGACCACAGGGCGCGCAGCGCGGCCGCCGCCTTGCGGTACTGCAGGGCCTCCATGTGGCCCTCGTACTCGGCCAGCAGCTCGGCGATCTGCTCGCCCAGCTTGGCCTCGACCTCGCCGGCGGGGCTGCCGGCGGGGACGTCGTCGCCGAACTTCTTGCGGGAGAAGGTCAGTACGCGGTTGACGAAGTTGCCGAGGGTGCCGCCGAGGTCCTTGTTGACCGTGGCGGCGAAGTGCTCCCACGTGAAGGACGAGTCGTCGGACTCGGGCGCGTTGGCGATGAGGAAGTAGCGCCAGAAGTCGGCCGGGAGGATCTCCAGCGCCTGGTCGGTGAAGACGCCGCGCTTCTGCGAGGTGGAGAACTTGCCGCCGTAGTACGTCAGCCAGTTGAAGGCCTTGACGTAGTCGACCTTCTTCCAGGGCTCGCGGGTGGCCAGCTCGGTGGCGGGGAACATCACCGTGTGGAACGGGACGTTGTCCTTGGCCATGAACTGGGTGTAGCGGACGTCCTCGGCCTCGTACCACCACGCCTTGTAGTCGCGGTTCGCCGGGTCCAGGTCCGACCACTCCTTGGTCGAGCCGATGTACTCGATCGGGGCGTCGAACCAGACGTAGAAGACCTTGCCCTCGGCGGCGAGCTCGGGCCAGGTGTCGGCCGGCACCGGGACGCCCCAGTCGAGGTCACGGGTGATGGCGCGGTCGTGCAGGCCCTCGGTCAGCCACTTGCGGGCGATGGAGGAGGCGAGCTGCGGCCACTCCTCCTCGTGCTCGGCGACCCAGGCCTCGACCTCGTGCTGGAGCTTGGACTGCAGGAGGAACAGGTGCTTGGTCTCGCGGACCTCCAGCTCGGTGGAGCCGGAGATGGCCGAGCGGGGCTCGATCAGGTCCGTGGGGTCCAGGACGCGGGTGCAGTTCTCGCACTGGTCGCCGCGGGCCTTGTCGTAGCCGCAGTGCGGGCAGGTGCCCTCGACGTAGCGGTCCGGCAGGAAGCGGCCGTCGACCGGCGAGTACACCTGCCGGATCGCGCGCTCCTCGATGAAGCCGTTCTCCTGGAGGCGGCGCGCGAAGTGCTGGGTGATCTCGCGGTTCTGCGCGGAGGAGCTGCGGCCGAAGTAGTCGAAGGACAGCTCGAAGCCGTCGTAGACCGCCTTCTGGGCGTCGTGGGCCTGCGCGCAGAACTCGGCGACCGAGATGCCGGCCTCCTTGGCGGCGAGCTCGGCGGGGGTGCCGTGCTCGTCGGTGGCGCAGATGTAGAGGACGTCGTGGCCGCGCTGGCGGAGGTACCGGGAGTACACATCCGCCGGAAGCATCGACCCGACCATGTTGCCCAGGTGCTTGATCCCGTTGATGTACGGAAGCGCGCTGGTGATCAGGTGTCGAGCCATCCTCGGATGCTCCATTTCCTCTGTGCGTACAACGTGACGTGACGGATTGTGAATGCGGTTCATCGTAGCGAACCGCCGAAAGGCCACGCGCCGCATTTGTTCATGGTGGACGTAACGCAAAAGCGAGGGCAGTGACCTCTCCGTCACGGCCCTCGCGATCGGGCCCATGGTACAGCCGGGCGGTGGCAGACCCGACCGGAGGCCGGGCGGCACCGGCATGGGCACCGGCAGCAGCACCGGCAGAGGCACCGGCAGCGGGCATATGCATACGTGCTGGCTGGAGCCCCGCGCGATCGGCATCGATCACGGGCCGATCATCCCCGACCTATTGCTTCCAGCTTTCTTCTCCGCGCCCTCCGAGTGCGCCCGCGCTGCTTTCCTGTTCAGCTCACAGGGGATGAGGTGGAGCGGTGAGCGATGGCGGACCGGAGGAGTCCGGTGGGGCGGTGGGACTACCGAGCCGTCGCCGGCGGCCGACTCCCATGAGCCAGTGGGATCCGACGGCGCGCCTGTCGTACTGGGCCTTCCACGCGAACCGGCGCCCCGCGTACATGCGCTTCGCGTACCTGCAGCTGGGTTCCGACGCGGCGGCGGAGGAAGCGGTGGACGCCGCCTTCGACTCGATCATGGGCGAGTGGCTCCGGATGCTCCACATGGACCGCCTGGACGCCTACGCGTGGACCGTGCTCAAGCAGTGCCTGGTCGACGGGCGGCGCCGGCGCCACCCCTGGCAGCAGCAGCCCGAGCCGATGGACATCAGCGCCTTCGAGGCCGCCCTCAAGGAGGCCCACGCCGACCAGTACGAGGTACTGACGGACACCATCCGCTTCTACTCCGCCGTCTCCCGGCTCGCCGAGCGGCAGCGTGACGCCGTCCTCCTGCGGTACGGGCTCCGGTGCACCCCCGGTGAGGCCGCCGCCGTGATGGGCGTCGACGAGGCCACGGTCCGCTCCTACCTCGGCCAGGCACACCGGCGGCTCGCCCGCCTGCTCGACACGTCCGTCGCATCAGCCGAATCAGCCGAATCATGAACCGGTACGAACGGCAGGGGCGGCAGGACGACCGAGACGGAACCTCCCGCTCCCTGGCCGACTTCCTCGCCCGGGCGGGCGTCCGCGACCGCTACCGGTATTACGACCTCGGGGCGGCCGAGGCCCGCCTGCTGCGCGCCACGCCGCACGCGCGGGTCCCCGGACACCGCGCCCGGCGCCGGTCGGCGTTCGGCTGGAGCGACCCCGCCCGGGACTGCCCGCTCGACGCCGAACGGGCCCGGCGCGACCTCAAGGCCGTCTGCCTGACCTCCGTGTGCGCGCCGAAGGCCGGGACGGACCTCGACGCCTTCCTCGCCTGTGGGCACACGGACCTGGCCGGGGCCGTGGTCTTCGGCTGTCTGCTGCACCTCTCCGGGATGCGCGAAGGCGCCCGCTTCTGGTGGCAGTTCGCCGCCGGTTCCGGGAGCCAGCGCACCTCCGCCGCCGCGTACTGCCTGTTCCTCGACCACTCCCGGCGCGGTGAGCACCACGACGCCCGGCACTGGGCGCGCGAACTGGGCCGGCGCGGCTTCCGCCCGAGCGGCCGACGGGATCTGCGGGAGGTCCGGCTGTGCGCGCAGGCGGCCGTCCTGCGCTACGTCGACCAGCTGGAGGATCCCGATCTGGGCCCGGTGCCGCTGCCCCTGCCCGGGCTCTCCGGAGTGCTGGCCGCGTTCCTGCCGCCCGCCGTCACGGTGTCGGTGGCGGCGCTGCCGGCGCCGGTGGCCGCGCCCAGGCCGGCGGCGGGTCCGCTGCGCCACCCCGCGCTGACGGCGGCGGCCCGCGGGACCGTCGTGCAGGAGGGGACGAGCGAGGCCCTGGCGGAGGCCCGCCGCGCGCTGGCCGTCGTACGGGTCCTGGAGCAGCACCCGTTGGGGGTCCGGGCCGCGCAGCTCGCCCGGGAGTCCGGCCTCGCCGAGGGGGAGCTGCGCCCCCTGCTGTCGATGCTGTGCGAGGAGGAGTACGCGTACCGCCCGGGCGTGGGGGTGTACGGGCGGGGGCCCGCGCTGGACCGGCTCGCCGCCCCCGGCGGCCACGGCCTGGCCGGGCAGCTCCAGCGGACCCTGGCCCTGGCCCGGGACAGCGCGGGGGCCGCGGTCTACCTCAGCCGGTACGCCGAGGGCGAGGTCCGGATCACACAGATGGCGGACGGGCCCGCGACCCCGCCGGTACGGGAGTGGGTCGACTTCCGGGCCGCCGCCCACGCCAGCGCGGTCGGCAAGTGCCTGCTGACCCAGCTCGACCACGACCTCCGCGCCGACCACGTGGCCCGGCACCGGCCCGCCCGGCTCACTCCGCAGACCATCACCGACAGCAGGGCCCTGTTCACCGCCCTGGACGCGGTGGCCCCGGGCGCGCCCGTCTTCGACCTGCTCGAGTACTCCCCCGGGGTCGTCTGCGCGGCCGTCCCGATCGCCACCGGCGAGGCCGCCGGAAGCCTCGCGCTCTCGCTTCCCGCCACCCACGCGCACCGCCTGCGCTCGGCCACCGAGGCCCTGCGCCACAAGGCCGTCCCGATCCTCCTGGCCCTGCTCCTGACCGGCGCCATCCCCCCGGACGCCGCGGATGCCGCGGCCGCCCCGGCCCCGGCGGACGCTCCCGCCGCGGAACCCCCGGCGCAGCCCCTCCCCATGAAGGCCCCGGTCACGCCGGAGACCCTGCGCCACCTCCGGCGCCTCTTCCGCACCCCGCTCACCGGAGGCACGGCCACGGCGGGCGGCCCGCACCTGGTCAGCGACACCACGGCGGCCGCGGCCTACCTCTTCGACGCCGCCCCGGCCACCGACCGGCCCCGCCTGTCCCTGCCCCACACCTTCACGTCGGTGACCCCGGGCAGCCTGACCACGCCGACGGGCCTGGTGGTGCTGGGTACGTGAACGGCCCCGACGGGGGCGGGTCGGAGACGGGGACGGGAAAACAGAAGAACCCCACACGATGTGTGGGGTTCTCGCTTGTGTCCGAGGGGGGACTTGAACCCCCACGCCCGATAAAGGGCACTAGCACCTCAAGCTAGCGCGTCTGCCATTCCGCCACCCGGACCAGGTGGTCGGCCCCGGTTTCCCGCGGCGACATGGACAACAATAGCAAAGGATCGGCGGGGTTCCGACCACATTTCCGAGCGGTGGGCGTCCGCCACGCCGGGCTGACCTGCACGCATGCACTGATGGCCGCAGCGAGACGGGATGTCTCGCGGCAGTGCGGGCGGTCGGGCGGCCCCGTCCGAAAGGGCGTCGCGCGGTCCCCGCCGCCTTCCGGATCCTGATACCGGCTGGACATGAGGAGCGCCGGGGCGGTCGGATGGCCGGGCACACATCCGGGGGGAGCCGCGCATGGAAACCGAGCACCGCGTCAGCACGCTGGAGCTGTTCTTCGACCTCGTCTTCGTCTTCACCATCACGCAGTTGACGGTGCTTCTGGCCGACGACCTGAGCCTGCGGGGCGCGGGGCAGGTGGTGTTGATCTTCACCGTGCTGTTCTGGATGTACGGGGGCTACGCGCACCTGACCAACCAGGTGCCGCCGGACCGGACCGTCCGGCGGGTGCTGCTGATGCTGGCCATGGGGGCGTTCCTGGTGTGCGCCCTGGCCGTGCCCACCGCTTTCGGGGCGGGCGGCATCGCCTTCGGCCTCGGGTACCTGCTGGTGGTCCTGGTTCACAGCGCGCTGTTCACGCAGGCGCACGGGCGCGGGGTGCTGTGGTTCGCGCTGCCCAACGCCCTGTGCGCGCTGTCGGTGACGGCCGCCGGGTTCTTCGACGGGCTGCCGGCCTGGGGGCTGTGGATGCTGGCGCTGCTGCTCCAGTTCGTGACGCCCGTGGTCGTGCAGCGGGTCGCGGCGAGCGGCTCGGCGGGCAGCTCGGTGGAGGCCGAAGCGGAGGCGAAGCCCGAGGCGGCCGAGCAGACGGTCGGCGACCAGCTCGGCGGAATGAACGCGGCGCACCTGGTGGAGCGGCACGGCCTGCTGCTGATCATCGTCTTCGGCGAGTCCGTGATCGCGATCGGCATCGGGGTGGGCTCGCTGCCCCTGTCCTTCGGCATCGCGGGCGGGGCGTTCCTGGCCCTGACGATCGCGTCCGCGATGTGGTGGATGTACTTCGTGCGCGACGAGGGCCGGGCCGAGGAGGTCTTCGCGCGGACCCCGCCGGAGCGGCGTTTCAAGCTGGCGATGGTCGCGTACTACTACGCCTTCCTGCCCATGCTCCTGGGCATCGCCGTCTTCGCGGCGGGCGTGAAGAAGACCATCGGGCACCTCGGCGAGCACCTGCACACCGGCCCGGCGGTCGCGCTGGCGGGCGGGGTCGCCCTGTACCTGGCGGGTGACCTGGCCTTCCGTGCGGCGCTGGGCATCGGGCCGGCCCGGTACCGCGCGGCGGCACTGGTGCTCGCGCTCGCCACCGTCCCCGTGGGCACGGGGTGGACGGGAGCCGGCCAGCTGGTGGCCCTGGGGTGCGTCCTGGTCGGCGCACTGGTCGCCGAGGGCGGCCGCTCCCCCGCCGCACCGGCGGGGGGAACGGCCGCGGCGGCCGTCACGGGCAGCGGATGACCTGGCCGGCGTAGGAGAGGTTGCCGCCGAAGCCGAAGAGGAGGACCGGGGCGCCGGAGGGGATCTCGCCGCGCTGGACCAGCTTCGACAGGGCCATCGGGATGCTGGCGGCCGAGGTGTTGCCGGAGTCGATGACATCGCGGGCGACGACGGCGTTGACGGCGCCGATCTTGGCGGCGAGCGGTTCGATGATCCGCAGGTTCGCCTGGTGGAGGACGACCGCGGCCAGTTCCTCCGGGGCGACTCCGGCCTTCTCGCACACCTTGCGGGCGAGCGGCGGGAGCTGGCTGGTGGTCCAGCGGTAGACGGACTGGCCCTCCTGCGCGAAGACCGGCGGGGAGCCCTCGATCCGCACGGCATTGCCCATCTCGGGGACCGATCCCCACAGCACCGGGCCGATGCCCGGCTCCTCGCAGGCCTCGACGATGGCCGCGCCCGCCCCGTCGCCCGTGAGGACGCAGGTGGAGCGGTCGTTCCAGTCGGTGATCTCGGTCATCTTGTCGGCGCCGATGACCAGGGCGCGGGTGGCGGAGCCGGCCCGGATGGCGTGGTCGGCGGTGGCCAGGGCGTGGGTGAAGCCCGAGCAGACGACGTTGATGTCCATCACGGCGGGGCTGCCGCCCATGCCCAGCTTGGCGGCGACGCGCGCGGCCATGTTGGGGGAACGGTCGATCGCGGTGGAGGTGGCGACCAGGACGAGGTCGATGTCGTCCGGGCTCAGGCCGGCGCCGGCCAGCGCCTTGCCCGCCGCCTGGTAGGCCAGCTCGTCCACCGGCTCGTCCGGGCCCGCCATGTGGCGGGTGCGGATGCCGACGCGGGACCGGATCCACTCGTCGGTGGTGTCCACCATGGCCGCGAGGTCCTCGTTGGTGAGCACTCTGGCGGGCTGGTAGTGCCCTAGCGCCACCACTCGTGAACCGGTCATGGGCGGGGTCCCCCCTTGTACGGAAGTCAGGATCACCCAGCTTCGCCTGCTACTGGTGGGTACGTGTGCGTGTGACCCGACAGGAATCCGGCCCCGGATTTTGGAGATTCCCGAGGATCTCCCTGCCGGGGACGTGGGCGTAAGCGGAACCAGGACAATGAGCAGGTCGGATACCGACGAGAACCGAGGCGAGAACAGAAGGGGTGGGCTGATCACCATGGGACGGGTCACCGAGCGCCGTCGCGTCGTCCGGATCCGGAACGGCGGGGCGGGCGTCCGCCCGGACACACTGGTGGCCGAGGAGCCGCTGGAGATACGGCTGAACGGCAGGCCGCTGGCCATCACGATGCGCACGCCGGGTGACGACTTCGCCCTGGCGGTGGGCTTCCTGGTGAGCGAGGGGGTGCTCGGCGCCGCCTCGGACGTCCAGGCCGTCACCTACTGCGAGGGGGCGACCGAGGACGGTTCCAACACCTACAACGTGGTGAACGTGCAGCTGGCCGCCGGGGTCCCCGTTCCGGACATCACGCTGGAGCGCAACGTCTACACCACCTCCTCGTGCGGCCTGTGCGGCAAGGCCAGCCTGGACGCGGTCCGGACCGCGACCCGCTTCCCGGGGATCGCCGCCGATCCGGTACGGGTCCCCGTGGAGGTCCTCACCGAGCTCCCGGACCGGCTGCGAGCGGCCCAGAAGGTCTTCGACCGCACGGGCGGGCTGCATGCGGCCGGGCTGTTCACGGCGCAGGGCGAGCTGCTGGACCTGCGGGAGGACGTGGGCCGGCACAACGCGGTGGACAAGATCATCGGCCGTGCGTTCCAGGCGGGCCGGCTCCCGCTGACGGGCGCGGTCCTGCTGGTGTCGGGCCGCGCCTCCTTCGAGCTCGTACAGAAGGCCGTGATGGCGGGCATCCCGCTCCTGGCGGCCGTCTCCGCACCGTCCTCGCTGGCGGTGGACCTGGCACTGGAGTCGGGCATGACCCTGGTCGGCTTCCTGCGGGGCCCGGACATGAACATCTACGCGGGCGAGGAGCGGATCACCCTGTAGCGGCGCGCCGGAACCGCTCCACGGCGCCGCTCTCGTAGCCGAGGAACGTGGCCCACACGTCGCTGCCGTCGCCCGTGGCGCCCTCCTTGCCGGTGCCGTGCAGCGTGAACCAGTTGTCGCAGGCCTGTACCGCGGGCGTTCCGTCGACGGGGAACTTGATCAGGATCTGGATACCCGGATCCTCGTCGGAGTGCCGATCGATGATCCAGCTGCCCTCGCCGGTGAGCACGGCCCGCTTCGGGCCTGGGGTGCATGGCCAGCCCGAGAGCTCCGCGAGGCGGACCCGGCCGTCGGCCAGCACCTCGAGCCGGCCTCCGCGGTCGCCCTGCCACGTGCCGGTGACGTCCTCCGCCGTCAGCGGAACGAAGGGTTTGCCGTCCCTCAGGTCGAGGGACAGGGCCAGAAGGATCACCAGACCGACAAACAGGCCGAACAGCACGACCACCACGCGGGCAAGGTTCTGCACCTCATCGCCCCCGGCGGGAGCGGCGTGTGGAGGCCTCGGCCGGCTTCGGGGTCGGCGGGTCGATGCGGTGGAGGTCCAGGGTGGCCGGGAGCGGGGTGGAGCCCGGGCCGCCGGATTCGGCCCAGGCGATGATCTCGTCGGTCGCGGTGTCGTCCAGGGCCCAGCCGAACCACACCGCGCGGGCGCCGCGGCGGCGGGCTTCGGTGGTGGGCTGGACCACGATGACGTTGGCCTGGGCGCACGGCCCGAGGCATTCGCTCGTACGGACGGCCAGGCGGCCCCCGGAGGCGGCCGCGGCCTCGCGCAGCCGGGCGAGTTGGCCGTCGTGGTCGGTGCCGGGGTTCTTGCGGGGGTCGCCGCAGCAGCAGCCGCGGCAGACCACCAGGGTGCAGGGGCGTTCGGCGTGCGCGCCGAGCGGGCGTATCCAGGTCACTACCGCACGTTAACGGCCCCGGGGAGCGGGGTGTTGGGTCGGGGGCGAGACCTCCGCCACACGGTCTGGCCCACGCTCCGCCGCGTGTTCGGGCTCGGGATCGCGGGCGCGGCGGCGGGCGATGACCGCGCAGACCATCAGCTGCATCTGGTGGAAGAGCATCAGCGGGAGCACGGCCAGGCCTGCCTGGGCCCCGAACAGCACGCTGGCCATGGGGAGTCCGGCGGCCAGGCTCTTCTTCGACCCGGCGAACTGGATGGCGATGCGGTCCGCGCGGCCGAAGCCGAGGCGGGCCGCGCCGTACCAGGTGGCGATGAGCATGACGGCGAGGAGTGCGGCCTCCACCAGCAGCAGGGCGGCAAGCTGCGGGAGGCTGACCTGGTGCCAGATGCCCGCGGCCACGCCCGCGCTGAACGCGGCGTAGACGACGAGCAGGATCGAGCCGCGGTCGACGTAGCCGAGGACCTGCTTGTGGCGGACGAGGAAGCCGCCGATCCAGCGGCGCAGGGCCTGGCCGAGGAGGAAGGGGAGCAGGAGCTGGAGGGTGATCTTGAGGACGGAGTCGGGGGAGAAGCCGCCCGCGTCCGCGCCGAGCAGGGCCGCGGCGAGGAGCGGGGTGAGGACGATGCCGGCCAGGCTGGAGAAGGAGCCGGCGCAGATCGCGGCGGGGACGTTGCCGCGGGCGATCGAGGTGAAGGCGATGGAGGACTGGACGGTCGAGGGAACCAGGCAGAGGAAGAGGAGGCCGACGTACAGCGGGGGTGTGAGGAGGCCGGGGACGAGGCCGCGGGCGGCCAGGCCGAGGAGCGGGAAGAGCAGGAAGGTGCAGGCGAGCACGGTGAGGTGGAGCCGCCAGTGGCGCAGGCCTTCGAGGGCCTCGCGGGTGGAGAGCCGGGCGCCGTAGAGGAAGAAGAGCAGGGCCACGGCCGCGGTGGAGGCGCCGTCGGCGACGGTGGCGGCCGTGCCGCGGGCGGGCAGCAGGGCGGCGAGGCCGACGGTGCCGAGGAGGACCAGGATGTACGGGTCCAGGGGCAGCCGGGCGGGGAAGTGCGGGCGGCGCATGTGCGGGGTGCTCACTTGCTGTCGGGGCGGGTGGTGTCGGTGGGGCGGGGGCGGTGGCCGGTGGAGCGGTGACCCGTGGGGCAGTGGCCGGTCAGCGGGGCCGGTGGAGCGGTGGCCGGTCGGGCAGTGGCCGGTGGAGCAGTGGCCGGTGGAGCAGTGGCCGGTCGGGCGGTGGTGCAGGAGGCGTGTCGGGGCGGGTGGTCGTGGGGGGTCGTGGCGCAGGGGCGGGTGGTGCGCGGTGCGGCCGATGCCCTGGGGTGCTCCCCCATGGTCGGGGTTCGAGTGGTGATCGGGAAACCTGCACACTGCACTCACTGTCATCACGATCCGCGATGGGCGCGGCTAGCATGGGCGGTATGTACGACCCCGTCCAGCTGCGCACCTTCCTCACGGTGGCCCAGACGCTCAGCTTCACGCAGGCCGCGGGGCGGCTCGGCGTACGGCAGTCCACGGTCAGCCAGCACGTGCGGCGGCTGGAGGAGGCGACCGGGCGGCCGCTGTTCGTCCGGGACACGCACAGCGTCGAGCTGACGGAGGACGGCGAGGCGCTGCTCGGCTTCGCGCGGACGATCCTGGAGGCGCACGAGCGCGCGGCGGCCTTCTTCACGGGGACGCGGCTGCGGGGGCGGCTGCGCTTCGGGGCCTCGGAGGACTTCGTGCTGACGCGGCTCCCGGAGATCCTCGAAGCGTTCCGGCACGAGCACCCCGAGGTGGATCTGGAGCTGTCGGTGGAGCTGTCGGGGACGCTGCACGAGCGGCTGGACGCGGGGCGCCTCGACCTGGTGCTCGCGAAGCGGCGGGGGCCGGGGGACGAGCGGGGCCGCCTCGTCTGGCGGGACCGGATGGTGTGGATCGGCGCGGAGGGGCTGCGGGTGGACCCGGAGCGCCCGGTCCCGTTGATCGTCTTCCCGCCGCCGGGCATCACCCGGGCCCGCGCGCTGGAGGTGCTGGAGCGGGACGGGCGGGCGTGGCGGATCGCGTGCACGAGCGGCAGCCTGAGCGGTCTGATCGCGGCGGCGCGGGTCGGACTGGGCGTGATGGCGCACACCCGGGGGCTGATCCCGCCGGGCCTGGTGCGGGTCGGCGGGCTGCCGGAGCTGGGGCCGGTGGAGTTCGCGCTGCTCCGCGGGCCGCGCGCCTCCGCCGCCGCGGAGGCCTTGGCCGCGGCCGTTCTGTCCGGTGCGGACCGGCTCAGCCGCACCGGCTGAGCCGGTCACACTCCCGCCGTCGGCCGGTCGCCCCACCCCGCCCACCGGCCGCTCTCACCCACCGCCGGCCGGTCCCACACCGCCGACGCCCGGTCCCACCGGCCGCCGGTCGGTCCCACCCCGCCGCGGACCGCCGCCCCGACACGGACCGCCCCCACCCGCCCGACGCGGACCGCCCCACCCCCGACACCGCCCGTCACACCCCCGCCGCCGCCCGGGTCACCCGCCGCCCCCGACCGTCGCACCACGGGCACCGGCGGGTCACACCCCCGGCAGCGGCGGGCCGTACCACCGGCACCGCACCCGGCACCCTTCCGCACCGCCCGGGCGCGCCTCCGCGCCGAGCCGCTTCCCACCCCGAACCCCGCACGTCAAAGGCTTAGGGGGCGTGATCACTGGGGAGGTCTTGTGGAGGTATCCGAACGCCCGTCAAGCCCCCTTGACCGTGAGGTACGTTCACCGCGGCGCGCGGAGAGGAGCGGGGCCTTGCACGAGATCACCGTCCCACCGGTCGTCACGGGCGCGCCCGTCGGCGGGCTGGCCGACGTCGTCTTCGAGCACGCCCGCCAGGAGCCGGACCGGGTGGTGCTCGGCCGCAAGACCGACGGGGTCTGGCGGGACGTGACATCCGGGCAGCTGGCCGCCGAGGTGCTCGCGCTCGCCAAGGGGCTGCTGGCGCAGGGGGTGCGCTTCGGGGACCGGGTCGCCGTCATGTCCCGTACCCGGTACGAGTGGACGCTCTTCGACTTCGCACTGTGGGCGATCGGCGCCCAGCCCGTGCCCGTCTACCCGACGTCGTCCACCGAGCAGGTGTACTGGATCCTGTACGACACCGACTGCACGGCCTGCGTCGTCGAGAACGAGGACCAGGCCATGACGGTGGGCTCGGTCATCGACCGCCTCCCCCACCTGCGCAGGCTGTGGCAGCTCGACGCCGGGGCCGTGGATGGGCTCGTCTCCGACGGCCGCGGGGTCGCCGAGGACGTCGTGCACCGCCATCGCGGCGCCGTGACCCCGGACGCGACCGCCACGGTCATCTACACCTCCGGGACCACCGGCCGCCCCAAAGGGTGCGTGCTCACGCACGCCAACTTCATGTACGAGGCCGACACCCTGGTGACCCGCTGGGAGTCCGTGTTCCAGGCCCGCCAGGGCGACCGGCCGTCCACCCTGCTGTTCCTGCCGCTGGCGCACGTCTTCGGGCGGATGGTGGAGGTGGCCGCCGTCCGGGCGCGTGTCAAGCTCGGGCACCAACCCATGCTGGTGGCCTCCGAGTTGCTGCCGGACCTCGCCGCCTTCCAGCCGACCTTCGTGCTCGGCGTCCCGTACGTCTTCGAGAAGGTCTTCGCGGCCGCTCGCCGCAAGGCCGAGGCGGAGGGGCGCACCGGACCCTTCGACCGGTCGGTGGAGACGGCCGTGCGCTACGCGGAGGCACGCGAGCGCAAGGCCTTCGGCCTCGGGCCGGGGCCCTCCGCCGCCCTGCGCATGGAGCACCAGCTCTTCGAGAAGCTCGCCTACGGGAAGGTCCGCGAGGCGATGGGCGGCCGGGTGCGGTACGCCATGTCGGGCGGGTCGGCGATGTCGCGCCGCCTCGGGCTGTTCTTCGAAGGCGCCGGGATCACGGTGTTCGAGGGATACGGCCTGACCGAGTCGTGCGCGGCGGCCACCGCGAACCCGCCGGGGGCGACGAAGTACGGCACGGTGGGCCCGCCGATTCCGGGCAGCACCGTGCACATCGCGGACGACGGGGAGGTCTGGCTGCACGGCGGCCACATCTTCTCCGGGTACCTCAACGACCCCGACTCCACGGACGCCGTGCTGCGCGGCGGCTGGCTGGCGACCGGGGACCTGGGGCGGCTCGACGAGGACGGCTACCTCACCATCACCGGGCGCAAGAAGGAGATCCTGGTGACCTCCAGCGGCAAGAGCGTCGCGCCGGCCGCGCTGGAGGAGCGGGTCCGTTCGCACCCGCTGGTGTCGCAGTGCGTGCTGGTGGGCAATGACCGGCCGTACATCGCCGCCCTGCTCACCCTGGACATGGAGGGGATCGCGCACTGGCTGTCGATGCGCGGCCGGCCCCAGTTGCCCGCGGCGGACCTGGTGCACGATCCGGACCTGACGGCGGAGGTGCGCCGGGCGGTGGTCGCGGCCAACACGCTGGTCTCGCAGGCCGAGGCGATCCGCACGTTCCGCGTGCTGGCGGAGGAGTTCACGGAGGAGCGGGGGCTGCTGACGCCCTCGCTGAAGCTCAAGCGCCGGGCGATCGAGAAGGCGTACGCGAAGGAGGTCGCGGCCCTCTACGAGTCCTGAGCGGGGCCGAGAACAGGCCCCGCGTACGGGCCGGGTCCCCGGCGCCCGGCACGGGCCGGTCCCCGAGGCCCGGCCCGGCGGTCTTTACCGTGGTGCGGGGGGCGCGGCTGTCCGGCGGGTGGCGGAGCGCAGCGCGAAGGCCATCACGACCTCGAACACGCCGAGCAGGACAAGCCATAGGCCCAGCAGGCGCGTCAGGGCGACCGCGGAGTCCACCGGGAAGCAGAGCACGACGATTCCGGCGACCGTGCCGAGGGCGCCCAGGCCGAAGAGCAGGCCGCGGTGCAGGACCCCGCGGTCGGCGATCGCGACGTACGCCGTGAGCACTCCGGTCAGCAGCCAGAACACCCCGACGATCAGGGACAGCGCGCCGATCGTCTGCATCGGATGGCGCAGCACCAGGACGCCCGCCAGGAACGCCAGTATGGCGATCAGGACGCCCGCCAGTCTGCTGCCGCCCCCGTCGCTGCTGTGCGAGAAGGCCGAGACGAAGCGGAAGCCGCCCGCCACCAGGAGCTGCAGGCCGATGATCACGGCCAGGATGTGCAGCGTCTCGTCGGGCCAGACGAGCACCAGGATGCCCGGGATCAGGGTCGCGAGGGCGAATCCGAGTGCCCAGTGCCATGAGCCTCCGAGCTGCTTGAGCACGTCCTCGGGGTCGCTCTGCGTGTGCTGCGGTGCCGCGTCGGGGGGTACGGTCATCACGCCTCCCGGGCCGGCCGGACAGCGCCCGCAGGGGTACCACGAGGCCGCCGGACATACCGTATGAACCTTTCCAGCCTATTTTAGCCCGGTACGGTACGGCTTGCCGCTCCGGCGGGTGGGGCGTCGCATCCGGGCCGGGGAGGCCGGCCCGACACGCCACCCACCTTGCCGCCGCAGGTCCCGGCGCCTTCCCGGCCACCCTCGCCCATAACTGACGGTCCGTCATTTCTCTTTGCCGTGGATATTGACGGTGCGTCAGGTCGCGCACAGAATGCGGGGATTCCGACCGGAGGGGATCCCCGACATGTTGCGACCGATCCGCACCCTGGCCGCCGCGGCAGCGGCCCTCGCACTCGTCTCCGCCTGCAACTCCGCCTCCACCAACGGCACCAGCCCCGGCACACCCGGGGACGCGCCCGGCAACTCCCGCGGGGTGACCGCCGACTCGATCAAGGTCGGCGGGATCGTGTCGATGACCACCGCCAGCGGCTACAGCAAGAAGGACACCGACCTCGGCGCCAAGGCCCGCTACCTCAGAGCCAACGCCGAGGGCGGAATCAACGGCCGCAAGATCGACTACATCGGCGCGGAGGACGACGGCCAGGACCCCGCGAAGAACATGGCGGCCGCCCGCAAGCTCGTCCAGCAGGACAAGGTCTTCGCCGTCTCCCCGATGAGCTCGGTGACCTTCTCCGGAGCCGACTTCCTGGAGCAGGAGAAGGTCCCCACCTTCGGCTGGGGCACCCTCCCCTCCTTCTGCGGACCCAAGTACATCTACGGCTTCAACGGCTGTCTGGTCCCCACCCCCGGCGGCACCCTGAACCAGACCTGGCCCGAGGGCATCGCCCAGATCCTCGGCGGGGCCCAGGGCAAGTCGGTCGCGATCATCGCGAACGACAGCGACGCCGGGAAGTTCGGCATCCGCACCTTCCAGCAGGGCTTCACCAGCGCCGGCTTCAAGGTCTCCTACGCCAAGGCCTCCGTACCGGGCACCGCCGTCCCGAGCGACTGGTCCGCGTACGTGAAGGAGATCCTCACCGGCAACGACGGCAAGGCCCCGGACGCGGTCGTCTCCGTCATGCAGACCCCCAACAACATCGGGCTCTTCACCGCCCTCAAGCGCAGCGGGTACAAGGGGCTGCTCTCCGACCCCACCGACTACGACCCGGGACTGCTCGCCCAGGACGCCACCAAGCAGGCGCTCGACGGGGTGCACGTGCTGCTGCAGTTCCAGCCGTTCGAGTCGACCGATCCGAAGATGGCGCAGTTCAAGGCCGACATCAAGGCGGCCGCGGGCGGCAAGGAAGTACCGCTCAACATGCACATGCTGACCGGGTACATGTCGGCCGACCTGTTCGTGTCGATCGCGCAGAAGGCGGGCAAGGACCTGACCGTCGAGTCCTTCCAGAGCGCCGCGCAGGGCTTCTCCGACACCGGCACGCTCGTCGGCGACCGCGCGGAACCCAAGGGGCAGAAGGACAGCTTCGGCTGCGGAGCGCTCGTCCAGCTGAAGAACGGCGCGTACGAGGTCTCCGTCCCGTTCAAGTGCTACGAGCCCATCCCCTTCAAGTAGGGCCGCGGCATGGGAGATCTGCTCGTCTTCGTCCTGAGCGGTCTGGTCTCGGGCGCCCTGTACGCACTGCTCGCCACCGGGCTGGTGCTGTCGTACTCGGCGTCCGGGCTGTTCAACTTCGCGCACGGGGCCACCGCCTACCTGTGCGCGCTCACCTTCTACGAGCTGCACTCGGGGCTGGGCTGGCCGGCCGTCCCGGCGGCGCTGCTGGTGGTGTGCGTCCTGGCCCCCGGTCTCGGCTGGGGGCTGGACCGGCTGATGTTCCGGCGGCTCGCGCGGGTCGGGGAGACGGCGCAGATCGTGGCGACCATCGGGCTGCTGGTGGCGCTGCCGGCCGCCGGGCTGTGGCTGGTGGAGCTGCTGGCGCAGGCCGGTGCGCCGGTGAAGCCGGCGGAGAACCAGTTCGGGCTGCCGGGGGTGGGGCCGAGTCCCGCGAAGTCCTGGCAGATCGCCGACGGCGTCGGCATCGACTCCGACCAGCTGATCACGTGGGTGGTGACGGCGCTGGTGGCGGTGGCGCTGTGGGTGCTGATGCGGCACACACGCCTCGGGCTGCAGCTGCGGGCCGCCGTCGACAACCGCTCGCTGACGGAACTGCGCGGGATCAGCGCCGACCGGCTGTCGTCGGTGGCGTGGATGATCGCGTCGGGGCTGGCCGGGCTGGCGGGTGTGCTCGCGACGCCGCTGCTGGGGCTGTCGGCGCACGACTTCACGCTGTTCCTGTTCGTCTCGGCGACGGCGGCGGTCATCGGCCGGTTCGCGTCCGTGCCGCTCGCGTTCGCGGGCGGGCTGGGGCTGGGGGTCCTGCAGAACCTGGTGGCCGGGTACGCCTCCTTCGCCGAGGGCATCACCGGCTTCCGGACGGCGGTGCCCTTCCTGATCCTGTTCGGCGGGCTGCTGGTGCTGACCCGCAGGGCGCGGGCGGCGGGTGTCGCGGCCGTGGACGCGCCGCCCGTGGACCATCTGGCCGGGGCGTCGTGGGGGCGCCGATGGGGGGTGTGGGCAGGGGCCGGCGGACTGCTGTGCGTGGCCTTCTACACCGTCACGACTCCCTTCTGGAGCGGGCTGCTGGCGCAGGGGCTGGCCATCGCGCTGGTGTTCATGTCCTTCACCGTGGTGACCGGGCTGGGGGCGATGGTGTCGCTGGCGCAGGGCACCATCGTGACCGGGGCGGCGCTCGTGGCCGGCCTGCTCATGAGCCGGGGCTGGCCGTTCGTGGCGGCGCTGGCGGTGGGCACGTGCGCGGCGGCGCTGCTGGGGGCGCTGGTCGCGCTGCCGGCGCTGCGGCTGGGGGGCCGGTCCCTGGCGCTGGCCACGCTGGCGCTGGCGTTCCTGGCCGACCAGGTGCTGTTCCAGCTGAGGTGGCTGCGCAACGGCGACACGGGGTGGTCGATCCCGCGGCCGGTGTTCGGGCCGGTGGACCTGTCCGACGACCGGGCGCTGGGGGTGGCCCTGGTCGTCCTGGCCGCGCTGGTCGCCGCGGGGCTGAGCGCCCTGCGGAACTCCCCGTCGGGGCGGGCGATGCTGGCGGTGCGGTCGGCCCCGGCTGCGGCGGTGGCCTCGGGGGTGTCCGTGCTGCGCACGAAGCTGCTGCTGTTCACGCTGTCGGCGGGGCTGGCCGGGTTCGGGGGCGTGATGTACGCGTCGTACAACACCCGGATCACGGCCACGGACTTCACGGCGATGACGGGGCTGGTGTGGCTGGCGGTGGTCGTGGCGGCGGGGGTCCGGCGGCCGCAGTACGCGGTGGTGGCGGGGCTCGTGTTCGCGGTGGCCCCGCGGCTGCTGTCCGACTACGTGACGGAGTCCGCGCACCTGCCGGTGATCCTGTTCGGCCTGGCGGGGTTGGCCCTGGCCAATGACCCGGACGGGTACTGCGCGGCGGTGCCGGTGCGCTTGGCGAAGCGGCGGGCGGCGGGCGAACCGGGGCTCCGCCCCGGACCCCGCTCCTCGAACGCCGGAGGGGCTGAAGAAGCGGCCTCGCCGGCGTTCGAGGCGCGGGGGTTCGGGGGCGGAGCCGGGGGCGGAGCCCCCGCAGGGGCCACGCCCCCCACGCCCGCCCAACCCGCGCCCGCCCTCGTGCTGCGCGGCGTGGCGGCCGGGTACGACGGGGGGCTCGTGCTGCACGGGGTCGACCTCACCGTCCGCAAGGGGGAGATCCTCGCCGTGCTCGGGCCCAACGGGGCCGGGAAGAGCACGGCCTGCCGGGTGGCCGCCGGCTCGCTGCCCGTCACGGGCGGAGCGGTGTACGTGGCCGGGCGGGACGCCACCCGCGACGGCGCCGTGCGGCGCGCCCGGGCCGGGGTGCTGCTCGCCCCCGAAGGGCGCGGGATCTTCCCCGCGCTCACCATCGAGGAGAACCTGGCCCTGTACCTCAAGGAGGCCGATGCACGGGCCGCCGTCTACGCCCGCTTCCCCCGCCTCGCGGAGCGGCGCGGGATCCCCGCCGGGGCCCTGTCCGGCGGGGAGCAGCAGATGCTGGCCCTGGCACCTCTACTGCAGCGGCCGCCCGAGGTGCTGATCGCCGACGAGCCGTCCCTCGGGCTCGCCCCGCGCGTGGTGGAGGAGGTGTACGCGCTGCTCACCGAGCTCCGCGACGCCGGGACCGCCCTGCTCCTGGTGGAGGAGAAGGCCGCGGAGATCCTGGGCATCGCCGACACCGTGGCCTACCTCTCCCAGGGCCGGGTCTCCTGGTGCGGCCCCCGGGCCGAGGTGGAGGCGGACCGGCTCACCGAGGCCTACCTGGGGATGGGGACATGAGCGGCTACGTGCTGGAAGCCCGTGGTGTCGGCGTGCGCTTCGGCGGCGTACGGGCGCTCGCCGGGGTGGACCTCGGGATCCGGGCGGGCGAGGTGTGCGGGCTGATCGGTCCGAACGGGGCCGGGAAGACCACGCTGTTCGACGTCCTGTCGGGGATCCGCCGCCCCGACCAGGGGCGGATCGTTCTGGACGGGTCCGACATCACCCGCCGCTCCCCCGTCTGGCGGGCCCGGCACGGGATGCGGCGGACGTTCCAGCGGCAGCAGCTGTTCGGGCAGCTCAGCGTGGCCGACAACGTGCTGGTGGCGCAGGAGTGGCGGGGCGGCGGGGGCGGGCTGGCCGCCGACCTCCTCGCGCTCCCGTCCCGGCGGGCCCGGGAGCGTGCGCGCCGGGTCCGCGGCGAGCGGGTGCTGGCCGACTGCGGGATCGGCGCGCTCGGGACCTCGTACGCGGGTGGGCTGCCCGTCGGGCAGGCCCGGATGGTCGAGATGGCCCGGGCGGTGGCCGATCCGCCCCGGGTGCTGCTGCTGGACGAGCCCGCGTCGGGCATGTCGGCGCCCGAGCGCGAGCAGCTCGCGGCGGTGGTCCGGCGGCTGGCGGAGCAGGAGGGCTGTGCGGTGCTGCTGGTCGAGCACAACGTGGCCTTCGTGATGGACCTCTGCACGCGGGTCGTCGTCCTGGACCTCGGGACGGTGCTGGCCGAGGGCACGGCGGCCGAGGTGCGGGCGGACCCGCTCGTGCGGGAGGCGTACCTCGGGACCGCGTGAGACGAATCCCCCTGTACGGCGTCCGGGGCTCGTCGGGATGACGGGATGGCGGGAATACGTCGTACGAGGGGCCGGTTGTCGCCCCTCGTACGACGCTGCACCCCTGACTGCCGGCACACCGGCACACCGGCACACCGAGCCACCGACACAACGACGTGAGGGAACGACCAGACGTGAACCAGGTCCCGGCCATCAAGCTCAACAACGGCACGCTCATGCCCCAGCTCGGCTACGGCGTCTGGCAAGTGCCGGACGCGGAGGCGGAGCGCGCCGTCGGGACCGCCCTGGAGGCCGGTTACCGCAGCATCGACACGGCCGCCGTCTACGGCAACGAGAAGGGCACGGGCAAGGGCGTCGCCGCCTCCGGGGTGCCGCGCGAGGAGCTGTTCGTCACCACCAAGCTGTGGAACGGCCCGAAGCAGCGGTGGGGCCGCGACGAGGTGCTGCGCGCCTTCGACGACTCCCTCTCCAAGCTGGGTCTCGACCACGTCGACCTGTACCTGATCCACTGGCCGCGCCCGATGCGCGACGACTTCGTCTCCATCTGGAAGACCTTCGAGGAGATCGCGGCGAGCGGCCGCGCCAAGGCGGTCGGCGTGTCGAACTTCCGCCCGGCGGACCTGGAGCGGCTCGCCGCCGAGAGTGAGCTGGTGCCGGCCGTGAACCAGGTCGAGCTGCACCCGCTCTTCCCGCAGGCCGAGCTGCGCGCCGTGCACGCCGGGCGCGGGATCGCCACGGAGGCCTGGTCCCCGCTCGGCCAGGGCAAGGAACTCCTCACCCTCCCGGCCGTTGCGGCGATCGCCGCCGCGCACGGCCGCAGCGCCGCGCAGGTGGTGCTGCGCTGGCACCTGCAGCACGGGAACATCGTCATCCCGAAGTCCGTGACGCCCGCACGCATCCGGGAGAACCTGGACGTCTTCGACTTCGAGCTGGGCACCGCCGACATGGCCGCGCTGGACGCCCTGGGCGCGGGCGCGGCGGGCCGCCGGATCGGGCCGGACCCGGCCGAATTCGACGTGTGAGGGCGGACCGGGTGAACGTTCCCGACGGGCTCTACCGGATCCGCAACGTGGACAGTGGGCTGGTGCTCCAGCTGGAGGGCGCCTCCCGGGTGCGGGTGGGCCCGGACGGGCCGCCCGCGCCGGTGGCCGCCCGCCGCTGGCGGATCGCGCCGGTGCACAGCGGCGGCGGGATCTTCCACGTGGTGAGCGAGGACAACGAGCGGCGTCTGGACGTCGCGAACGCATCGACGGACAGCGGCGCCCGGGTGCAGGTGTGGCGGGCCAACGCCTTCGGCGCGCAGGAGTGGATCGTCGAGGAACACCTCGACGATCCGGGCGTGGTGTCCCTGATCGCGTGCATCAGCGGCCTGCCGCTGGAGGCCGACGGGGAGGGCCGGGCCCGGCAGGGCGAGGACACCGACTCCCCGTCCCAGTGGTGGCGGCTGGAGCCGGCGTAGCCACGGCGCAGCCCGGCCACGGCGGCCATCGCGGGCGCACCGCGGCGCCGCACCGCGCCGCGCGGGGCTTCGTATGCGTCCGTCTCAGAGGCGTACGAAGCTCCGCAGCCGGTACGTCGGCTCCGCGCGCGGGACGTCCTGGTCGGGCAGCAGTTCGAGCCGGGCCGCCAGCTCCCGCGCGGTGATGCCGCGCGGGACGATGCGGGAGGCGTACCGGCCCGCGAGCAGCGCCTCGGCGGAGCCGCGCGGGGTGCGGCCCTGGCCGTGGCCGGTGAAGCGGGCCTCGCCTGCCGGGCGCAGGCCCGACCGCGCCGCGTACGCCTCGACCTCGCCGGAGGCGTCCGAGGGGGTCGGCGTCAGGTGCGCGGCGAACACGGCGTCGATGTCGCTGCCGACGTCGTGCGCGGAGTCCTTGTCGACGGTGGCGACGAAGACCCCGCCGGGGCGCAGCACCCGCCCGGCCTCGGCGATCACCACCGGCACCAGTCCCGGCTCGCGCAGCAGGTGCAGCAGCCACACGGCGCTCACCGCGTCCAGCGAGCCCGACCGCACCGGCAGCCGGGCCGCGTCGGCGAGGGTCACCGGGACGCCGCGCCGCAGGGCCGTCGAGGCCATGCCGTGGGAGGCGTCCGCGCCGAGGACGCGCAGTCCGGGGCGGTCCATCCGGGCGGTGACGATGCCGGTGCCGCAGCCGAGGTCGAGGAGGGTGCCCGCGTCCGCCGGGAGCAGCCCGAGGACGGCCGCCGCGGCGGCTTCGGCACGCGGGGAGCCGCCGCGGGTGGCGTCGTAGGCACCGGCCTCGGCGTCGTAGTCGAGCAGGGTCTTCACGGGCGGTATGTGCGTGGTCATCAGCTCGCGCCGTGGGCGGGGGCGAGGGCTTCGACGCGTTCGGCGAGCGCGAAGTCGGACTCCGTCACCACGCCGCCGGCGTCGTGGCTGTTCACGGAGAGCCGGACGGTGTTGTAGCCGAGCGTCAGGTCCGAGTGATGGTTCAACTCCTCCTGGACGGTGGCGATGTGGGCCACCAGGGCGCTCGCGGCGAAGTGCGAGCCCAGCCGGTAGGTGCGGAAGATCCGGTCGTCCTCGAAGGCCCAGCCGGGGAGTTCCCGCAACCGGTCCTCGATCTCCTTCTGCGACAGCGGCTCACTCGGCATGCACCGGCTCCTTTTCCCGTGACGTGTGGTCAAGGTTCCCACAGTGCACGCCGGAACGAACCTTTCGCGCCATAGTGCGCCCGGGTACTTCTGCGCCTTCCACGCCGAACGCGCCCCCCATATGCTCCTGCGCCGGACGTGACTGTTACCAGCGGTAACGAGAGGGCATTCGCCATGACGGACACAGGAAGTTCCCGGCGTACGTTCATCGCGGGCGCGGGCGCGGGTGCGGCGGCCACCGTCGGCGCCCTGGCCGGCGCGGTCGCGACGGCCCCGACGGCAGCGGCGGAAGCGGCGGCGGCAGAAGCGGCGGTCGTTGCCACACCGCCGAACGGCCGCCGTGTGGCGGTCCTCGGCGGCGGGGTGGCCGGCCTGACCGCGGCGCACGAACTCGCCGAGCGCGGCTACGCCGTCACCGTCTACGAGCGCCGGGCGCTCGGCGGCAAGGCGCGCAGCATGGACGTACCCGGCAGCGCCCGCGGCGGCCGCAGACCACTGCCCGCCGAGCACGGCTTCCGCTTCATCCCGGGCATCTACCACAACCTGCCCGACACGATGCGGCGCATCCCCTTCCCCGGGAACGCGGGCGGCGTGTGGGACAACCTCGTCGCCCCGCGCGAGATGATGTTCGCCCGCGCGGCCGGGCGCGAGGACCTGCGCGCGCCCATCCCCTGGCCCGGCCACTCCCCCGCCGAGCTGACGCCCGAGGAGATCCGGCGCGCCCTGACCGGCATCCTGCAGACGCTGGTGCGGCTCCCGCTGCACGAGACGGCGTACTTCGTCGACCGCGTACTCGTCTTCCTCACCAGCTGCGACGAGCGGCGGGACCAGGTCTGGGAGCGGACCCCGTGGTGGGACTTCGTGCGCGCGGAGCGCATGTCGAACGAGTACCGGCGCATCCTCGCCGTCGGCATCACCCGCAACATCGTGGCGACCAAGGCCGAGGAGGCCTCGACCCGTACGGTCGGCACCCTCGGCGAGGCCTTCGTCTTCAACCTGCTGGGGCGCGGGGCGGACGGCCCGCCGGACCGGATCCTGAACCTGCCCACCAACGAGGCCTGGATCGACCCGTGGGAGACCCATCTGCGCTCCCTCGGCGTGGAGTTCAGGATCGGGTGGACGGTACGGGAGGTGCAGTACGGCGGCGGCCGGGTGAGCGGGGTCGCCGTCGAGGGCCCGGACGGCGCCCGGCAGACCGTCACCGCGGACCACTACGTGAGCGCGCTGCCCGTGGAGCACGCCCGCCGCACCTGGAGCGCGGGGCTGCGGGCCGCCGATCCGATGCTGGGGCGCTGCGACAAGCTGGAGACCGACTGGATGACCGGCATCCAGTTCTACCTCACCGAGCGGGCCCCGCTGGTGCACGGGCACCTCAACTGCATCGACTCCGCCTGGTCGTTGACGGCCATCCAGCAGGCGGAGCACTGGCCGTCCCGCGACTTCCCCGCCGACTACGGCGACGGCACGGCCGTCGACTGCCTGTCGGTGGACATCTCGGAGTGGGACAAGCCCGGGATCCTGTACGGGAAGACGGCCAAGCAGTGCACCCGCGAGGAGGTGGCGCGCGAGGTGTGGGCGCAGTTGAAGGCCTCCCTCAACGACACGGGGAAGACCCTGCTGTCCGACTCCAGGCTGCACTCGTGGTTCCTGGACCCGGGGGTGGACGGACTCGGCACCCCGAACCCCACCAACGAGGACGAGCTGCTGATCCACCCGGTCGGCACCCTCCACAACCGGCCGAGCGCGGGGACCCGGATCCCGAACTTCTTCCTCAGCGGGGACTACGTCGCGGTCGACATCGACCTGGCGACGATGGAGGGTGCCAACGCCTCGGCCCGGGCGGCCGTCAACTCCCTGCTGGACCGGGACGGTTCGCGGGCCGAACGGTGCACGGTCAAGCCGATGTACCGGGCGCCGGAGCTGGAGTCCGCCAAACGGCACGACCTGTGGCGCCACCGCCTCGGCCTGCGGAACGTCTTCGACCTCGGCTGATCCCGGCCGCACACACGCTCGGCTACCGTCGTGGGCATGACCCCCACGACACCCGCGGTCGGCGCCCTGCTCCGGACATGGCGGGAGCGGCGCGGCATCAGCCAGCTGGAGCTGGCGGGCCGCGCCGACTCCTCGTCCCGGCACATCAGCTTCATCGAGACCGGGCGGTCACGGCCGAGCCAGGAGATGGTGCTGAGGCTCGCCGACCGCCTCGACGTGCCGGTGCGGGAGCGCAACGCCCTCCTGCTGGCGGCGGGTTACGCCCCGCGCTACGCGCAGACCGCTCTGGACGACCCGTCGATGGAGACGCTGCGCGAGGGCATCGAGCGACTGCTGACGGGATACGAGCCCTATCCCGCGCTGGTCGTGGACGCCACCTACAACGTCGTCGCCGCCAACCAGGGCATCGTGATGCTGCTGGACGGGCTGCCGGACCACCTGCTGACCCCGCCGCTGAACGCCATGCGGATCACCCTGCACCCGGAGGGCCTGGCCCCGAAGATCCACAACCTCAGGGAGTGGCGCGGTCACCTGCTGGCCCAGATGGAGCGCCAGATCGCGCTGGCCCGCTCCGAGCCGCTCCGTGCGCTGTACGAGGAGGTGTCGTCGTACCCGGTCCCCGAACGCCCGGGCGGCGGCGACGGCGAGCCGGCCGGGCCCGTCCCGTACATCGCGCTTCCGCTGGTCATCGAGCACGACGGCCACCTGCTGTCCTTCGTGTCGTCCATCGCGACCTTCAACACGCCGATGGACGTGACCGTCGCCGAGCTGGCCATCGAGACCATGCTCCCGGCCGACCCGGCGACGGTGAAGTACCTGCGCTCACTCGGAGACTGAGCGCAGGGCGAGCTGCTGGAGCACGGCGAAGCCGGCGACGGTGAGGGCCTGCGCGGGGATCCACACGGCCCCGGCGACGGTGGGCGTGAACCAGACCGCAAGCGCGACCAGACTCAGGGCCGCCCAGGCGTAGTTGGTCTCGATCACGAGCTTCACGGCGAGAGCCGGCGGCTGCGGCCGCGAGGCGAGCAGGCCGACGGCGGCCCCGTACACGACGAGCAGCACCCCGAGCCCGAGCAGCAGCCCCTGCCCGACGCCGAGCAGCCGCTCCAGCGGGGCGGAGAAGGCAACGTACGCAAGCCCGTTGCCGGTGGTGACCACGGAGTCGAGGGCGAGAAACCGACGCAGCGCGGCCTGCGGAACGCTGGTACGGGCGATGCTGCCGAGCAGGGTTGCAGACATGGGAAATCAGCCTCCATCGAGGTCGAACGACCGAACGAAACCCGGATCCCGGAGCCGAGTGCGCGGCCCCGGAACCCGACACCCCCACTGTGCGACCCACCCGCGACGGGGTCGATTACCTCGGAGGTAACCAGCCCCACTCGGGGACGTGCCCAGCCCGTTTCGGCGCCGAGGCTGTACTCATGGACCGATGCGGCCGACCTGCACCTGTGGCATCGAACGTCCCTTCCGGGGTCGCTTGTTAGGGTGAATTCTTCTGCGTTGTGCAGCCATGGAGGGGACCGGTGACGTTCGACGTGGAATGGGCGGATGCCAAGCAGTCCGTGACGGTGACGACGGCCGGCGGCGGGGAGGTCGACCGGTGAGCGGTCCGGCGGCTCCGGCGGGGCCCGGGAAGCGGAAGTGGTCCTGGCAGCGGCGCCTCGCCGTCGGCGCCTGGGTGTTCTCGGGCTTGTGCATCCTCGGTGTGCTCGGCCTGCTCGTGATGGTGGGGTACGGGTTGCGGGAGCCGGCCGAGCACGAGAAGTACTGCTGCTGGGAGGAGAACGCCACGCCCGAGTGGACGGCGGGTGTGATGGGCCTCCGGGTGCCGGAGACGGCCACCGACCGGCGGGCCGGTCTCCACACCAACCTGCAGTACGACGCCGCGCTGCTCGCGTTCACCGTGACAACTGCGGAGGCGGACCGGTTCGTGCAGCCGCTTCGGCGCGAGGGCACCCAGATGGTCCGCAACGAGCACCCGGAGGAGCCGGGCTACACCCGCAGCGACGGCTTCACCCACCTCGGCCTCCCCGAGCCCGAGACCTTCGTCGAGGGCATGCGCATCACCAACGCCTGCCCCCGGGTGACCAAGACACCCGAGAGCGACTCCCTCCGGCTGTGCGCGGAGATCCACCTGCACGAGTTCCAGCCAGGCATCACGCGCATCTACCTCTGGGCCGGCAGCGACGCGGCGATCGACAAGCCACCGGCCTGACCGCGGGATTACCGGACTGCGACTCCGTCAAGGTGGGGGATTCACTCTCACCAGCCACGGGACATGAACTCGCCTGTACACAGCTCCAGTTGGCCTCCACACAGCGAGGCCCGGGCGCGGTAGCGCCTCGGGGGCGAGGGCTGCCGGGGGCATGCCAACCCTTTTTGAGTTGTACGGCAGGAAACGTTGGGGGTTTCCCTGGTTCGGCCAGGGGCGGGAGGCTAGGCTTCACGCAGCCCGTCAACTCGAACGTCTTGTCGACATATGGAGATTCCGCCGGTGCGAGCCGCCGTCCGTCCCGATCTCGCCGCGATCTGGCGTCGCGTCGAGGCTCTGTCGGAACGGAGCGGTCAGGACCCGGCGTCGGTGCTGTCGGTGGAGCGGCTGAGTCACCTGTCCGGCGTCGAGCCCGTGTACGTCCCGCAGGTGGTGGCGGGCACCGCCGTCGAGGCTCCGCTGGAGCGGCGCGTGCACCAGCGCTTCCTGCGGCTGCGCGCCACGCGGCGCGACAAGCACGGCCGGGAGTGGCCGCTCGCGGCCATCGCCGACGACTTCGACGCCCCCGGCGCCTCCCTCGGCCCCCTCAACGCGGGCACCGGGCTGCCCCGGATGGGCCATGCGGCGGGCGTGCAGCGGTTCTTCGGCGTGTACGCCGGCTTCCTCCTCGCCGACAGCAAGAGCGCGGTGGAACGGGCCCTCGCCCTGTCGGCCACGACCGTCCCGGACGGCCGCGACGACCTGGAGCACCTGTCGCACCTCACCGGCATCACCCCGCAGGCCATCCGGCTCACCCTCGACGGCAGACCGCCCCGGCTCCCCCTCAAGGAGCAGGTGCACCAGCGGTTCGAGCATCTGCGCCGCACCCGCCTGCGGGAGGACGGCCAGCCGCATTCGCTGGCGGCCATCGCCAAGTCCTTCGACGCGTCGGGGCAGTCGCTGACCCGCCTCGCCCAGGGCGAAGGCCTGCCGAACCTCGCCGCGGCCGCCGGGATCCAGCGCTTCTACGGCGTCGAGGGCGGGTTCCTGCTGGCCGACGACGCCGAGGCGCTCTCCACCGCCCTTGCGGTGATCGAGGGTGAACTGGACTCCGCGGAGCGGGAAAGGGAGAACCCGATGCTGGCCGTGATGCGGGCGCACGACGTACGGAGCATCGTCACGCGGGCCGGCCGGCTCTCCCCGCGGGGCTGGAAGTCGCTCGCCGACCATCTGGACGACCTGCTCGCGCGGGAGGGTCAACTCGGCCGACCGCCTGGGCGGCTGCCGGAGGGCCGCACCACCGACGACCCGACCACCGCCGAAAACCCGATGGCCGAGGGGGGCGCCTCATGAGGACCACGCGGGCCATGCGGCAGCTCGGCGGGGAGCTGCTGGCCGGGGCGCGTCTGTCGGCGCCGGGCGGTGCCCCCGAGCTCATCGGGGCGCTGTGCGGCGCGTACAGCCGGCGGCGCGGCGGGCGGAAGGTCGACTTCCGTTTCGCCTCCTTCCCGCCCGACACGGCCAGCGGGCTGTGGCTGGAGATGGACGAGCGCGACCTGATCGTGGTCGAGGAGCGGACCCGCCCCGAGCATCAACTCGTCATCGCCTGCCATGAGTTGTGGCACGTGGACGAGGGAACCTGCGACAGCCACGGACCGGGCATGGCCGTGGCCGCCCGGCTGACCGGCGGCACCGGCGGCACCGGCGGCACCGGCGACCTCGCCGAACTCCTGCTCTCGGACACCGGGCTGAGCACCGTGGTGCGGCAGGCCGCCGCCCGCGCCGACCGGGAGGACCCCGCGGAGATCAGGGCCGAGACCTTCGGCCTGTACCTGGGCAGCCTCCTCAAGCCCTATCTGCCACCACCCCGGGAACAACAGTTCCCCGAGGCGATCGAGCGCATCAAGACCTCGCTCGGCTGGGGGCGTTGAGTGTCACGCCGGTGACCATCTCCCCGCCCCCGCCGCACCCCTTGCGCCGATGCCCTCAGCACGGCCCTGACAGAGAGCACGACACGATGACCCAGTCTTCCCCGCCCCGCCACGCCGTCGTCATCGGCGGCAGCATGGCCGGCCTGCTCGCGGCCGCCGTCCTGGCCGAGCACGCGACGGTCACGATCATCGACGCCGACACCCTCCCGGACAGCCCGGAGCCGCGCCGCGGACTGCCCCAGGCCCGGCACGTCCACGTCATGTGGTCCGGCGGGGCGCGCGCGATCGAGGACATCCTGCCCGGCATCACCGAGGACTGGACGGCGGCGGGCGCGATCCGCCGCAGCCTGCCCACCGACCTGGTCACCAAGACCGCCGAGGGCTGGATCCCGCGCTTCGCGGAGATGCAGTTCAACATCTCGTGCAGCCGCGACCTCCTCGACTCGGTGGTCCGGGCCCGGGTGACCGCGCTGGACGGCGTGTCCACCCTCCAGCGCAGCCGCGTACGGGGGCTGGAGGGCACGGCGGCCCGGATCACCGGCGTCCGCGTCGACACCCCGGAGGAAGAGGGCAGGCTCGTGCCCGCCGATCTCGTGGTCGACGCGAGCGGCCGCGGCTCCCGCGCCCGCAGCTGGCTGCAGGAGCTCGGCGTGGGCGGCATCCGGCAGGCCGAGGTCGACTCCGGCCTGGTCTACGCGACCCGGATCTTCGAGGCGCCCGACGGAGCACACGCGTCGGGCTTCCCCATAGTCAACGTGCAGTCCGACCCCCGCGTGCCCGTCCCGGGCCAGACGGCCACCATCGTGCCCATCGAGAACGGCCAGTGGCAGGCCACCCTGTCCGGCACCCGCGGCGGCCAGCCGACCGGCGACCCCGACGCGTTCATCCCCTTCGCCAAGGGCATCCGGGACCCGATCGTCGGCGAGCTCCTGGAGGGCCGCAAACCCCTCACGGACGTCGCCGTCACCCAGGGCACCGCCAACCGCCGGATCTACTTCGAGAAGGTCGACCTGCCCGACGGCTTCTTCGCCGTCGGCGACTCGGTCGCCACCTTCAACCCGCTGTACGGACAGGGCATGACGGTCGCCGCGCAGGGGCTGCTGGCCGTACGCGCCCTGCTCCGCGCCAAGGGACTGGCCCACCCCGCCTTCGGGCGGGAGGCGCAGCGCGCGATCGCCCCGCAGGTGGCGACCGCCTGGGACCTCGCCACCTCGCAGGACATCCTCTACCCGGGCGCCACCGGCATGAAGCCGCGGGCCGGAGCCGGGCTGCTCAACTCCTACGTCAGCCGGCTGATGACGGGCGCGACGACCCGGGAGGCGCTCACCGCCGCCTTCCTCCAGGTCATCACCATGAGCAGTGCGCCCACGCACTGGCTGCGGCCGTCGGTGGTCTGGCGCGTCGTGCGCGCGTCGGAGCGGGGCGCGCTGAAGGCGCCGCCGCTCACGGCCGCCGAGCGCACGGTCGCCGGGCTCGACGACCAGCGGTCCGATCCGGCCGACCCCGTCGGCCGGGCCCGGTGACAGACGGCCTCATCCTCTACGTGCCGGGGGGCCTGCTGATCCTGATCCTGCTGGTCAAGGCGCCGACCCTGCGCCGGGGCTGGGACCAGCCCCTGATGCGGGCCGTGTGCGCGCTGCTGGTCGTGGGCTGCCTCGTACTGATCCTGGCGGCGCCCCCCACGATCGCGGCGGTCAACCGCCTCACCGGTGTGCCGAACTTCTCGGCGCCGCTGGTGTTCGGCCTGATCACCGCGTTCTCCGGAGCCTGCGTCGTCCTCGTCCTGCAGTGGGGCGGCGGCCCGCCGGCCGCGGTGCGCCGGGCCACGCTGCTGACGGTGGCCGGGTTCGGCGCCGTCGCGGCGGCGATCGTCGTCCTGTTCGTGATCGGGGACGCTCCGGTGGAACGCCTGCGCGACCTGGACACGTACTACGCGGACACGCCGTGGATCCGGGAGATGGTCGTCTGCTACCTGCTGGCGCACACCGTGGGCAGCTCCGCACTGACCGTGCTGACCGCGCGGTGGCTGCGGCGCACCGACCCCTGCCTGCGGCCGCTGCGGACCGGGCTGGCGCTGATCATGCTCGGCGGGCTGCTGGACCTCGGCTACCTCGTCGCCAAGTGGACCGCCCTGGGAGCCCGGTGGAGCGGCCGCGACTGGGACGCCCTGTCCACGGACACGGCGCCGCCGCTGGCCTCGGGGGCGGCCCTGATGGTGGCGACCGGGTTCATCGTGCCGCTGGTCGGCGGGTCGGCGACCTGGCGGGACTTCAGCCAGTACCGGCGGCTGCACCCGTTGTGGAAGGCCCTGCGCGGCTTCGCCGCGTCCAGCGTGCGGACGGTCCCGCTCACCTGGTGGTCACCCGTCGGGATCCGGCTGATCCACCGCGAGTCGGTCATCGACGACGGGATCCTGGCGCTGGCCCGCTGGTTCGACCCCGCCGTGCGCGGTGCGGCGTACGAGGCCGCGCGCGGGCAGGGCATGAGCGAGGCCCGGGCCGCGGCCGTGGCCGACGCCGCCATGCTCGCCGCCGCGTGCGGGCGCCGCACCGCCGCCGACGGCGGACCGCTCCGGGACCCCGAGCCGCCGCGCCTGTCCAGCCAGCCGCTGACCGCCCTGGCCCGCGAATTCCGCAGCTCCCCCATCGTCGCCGCCGCCCGCTCAGCCGCTGCGGCCCGCTCCGCCGCTGCCGCCGGGGCCTCTGGGGCCTCCGGGGCCCCTGGAGCCTCCGGGACCACCAAGGCCTGAAACGCGACGCCCCGGGCCCGTGGGGGCCCGGGGCGTTCGCCGTACGCGCCCGGGCGCGGCCCGGGTCAGAGTTCCGCGAGGTCCAGCCCGGCCTGCGCGGCGGCCGCCTGCACGGTCTGCTCCAGCAGGACGGCGATGGTCATCGGGCCGACTCCGCCCGGCACCGGCGTGATCAGCGAGGCCCGGGCGGCGGCCGACTCGAAGTGGACGTCGCCGACGTTGCCCTCGTTGTACCCGGCGTCCAGGACCACCGCGCCCGGCTTGATGTCCTCGCCCCGGATGAATTCGGCCTTGCCGACCGCGGCGACCAGCACGTCCGCCTGGCGCACGATCGAGGGGAGGTCCACGGTGCGGGAGTGACAGTAGGTGACGGTGGCGTTCTGCTCCAGCAGCAGCATGCCGGCCGGCTTGCCCAGGATCGCGCTGCGACCGACCACGACGGCGTGCTTGCCGGTCAGGTCCACGTCGTACGCGGCGAGCAGCCGCATGATGCCGCCCGGGGTGCAGGAGACGAAGCCCGGCAGCCCGAAGCCCATGGCGGCGAAGGAGTGCATGGTGACCCCGTCGACGTCCTTGCCGGGGGCGATGGCCTCGAAGGCGGCGCGCTCGTCGATGTGGTGCGGGACGGGGTGCTGGAGCAGGATGCCGCTGATCTCGGGGTCCTCGGAGAGCGCGGTGAGGGTGGCCACCAGCTCCTCCGTGGTGGTCGCGGCCGGCAGCTCCACGTGGCGCGAGGTGATCCCGGCCTTGGCGCAGCGGTTCTGCTTCATCCGCACGTAGGTGACGGAGGCGGGGTCCTCACCGACCAGCACGGTCGCGAGACAGGGCGCGGTGCCGGTGCGCTCGGTGATCTTCGCCGCGTAGGCGGCGGTCTGCTCCGAGATGCGGCGGGCGAGGGCGGTGCCGTCCATCAGCTGGGCACTGGCGGTGGCAGTCTGGGCAGTCGTCACGGGGTCTCCTGAACGTCGCTGCGGATCGCGGTTCGCCCAGGCGCGCGGCAGACGACGTACCGGAGGTCCGTGGTACGCCGGGCCGCTCCCCGGTGGTGATCCACCCGAACGCCAGTCACGGCCCGCCGACCACTGTAGTCGACTTATCCACTGGATGAACGGTGCCCGACCTGGGACGATCGGTACATGACGCGTACTTTCGACCATCTTGTCGCGGAGGCCGAGTCCGTCTCCGTCGACGGCTGGGACTTCTCGTGGCTCGACGGCAGGGCCACCGAGCAGCGTCCCTCCTGGGGCTACCAGCGGCTGCTGGGCGAGCACCTGGCCCGGGTCCGGTCGGTACTGGACATCCAGACCGGCGGCGGCGAGGTCCTCGCCGGGGCCGGGCCGCTGCCGCCGCTGACGGTGGCCACCGAGTCCTGGCCCCCGAACATCGCGAAGGCGACCCGGCTGCTCCATCCGCTGGGCGCGGTGGTGGTCGCGGACTCCGACGAGCCGCCGCTGCCCTTCGGCGACGAGGCCTTCGAGCTGGTGACCAGCCGGCACCCGGTGACCATCTGGTGGGAGGAGATCGCGCGGGTGCTGACACCGGGCGGCACCTACCTGTCGCAGCAGGTCGGTCCGGCGAGCGTCTTCGAGCTCGTCGAGTACTTCCTCGGCCCGCAGCCGGAGGAGGTCCGGCGCGGCCGGCACCCCGACGACGCGGTGACCGACGCCACGAAGGCCGGCCTCGAAGTCCTCGATCTGCGCTCCGAACGACTGCGCACGGAGTTCCACGACATCGGAGCCGTGATCTACTTTCTACGGAAGGTGATCTGGATGGTGCCCGGCTTCACGGTCGGGCAGTACCGGGACCGGCTGCGCGAGCTGCACGAACAGATCGAACGCGAAGGTCCGTTCGTCGCGCACACCGCCCGCTTCCTCGTCGAAGCCCGCAAAACGGGCTGAAGGGAGGGCGGACGGATCCACCCCGGATCGGGTTGCGTGGCCACAGCGTGGCGCAGGTCACTCAATTCAGCGCGTAACGAATCGACTCGGGCATGCGATGAACCGACAGGTGTCCTCGCGCGGCCCGGAATACAGACCCCCCTCGGGTCTGTTTCCCGAGTTCGCGCGATGATGTCCCGCCCACCCCATATCTGTTCGCAACGAGAGGCTCCTTGTGTCGCTCAGCCCGTCCCGTACGTTCCCTCCGGAGATCGCCGAATCCGAGGCCCTGGTCGCGCTCGTCGAGCGCGGCCGCGAGCAGGGTCACATCAACGGTGACGACGTGCGCCAGGCCTTCGAGGCCGGCCGCATCCCGGTGGACCAGTGGAAGCGGGTCCTGCGCAGCCTGAACCAGGTCCTGGACGAGGAGGGTGTCGCCCTTCACGTCAGCGCGGCCCCCGCCACCAAGGCTGCCGCCAAGAAGCCCCGCAAGGCTGCCGCCGCCCCGGCCCGCACCGTCGCCAAGAAGGCCCCCGCCGCGCCCCGCCCCATCGGCGCGCGCAAGACCTCGGCCACGGCCGCGGCCACCACCGCTTCGGCGATATCCGCATCGCCGGCCGCCGCGACCGCGGACGAGGCGTCGGCCGAGGCCGCCGCCGAGCCGAAGAAGCGCACGGTCAAGAAGGCCGCCGCCAAGAAGACCGCCGTGAAGAAGACCGCCGCGGCGAAGAAGACCAGCGCCAAGGACGCCGACGAGGGCGAGACCCCCGCGGCCGAGGGCGAGGACTGGGCAGCCGAGGACCTCGCCGACGAGGCCGAGGAAGAGACCCCCAAGGCCGGCGGCACCCAGGGCTTCGTCCTGTCCGACGACGACGAGGACGACGCCCCGGCGCAGACGGTCATGGTGGCCGGCGCCACCGCCGACCCCGTCAAGGACTACCTCAAGCTCATCGGCAAGGTGCCGCTCCTCAACGCCGAGCAGGAGGTGGAGCTCGCCAAGCGCATCGAGGCGGGCCTGTTCTCCGAGTACAAGCTCGAAGAGGAGGAGGACCACAAGCCCGCGTTCAAGCGCGAGCTGGAGATCCTCGTCGAGGACGGCCGCCGGGCGAAGAACCACCTGCTGGAGGCCAACCTCCGTCTCGTGGTCTCCCTCGCCAAGCGCTACACCGGCCGCGGCATGCTCTTCCTGGACCTGATCCAGGAGGGCAACGTCGGCCTGATCCGCGCCGTGGAGAAGTTCGACTACACCAAGGGCTTCAAGTTCTCCACGTATGCGACCTGGTGGATCCGGCAGGCGATCACGCGTGCCATGGCCGACCAGTCGCGCACCATCCGCATCCCCGTCCACATGGTCGAGATCATCAACAAGCTCGCCCGTGTGCAGCGCCAGATGCTGCAGGACCTCGGCCGGGAGCCCACTCCGGAGGAGCTGGGCAAGGAACTCGACATGACCCCCGAGAAGGTCATCGAGGTCCAGAAGTACGGCCGCGAGCCGATCTCCCTGCACACCCCCCTGGGTGAGGAGGGCGACAGCGAGTTCGGTGACCTCATCGAGGACTCCGAGGCGGTCGTGCCCGCGGACGCGGTGTCCTTCACCTTCCTCCAGGAGCAGCTCCAGTCGATCCTGGGCACGCTCTCGGAGCGCGAGGCGGGCGTGGTCTCCATGCGCTACGGCCTCAACGACGGCCAGCCGAAGACCCTGGACGAGATCGGCCGCGTGTACGGGGTCACCCGTGAGCGCATCCGCCAGATCGAGTCGAAGACCATGTCGAAGCTGCGCCACCCGTCGCGTTCGCAGGTGCTGCGCGACTACCTCGACTAAGCCCTCAGGCCAGTCGGAAGACGGGCCCCTTGGGGGTGAACGGCAGGGAGGCACCCTGCGGAACCAGATAGGCGTGTTCGCGCCGGATCCGCAGGGTGTCGCACCACCCGTCCGTGATCACCAGCACCGGGGCCCCGGGCGGGAAGTCCTCCGCCCGCTGCAGCAGGTCGATGCCCGGCTGCAGCACGGTCCCGCCGCGCCCCCGCACCCGTACCCGGCCCGCGATCTCGGTCGGGGGCAGATAGCCCGCGTCGTACGGCGCCGCGTCGCAGAAGACGACACGTGCCGCCGGTACGTCGCGGGCTTCCGCGTACGAGGCGATCGCGCCCAGCGCCTTGCCGAGCAGGGCGGCGCTCATCGATCCCGAGGTGTCGAGCACCACGCCGAAGGTGCAGCGGGCGATCTCCTCGGGCGGGAAGTGGCGGCCCGCCCGCGGGATGTCCGGGGTGGAGGCCTGGCGGCGGGCCGGGCGCGCGTAGGACCGTACGGCCACGGGCCGCGGGACGTACTCGTCGAACCAGCGGGCCAGCCGGGCGTCCCAGGGCACGGGCGGGTGCGCCAGGGCCCGGATCTCCTGGATCAGGCCGGCGGGCAGCAGGCCGCGCTCCCCCGCCGCGTGCAGGTCGAAGCCCTGGACCAGGCCGCGCCGGTAGAACTCGTCCAGATCCGTGTACGGGAGGCTGCCCGCGTGGGGCAGCGGCTCGCCCAGGATGTCCCCGAGGCCCTTGCCGCGCAGGGTGGCGAGGCGTCGCATCCTGCGCGCGTCGGTGGTGATGCGGTCGTAGACCTCCTCCACGGACAGGTCCTTCAGCGCCGGGTCGTACAGCAGCCCGGCCGGCATCTCGCCGACGCCCATCTCCACGAGCCAGCCGTTGACCACGTAGTCGGCGGCCACGTTGTGCAGGTACGGGTCCCGGGCGCCGCGGCGCCCGCCGTGGCGCAGGGCGGCGTGCAGCATCTCGTGGGCCAGGATGAACCGCCATTCCTCGTCCTCGAAGGTGCGCAGCGGGTTGACGTAGATCTCCCCCGCGGTGGCGCTGACGGCGGCGACGGCGATGCCCTGGGAGCGGGCGAGCTCGGCGTCGGCGACGACGGTCAGACCGGCCGCGAGCCCTCCGAGGAGCGGGTAGGAGGAGACGAACCAGTTCAGCGCCCGGTCCCAGGGGCGCTGCGCCACGCGTTCCCCCGTGACCCGGTCGCGCCGCCCGCCGGCCACCTCCATGGAGGCGGAGACGCTGCGGGTCAGGGCGTGCGCGAAGGCGGTCTGCCAGTCGGGGACCGGCGCGTTCTGCCAGGCGTTCCAGGACGCCAGGACCTGGTCGGGGTGGTCCCCGGCGGTGCCGCAGTGCTCGTAGGCGGCCGGGATGCCGTCGCGGCGCCAGCGGGCGGCGAGCAGCTCCTCGTCGCCGCCGGGGTACGCGGCGGGCAGGTGGTCCGGGGCCCGGCCGACGGGGAAGGTCAGCAGGAAGCGGTTGACGACGGCGCAGCGGGCGGCGACGTCGAAGCGGTCGGGCTGGGGGCGGCGGCGGTCGGCGGCGGCGGGTACGTGGCCGAAGCCGAGGTGGAGCAGGGCGTGGGCGATCGTCCAGGCCCATTCCGCGGGTTCGGCGCGCCGTGTGGGGTGGACGTGGATCATGCCGTTGGAGGTCACGACGGCCAGTCCCCCGGCCGGGTTGTCCGAGCACTTGGCCTGGCGGCAGATCTTCGCGTCGACCGCGCCGAGGGCCGGATTCCGCTTGACCAGGGTCAGGCCTTCGGTGAAGGCCCGGGTGGCCGGGTCGGCCTTGGCCTCCTTGCCGTTCTTGCCGCGCGGGCCGGTCCGGCTCATGCGCCGGCCCCCGTTCGGCGGGCCGGGGCGGTCCGCGCGCCCGCGCCCGGGCGGGGCCCGGTCATCGGCGGGCCTCGACCAGGCGCGGCATGTCCCGGGCGGCCTCCACGAGGAACCAGGAGGGCAGCACGGGCAGGCCGTCGGCGTCGTCGGCGATGACGGTCTGCGCCACCTCCACGGAGATCTCGGCGAGCTGGACCAGCAGCGCCTTGGCGCGGTAGGCGGTCTGCTGCAGGGCGGGCGAGACGTGTTCGCGCCGCGCGGGCAGCTCCTTGACCAGGCGGCCCCGGAAGGCCTCGGCGAGGTAGTAGAGCAGATCGCGGTCGGCGGGGCGGGTGGGCCAGGAGGCGTCGCCCTTCATGATCGCCTCGATGCCGAAGCTGTGGCGGACGATCTTGGCGTAGCCGCAGAAGGAGACGGCGTGCGCGGGGGTGAGGGTGCCGTGCGCGATCACCTTCAGGGTCTGCTCGTCCAGCTCCGCGCCGAAGGAGTGCAGGGCGTCGGAGAGCATGTGCCAGGAGCGCGGGGTGGAGAAGGGCTCCTCGGTCTTGGGAGGCTGCGACCACAGGTGGTCGGGGCGGTCGGTGAGGTGGTCGGTGACCCAGGGGTGGATGCCGTGCTCGCCGGCCCAGACCAGCCAGTCCCGTGCGGACGCCTGGAGGTGGACGTGCGTGAGGCGGTTGACCAGCGCGGAGGCGATGGGCCGGGCCAGCGCGTTGTCGGTGGCGCGGTTGCCGGCGCCGATGACGATGGAGCCCGCGGGGAGCTCGTAGGAGCCGATCCGGCGGTCGAGGATCAGCGAGTAGAAGGCCTTCTGGACGTCCGGGCTCGCGGCGTTGAGCTCGTCGAGGAAGAGGCAGTACGGCTCGTCGCGGGCGATGGCCTCCGGCGGGCAGAAGACGGAGCGGCCGTCCCGGATCTGCGGTATGCCGATCAGGTCCTCGGGGGCGAGCTGCGTACCGAGCAGGCTGACGCACTCCAGGCCCAGCGAGTCGGCGAACTTCCGCACGAGCGAGGACTTCCCGATGCCGGGCGCCCCCCAGAGGAACACGGGCCGCACAGTGGCGAGGCCGAGGAGCAGTTCGGGGATCTGGGCGGGGGTGACGGTGACGGCTGCCTGCACGAGCGCGGATGTCCTCAGGGGTGTCGGGTGCGTGGTGCGGCCAGTGTGGCCGCACCACGCACCCGGAGGCATCCGGTTTTACGGGAGGCGCTCACGCTTCGAGCAGGTGCTTGAGCTTCTCCTCGCTCCGCGGCATCTCCTTGCGGACCATGGGCTTGACCACGACCGGGACGAGGGCGCGGCCCATCCCGTGGCCCTCGAAGTCGACGGCCAGGGTGAGGCGGGAGCGGGCTCCGCCGTCGAGGGGTTCGATGGTGCCCCGCACGTCCGGCCGGACCGGCCCCTCGATTCCGTGGAGGTGCCAGCTCCGCGGCGGGTCGAGTTCCGTGTACTCCATCTTCGTGGGAATGCTCCGCCTGCCGATCCGGCGGGTGACGACGACCTGCGAACCGACGTGGAGGGGGAGCTCGCCCATCGGGACGGCGGCCACGGCGCTGTCCTGCCACTCCGGCAGGTGCGTGAGGTCCGTGAGGTACGAGTAGACGTCCTCCGGCGTGCGGTCGATGTCGATGCTCTTCCTGATCGCGGACATGGCGACTCCTCGGAGCCCCCCTGACTGTCCTCTGGTTCCAAGCTACCGCGCCGCAGGCGGGGCGGCGGCGCGCTGCTTCTTCGCGGCCATCACGGCGTACACGAGGACGCCCGCGAAGAGGAACAGCACGCCCTGGTAGACGGCCGCGTAGCCGGAGCCGGCGACCAGCCACATCGAGAAGCCGAAGGCCAGGCAGGCCAGGGCGGCGTCGCGGACCAGGCGGCCGGGCCGGACCCGGTCGGACCGGCCCGAGGCGAGGAAGTAGATCTGCGCGGCGGTGGAGAGCAGGTAGGGGACGGTCGCCGTGAAGGTGGTGACGAGGACCAGGACCTCGAAGACGCGCTGCGAGCCGGCGGTGTGGTTGTAGACGGTCAGCGCCGAGGCGAGGGCGACCGTGACGAGGACACCGACCACCGGGACGCCGCGCCTCCTGGTCTCGAAGACCCGGGGGAAGAGCCCGTCCTTGGCGGCGGCGTACGGGGTCTGCGCGCTGAGCAGGGTCCAGCCGTTGAGCGCGCCGGCCATCGAGATCACGGCGGCGCAGGCGACGAGCGTGCCGCCCCACGTCCCGCCGAACATCGCGTTGACGGCGTCGGTGAAGGGGGCCTCGGAGGAGATCAGCTTCTCGTGTGCGACCAGGCCGAAGACGGCGAGGGTGCCGAGCAGGTACACGGTGGCCGCGCCCGCGGTGCCCAGGATCGTGGCCCGGCCGACGTTGCGGGCCGGGTCGCGGACCTCGCCCGCGCTGACGGCGGCGGACTCGACGCCGAGGTAGCTGAAGAGCAGGATCGCGGCGGACGCGGAGACGGCGCCGACCGCGCTCTGGTCGGTGGCCTGGAAGGGGCCGAGGTTGGCCGGGTCGAAGAAGAAGAGCCCGCCCACGGCCACGAGCAGCAGCGGGGCGAATTTCAGCACGGTGGAGACCAGCTGGACGGCGCCGACGCAGCGGGTGCCGGCCAGGTTGGCGAGCGCCGGGAGCCACTGCACGGCGAGGGCGGCCAGGCACATGGACCACTTGTGCTCGCCGATGCCGGGCACGAGCACGGTGAGGTAGCCGACGGCCGCCACCGCGAGCGCCGCGTTGGAGACCCAGGTGGTGATCCAGTAGCTCCAGGCGGCGAGGAACCCGGCGAAGTCGCCGAAGGCGGCGCGGGCGTAGACGTACGGGCCGCCGGTCTGCGGGTGCCGGTGGGCGAGGCGGCCGAAGACGAGGGCGAGGGCTATCGCGCCCAGGGTGAGCACGCCGAAGGCGACGAGGCTGATGGTGCCGAAGGGGGCCACCGAGGCGGGGAGGAGGAAGATCCCGCCGCCGATGATGTTGCCCATGACCAGGCAGGTCGCGACGGGCAGGCCGAAGCGGCGGTCGCCCTGCGGGCGGGGCTCCGCAGTCCTGTGGGTCTCGGTGGGCGGCGGGGCTACGGTGCTGGTCATCGGTGGTGCGCCTCGGTCTGTCTCACATCGTGGGCAGGTCGGGACACATGGTCGGCCACGGTACGGGCGGCACCAAATCAGCGGGTTTCGTCCCGCGCGGGAGTCCCTCCGGAAGGAAAGATTCCGCCGTCGGCACCCTCCGGCGGGGAATCCTGCGGCACCGCCCGCACAACCCTCCGAACGGACTTCCGACCGGACCTCCGACCGAGCCTCCCCACGGCGGGCCGCACCGGCGCGGGCACAGGCTCACCCTCCGACGCGGGTGCGGGCTCACCCGCCGGCGCGGGCACAGGCTCACCGGCCGACGCGGGTGCGGGCTCACCCTCCGACGCAGCCACAGGCCCGCCCGGCGGAGCCAGCGGGATCTGCGGCCCGTCCGCCTCCCGCAGCCAGCGGCGCAGGACGCCGTGCACCGCCTCCGCGCCGACGAGTACGGTCCCCGGGTCCGACAGCTCCGCGGGCCACATCAGGAACGGCGCCCCCTGCTCCCCGCCCAGGCCGCCGTGCGAGCCGATCTGTTCCTCGAAGGCGTGCACCGCGCCCGTCCCCGGGTCGTACGCCGAGTTCACCATGATGTCGGCCACGTGCGGGAAGCCGTCGGTGCGGCGCACCGCCTCGGCCGCGCCGGGCCCGAAGGGAGCGAGCAGCTCTTCCGCCTCCCCCGGGACGTCGAGGCGGGCCGCCGCCGCGCCCGGGCCCAGCACCACCCCGTCCACCAGCAGGAAGCCCACGCCCGGGTGGTTCGCGAGGGTCGCCAGCAGGGCGGGGTGCGCGCGTTCGATGCGCTCGCGCGAGGCCCGTCCGCGGATGTCCGGGAAGGAGATCAGGGCGAGGTTGCCCGAGGCGAGCACCACCGGGTCGGAGCCCGCCCCCGGGTGGGCCTCCTCGCCCTCCTCCACCGGCCGGTGGAGGGCCGCCAGGACGGCCGCCCGGGCCTCGGCCCCGCTGCGGGTGCGGCCGGCCCGGCGGGAGACCGGCAGCCCGCAGCCCGCCCGGACCAGGTCCTTCAGGGTCAGTCCGTACCGGCCGAGGAAGGTCTCCCCCGGGCTCTGGCCGTGGTCGGACAGCAGCACGATCCGGTACTCCCGCGGTGCGTGCTCGGCGACCCGGGCGATCAGCGCGAGGCTCCGGTCGAGGCGCTGCAGCACCCGGTCGGTGTCCGGGCCGTGCGGCCCCGAGTGGTGCGCGACCTCGTCGTAGGCGACCAGGTCGGCGTAGACCGCGGCGCGGCCGGCGAGCATGTCGCCGATCACCGCCGCGACGACGACGTCCCGTTCGACCACGGTCGCGAAGGCCCGGATCAGCGGGTACAGCCCGCCGCGCGCCACCCGCGGCCGGTCCCCGCGGATCCGGGCCCGCAGCGACTGGCCGACCTCCCGGGCCGCCTCGGCGACGAAGGACACGGCCGTGCGGACGGCGTTGGCCGGATCGGAGAAGTACGCGAAGTAGCCGGCGCGGGACCGGTTCGCCCGGCCCCGCCGCGCCGACACCGAGAGCACGAGCGCCAACTGGTCGGCGCCCCCGCTGAAGAGGTTGCCCCGGCTCGCCCCGTCGTGCGTGAGGAGTCCGCCGTACCCGGTGCGCTCGATGGCCCGCCGCTGGAGTTCGGCGGCGCTGGTGGGCCGGTTGCAGACCACCACCTCGCCGGTGTCCTTCTCGTACCAGCGGAAGGCGGGCACGTCGAAGTTGGAGCCGTGCAGGATGCCGAGCTGGCTGGCTCCGGTCTGGCTCGACCAGTCCGTGCGCCAGGACGCGAGGCGGTGGCTGCCGTCCAGCCAGCCGGCGACGGTGGGCATCAGCGCGCTGTCGCACGCGTGGCGCAGCGCCTCGTGACCGACCCCGTCGAGCTGGAGGAAGACGAGCCCGGGCGCGGCCGCGCCGGACCGGGCCCGGCCCGCCTGGCCGGCCCGGCCCTGCCGGCGGCGGCGCCGGTCGGCGAGCCGGTAGAGCCGGCGCCGGTACGCCTCGTCGTCGCGCACCGCGAGCGCGGTGGAAGTCGCCGACGCCACCGCGGACATCACGGCGGCCACGACCACCGCGGTCTCGGGGGCCGCCTCGCCGTGGCCGGCCGGGATCAGGCTGAGCGCGATCAGCAGGAGCGAGCCGTTCAGGAAGAAGACGAGGAGCCCGAGCACCAGGGCGGGCACCAGCAGCAGGGCCCGTACGAGCACCGGCCAGACCAGCGCGCTCAGCAGACCGAAGGCCCCGGCGCCCCAGGCGGCGGTCAGCCCGATCTGGGTGACGCTGTCGCCGTCGTCGGACTGGAGCCGAAAGTCCGGCAGGATCCCGGCCAGGGCGAGCATCGTGAGGGTGGACACCGCCCAGACGAGGATCACCCGCACCAGGGCGCTGCCCGCGGTCCGCCACCGTCCTCGCCCCACTCCGCCACCTCCCGCGCGCCCCGTCCCGCCTTCCAGGCTCGCACAGCGGGGCGCCGCCGGCCGGGTGACACGTACGGCGCACAGGGGTGCGGGTGAGCAGGTCAGGCCGGGGTCAGGCGAAGTCGTGGCGGGGAGGGGCGGGGCAGGTCGGGTCGGGTCAGGTGCCGTCGGGGGCGAGTCGGGTCGGGTCAGGTGCCGTCGTAGCCCGCGGTCGGCATGGAGAGCCGGCGGTGCACCTCGGCCTTCATCGCGGAGGTGTACCGGGGCTCGTCGTCCCCGGCGGTCTCCAGCCGTACGCCGCGCCGCTCGCACTCGGCGGTGAACTCCTCGACGGAGCGCAGCGCGCGGGCCAGCACCCGGTGGTTGGCGGCGACGAAGAGGTCGACCTGCCCGGCGTCGATGTCGGACCAGAGGCCGCAGTGGTCGGCGCGCAACCCGTAGACCAGGAACTGCTTCGTCACCACGTAGCCGCGGTCGGCCGCCCAGCGCGCGCACATGGCGTGCTGGCCGCGGGTGTCCACGGCGAACGGGTCGGCGTCCAGGTCTTCGAGCGGGGCCAGGCTGGCGATCGCGGCCACGCGCAACTCTTCCATGCCGCCGGACCCTACTCCGATCCGCCGCCCGAGAGGAGGGGCCGGGCAGTTCCGGTTCCCGGCGGATCCACGGGGCAGCCTCTACGCTCGTGAACGAGGCGCGAGGGAGGGAGGGCCGGGTGCCGGTGGAGATCACCTGGTGGGGTCATGCCACGTGCACGGTCGAGGACTCCGGGGTGCGGCTGCTGACGGACCCGCTGTTCGCGCGGCGGCTCGCGCACCTGCGGCGGCGGCGCGGTGCGGTGCCCCCGCCCGAGGCCGCGGTGGCGGACGTGGTGCTGGTGTCGCACCTGCACGCCGATCACCTGCACCTGCCGTCGCTGGAGCGCCTCGCGTCCGGGACCAGGCTGCTGGTGCCGCGCGGGGCGCGCCGGGCCGTGCCGGGGCTGGCGCGGGTCGCCGGGCTGCGCGGGCTGCGGGTGACGGAGGTGGCGCCGGGCGAGGAGGTCGACGTACGGGACGGCGTACGGGTCCGGGCCGTCAGCGCGCGGCACGACGGGCGGCGGCTGCCGTTCGGGCCGCACCTCGCGCCGGCGCTCGGGTACGTGGTCCAGGGCGCGGCGCGGACCTACTTCGCCGGGGACACCGGGCTGTTCGACAGCATGGCCGAGGAGGTCGGGCCGGTGGACGTGGCCCTGCTGCCGGTGGGCGGCTGGGGCCCGTACCTGGGCCCCGGGCACCTGGACGCGGGGCGGGCGGCGCGGGCGCTGGCCCGGCTCGCGCCCGCGGCGGCGGTGCCGGTGCACTACGGGACGTACTGGCCCGTCGGGATGGACGCGGTGCGGCCGCACGAATTCCACGCGCCGGGCGACGAGTTCGAGCGGTTCGCACGGCAGCTCGCGCCGAAGGTGACCGTACGGGTGCCCGGCCACGGCGAGCGGGTGCGGCTGCCGTGACGTGGCGCGAACTCGCGGCCGGGGCCGGCCAGGTGCCGCCGGAGGCCACCCAGCAGGCGGTGGGATACCCGGCGTTGTTCCTGCTGGTGGCGCTGGGCGCGCTGGTGCCGGTGATCCCGACGGGGGCGATCGTGAGTTCGGCGGCGGTGGTGGCCTTCCACCACCAGCCGCTTCCCCAGGGGGTGTTGCTGGTGTTCGGCGTGTCGGCGCTGGCGGCCTTCACCGGGGACCTCGCGCTGTACTGGCTGGGGCAGCGCGGGGTGCGTTCGCGGGGCGGCTCGCGCTGGCTGGAGGCGTTGCGCGGCCGGGCCACGCCGGAGCGGCTGGAACAGGCGCAGACGAAGCTGGACGAGCACGGCGTGCTCGTCCTGGTCGTCTCGCGGCTGGTGCCGGCGGGCCGGATCCCGGTGATGCTGGCCTGTCTCCTGGCCCAGATGCCCCTGCGCCGCTTCGCCCGCGGGGACGGCCCGGCGTGCCTGGCCTGGGCGGCGACGTACGGCCTGATCGGCATCCTGGGCGGCTCGCTCTTCACCGAACCCTGGAAGGGAGTGGCCCTGGCCGTCGGCCTGACCCTCCTGATCAGCGCGGGCCCGGCCCTGTGGCGCCGCCTGCGCGCCCGGCGCGAGGATCAGTAGGGCGCAGGCAAGGGGGGTTGTCCGCTCCTTGCCGCTTTCAGGTATATAGCCCACGGGGGGCCTTGCGGCAAGATGTGGATCATGATGCAGAATCAGCGGTCGAAGCCGGGACCTGCGAAAAGCGGGGTTGCGCGACGTCCATGTCGCGGTGCGGCTGCGGGCACTCGGCGCGGACGCGCGGGTGTCCGCGCCGCCTGACTGCGCCGAGCAGCCGGCTGACCAGGCGAGTGTGTCGAGCGGGGGATTTCCATGACTGACGTGATCATTGCCGGCGGTGGGCCGACCGGACTGATGCTGGCGAGCGAGCTGCGGCTGCACGGCGTACAGGTGGTCGTGCTGGAGAGGCTGACGGAGCCGACCAAGGAGTCCCGCGGGCGGGGCCTGCACGCGCGCAGCGTCGAGATGATGGACCAGCGCGGGGTGCTGGACCGGTTCCTCGCGGTCAGCGAGAAGTTCCAGGTCGGCGGGTTCTTCGCGGGCATCGCCAAGCCGTGGCCCGCCGGGGTGGACACCGCACACGCGTACGGCATCACCATCCAGCAGCCGGACACCGAGCGCCTGCTGACCGAGCGGGCCGTCGAACTCGGAACCGAGATCCGGCGCGGTTGCGAACTGGTCGGGCTGAGCCAGGACGAGGACGGAGTGACCGCCGAACTGGCCGACGGCACGCGGCTGCGGGCCCGCTACCTGGTGGGCTGCGACGGCGGCCGCAGTACGGTGCGCAAGCTGCTCGGCGTCGGTTTCCCCGGTGAGCCCGCCAAGGTCGAGACGCTGCTGGGCGACATGGAGGTGACCGAGGATCCGGCGACGCTGGCCGCCGTCACGGCCGAGATCCGCAAGACCCACGTGCGGTTCGGCACCGTGCCCATGGGGGACGGGGTGTACCGCGTCATCGTGCCCGCCGAAGGGGTCTCCGAGGAGCGTGGGACGGCGCCGACCTTCGAGGAGTTCAAGGAGCGGCTGCGGGTGTTCGCCAACACCGACTTCGGCGTGCACTCGCCGCGCTGGCTGTCCCGGGTCGGCGACGCCAGCCGGCAGGCCGAGCGCTACCGCGTCGGCCGGGTGCTGCTGGCCGGCGACGCCGCGCACATCCACCCGCCGACCGGCGGCCAGGGGCTCAGCCTCGGCATCCAGGACGCGTTCAACCTGGGCTGGAAGCTGGCCGCCGAGGTGGCCGGCTGGGCGCCGGAGGGGCTGCTGGACAGCTACCACGCCGAACGGCACCCGGAGGGCGCCCGCGTGTTGACCAGCAATCTCGCGCAGGGCGTGCTGCTGGGGTCCGACGCGGGTGCGACCGCGCTGCGGGAACTGTTCTCGAAGCTGCTGGACTTCGAGGAGGTGAACCGGTACGTCACCGAGATGATCACTGCGGTCGGGGTGCGCTACGACCTCGGCGAGGGCCACGACCTGCTCGGCCGGCGGCTGCGTGACCTGGAGCTGAAGCAGGGGCGCCTGTACGAGCTGATGCACGCAGGCCGCGGGCTGCTGCTCGACCAGACCGGCCGGCTCTCGGTTGCGGGCTGGGCGGACCGGGTCGACCACGTCGTCGACGTCAGCGAGGAACTGGACGCTCCCGCCGTGCTGCTGCGCCCGGACGGCCACGTGGCATGGGTCGGCGAGGACCAGCGGGACCTGCTCGACCACCTCCCGAAGTGGTTCGGAGCCGCCACCGCCGGCTGAGCGGAAACAGGCCCTGGACCTCAAGTGCGCTTCGGGTTCTAGGGTCTTCCTCAACGGGCGATCTTGAACAGCGAACGGAGCGGATCCACCATGGAGTACTCGCACGACGACGCCGAACTGATCCAGCAGCCCATCGGCTACTGGAGCTGGGCCGCCTACGACGCGGTCGTGACCCGCACCCGCGGCGCGCTCGCCGGGATCGGCACCACCCAGCCGCAGTGGTGGATCCTGGCCCAGGTGGCCCAGGCCTCGGAGGTGAAGACCCGCGAGGAGGTGACCCGGATCCTGCAGGGTTACCTCGCCGTCGGCGGCGAGATGGTGGCCGAGGAGATCGACACGGCCATCGCCCGGGGCTGGATCACGCAGGACGCCGAGGAGCGCCTCGGGATCACCTCCGAGGGGAGGGAGTTCTTCGACAAGGCCGCGGCCCTGCAGAAGGAGCTGTGGGCGGAGCGGCACGCCGGCATCTCGGACGAGGAGTACCTGGCCACCCTCAAGGTGCTGCAGCGCTTCATCCACAACACGGGCGGCCGGGCCTGGCACCACTAGGGTGCGGCGGGGTCCGGTCGCGCGGTCGATGGGCGGCGGTCGACGGGCGGACCGCGGCCGATGGGCGCCGGGGGGGCTACTCGATGACCGCGGTGGCCTCGACCTCCACGAGGAGGTCCGGCTCCCCCAGCGCCGCAACGCCCAGCAGGGTGATCGGCTTGACCGGGTCGATCCCCAGCGCGGCCGCCGCCCGGCCCACCCCCTCGCCCAGCAGCGGCATCTTCTCGGGGCTCCAGTCGACGACGTAGACGGTCAGCTTCGCCACGTCGTCGAAGGAGCCGCCGATCTCGGTCAGCGCCGTGTTGATGTTGCGGTAGCACTGTTCGACCTGTGCGGCGAGATCCCCTTCACCGACCGGCCGGCCATCTGCGTCGCGGGCGACCTGCCCCGCGAGGAACACCAGCTTCGATCCCGTGGCGATCGACAACTGCCGGTAGACATCGGGCTTCGGCAATCCCTCGGGATTGACCAGCGTGACGGACATGGGCCCTCCTCGGCATCCAGGGCGGCAGGAGCAGCAGCCCATCGAAGCATAGCGATGCTATGTAATATGGCGCCATGGCGAGGGTGAAAGATCCGCGGGTCCGTTCTCAACTACTGGACCGAGCGGCGCAGATGCTCCGGACGCGGCAACCGGTGACGCTCCGCTCGCTGGTCGCCGGCACCGGCGTATCGACGATGGCCGTCTACACCTACTTCGGCGGCATGGACGGCCTCTGGAAGGCATTGCGGCAGGAGGGCTTCACGCGCCTGGCCGCCAAACTCGCGGCCGTGTCGACGTCCGCGGATCCGGTGCGCGACCTCGCCGCCCTGGGAGCCGCCTATGTGTCCAACGCCCTGGAGAACCCCGATCTCTACCGCGTCATGTTCGACGCGGGCTTCGAACTCGAGGACGCCGACGCGGCGGACCGGTCCCTGCACTGCCTGGTCGGCGCCGTCGAGCGCGCCAAGGCGGCCGGCCGCTTCCGCGACGACGTCGACCCGCTGGAACTCGCGACGCAGAGCTGGGCCATCGGCCACGGACTCGCTTCGCTCGTCGCCACGGGCCCCCTGCCGCGCGAAGCGCTCTCCCACAACGTCCCTCTGATGACCGCCCTGTTCGTCGCCGCGGGAGACGAACCCGGCCGGTGCCGCCGGTCGGTCGAGCTCGGCTGGGGGACGGACGGGCGTCAGGACACCGCCTAGCGGACCTGGATGCCCGCACCGTACGGCCGGCCGGCGCTGCGGCAGATCGCCGTGCTCGCGGTACCACGCGCCGCCACGCCGGGTCGTACGTGGTCCGTCCCCTCCGGGGACCTACGGGTCGGGCAGGGTGCGGGAGGCGCCGATCGGGAGGTCCCACAGGTCGTCGCGGGGCAGGCCCGCGCGGGACCATGCGGACCGGGTGCGGTGCAGGGGTTCCATGACCGGTTCGGCGGAGAGGACGAAGGTGGCCCAGTGCATGGGGGCCATCCGGCGGGCACCGAGGTCGAGGCAGGCCCGGACGGCTTCCTCCGGGTCGGCGTGGACGTCGCCGAGCCACCAGCGGGGGGCGTAGGCGCCGACCGGCAGGAGGGCGAGGTCGATGCCGGGGTGCCGGCGGCCGATCTCGCCGAACCAGTGGCCGTAGCCGGTGTCACCCGCGAAGTAGACCTTCCTCGGGGCCGGGCTGAGGGTGTCGGTGAGGATCCAGCCGCCCCACAGGGACCGGCAGGTGTCGATCAGGGACCGCTTCGACCAGTGGTGGGCGGGGACGAACTCGAAGCGTACGCCGTCCAGTTCGGCCGATTCCCACCAGTCGAGATCGGTGACCCTGGTGAAGCCGCGGCGGCGGAACCAGCCGGCGAGCCCGGCGGGGACGAACAGGGCCGTGTGCCGGGGCAACCGCTTGACGGTGGGGGCGTCGAGGTGGTCGTAGTGGTTGTGGCTGATCACCACCGCGTCCACTGGCGGCAGATCCTCCCAGCGGACCCCGACGGGAGTCATCCGGGTCGGCGTACCAAGGATCCGCCGGGACCAGACGGGGTCGGTCAGCACGGTCAGCCCGCCGGTGCGCAGCACCCAGCCGGCGTGCCCGGCCCAGGTGACGCAGACCGTGCCGGGGGGCGCGGCAGGCAGCGGATCCGGCTCGTACGGCAGGTCGGGGATGCCGCGCAGCCCTTCGGGTCCGGGCCGGAAGGCGCCCTCGCGGGCGAGCCGGGCGAAGGCGCGGACGCCGGGGAGCGGGGCGGTCAGCCGGTCGGCGAAGGAGCCGGGCCGGCGGCGGTGCGCACCGAGCGGGCGCGGGGCGGAGGGACACTCGGGCTCCGGCGTCGGGGGCTGCGCCGGTGTCGGCGTCCGTCCCGGTGCCGGTGCCGGTGCCGGTGCCGGTGCCGGTGCCGGACGGGGCGCGGGCCGTACCGGCGCTGGTGACGCGGAGGCGTGGGCCGAGGCGGTGGCGTCCGTCCGGTCCCTCATCGAGAAGTCTCCGTTCCGGTTCGGTCGGGTCGGGGTCGGGTCGGGGCAAGGCGGCGTCGGGGCGGCCGGGGGGTCAGGCCAGGCCCGCCAGGACGGAGCCGAGGAGGTCCAGGGAGTTCTGTACGTGCGGGAGCGCCAGCGGATCACGGGCGGTGAGGGCCGCCAGCCGCTCCTGCGGGGTGGCGCCCAGCAGCGGCCCGGTGGACAGCCTCACCCGCAGCGCGCCCAGTTCGTCCGCGAACCGCTGTCCGCCGGGCGTGGCCGCGCCGAGCCGGCCGCCCAGCCAGCCCTCCAGTTCCATGGCGTCCGCGACCCCGTGCCGCGCGAGTCCGGCGCGCAGTGGAGTGAGGTCGGCGTACAGGTGCCGGCCGGCCTGCGGGGGCCGGGCCAGCACCCCGGATTCGAGCAGTCGCCGGTGCGCGGCGGCGGCCACCATGCCGTGCAGGGCGGCGGCCGCGGAGGCGCGTCCGGCGACGGCTTCGGGTTCGTCGAGGGCGTGCGCGGCGGCGCCCGCGACGGGTCCGGCGACCATCGCACCGGTGGCGGTGAGGACGTCGAGGGTGCGGGCGCACAGCCAGGTCCCGCGCGGGGTGCCGGGGAAGCGGACCACGGCGGCGGGCCAGCCGGCGGGCAGCAGCGCGCCCGACAGGTCGACCAGGACGGCGGCCCGGTCCGGGAGCATCTCGGCGGGGCTCAGCACCAGGGTGTCGCGCGGGCGGTGGACGGTGTCGCGCCAGCTCTCGTCGCTGACGACGAACAGTCCGGCGGATTCGGCGGCCTCGCAGGCCTCGTGCACCATCTCGGGCGGCGGCACGGTCGCGGTGGGGTCGTCGGCGACCGACAGCAGCAGCACCCGCGGGTCGCCGCCCTCGGCGCGCACCCGCCGTACGGTCTCCAGCAGCGCGTAGGGGTCCGGTACGCCGCCGCACTCGGCCGGGGTCGGTACGTGATAGGCACGCCGGCCCAGCAGCCGGACCTGCGGAGTCCACCAGGCGGGACAGGGCCGGGGCAGCATCACGTCGCCCCCGTACGCCCCGAGCAGGGCCAGGAGCAGGGCGGGGGCTCCGGGTCCGGCGGCCACGTTCTCCGGCGAGGTGGCGAGCCCGCGCCGCCCCCAGTGCCGGCAGGCGGCCTCGCGCAGGGACGCCCCGCCGCCCGGGGGTTCGGGGGCGGAGCGCCCGGCGGCCGCGGCGAGGACGGCGAGCAGCTCGGGCAGCACGGGCAGGCCCGGCTGGGGCGCGGGCGGGCCGTACCGGACCGGGCCGCGGCCCTCCGTCGCCGTGCGCTGCATCCCCGCCACCGCTTCCCGCCTTCCGCGCTCGCCTCGCCGCCCTCGTGCTGCCGCGCTCCCTGCCGCCCTCGTGCTGCCGCGCTCACCGATCACGACCTTTATACGATTATTTAAGGCTGTATGCCCGTTATCGCAGCCTCGATCTCGGACCTCAGCCCTTCCGCCCCACCAGCGCGAGGAGCCTGGTCTGCGCGTTCGCGCCCGCCGGGACCTCCAGCGGCGGGTCGTACGCACCACTGGCCGCGAGCTCGTCGGCGTACGGCATGACCTCCTTGATGGAGAACTCGACGAGGCCGTCGGGCAGCCGGTCGTCGGCTCCGATGCCCCGGACGAGGTCCCAGGTGTGCACGACGCAGTCGGCGGTCAGCTGCGAGCAGTACGCCGACCCGAGCGCGGGCCCGTACGAGAGCCGCACGGTCCGGTCCAGCGCGCCGGGCGCGGCGAAGGCGGCGTGCGCGGCGGCCGAGGCCCTGTCCCAGGCCGCGACCGGGTCGTCACCCAGCACGTCGCCGGAGAACGCGTCGCCGACGTCCTCGACCGTGCGCCCGTCGGTGACCAGCGGCGGGATCCAGAGCTGTTCCCCGGCGACGTGGTTGACCAGCTCCCGCACGTTCCAGTCCCTGCACGGGGTGGGTGCGTCCCACTGATCGCCCTTGACGGCGCGCACCCGCTCGCCGAAGAGCCGCAGCGCCTCGGCGTGCCGTTCGAGCAGCGTCTCCGGCATGGCTCTCACCGTCCTCTGCCATGGGATGTCCCCTGGAGCCACTCTCCTCGCACCCGCATCGCCCTGCCACCGACCCGCCCGATCCCCTTGCCCCACATTAAGGTTGTCCACATGTCAAAACGGCAATCTCAGATGCCGAACTGATCGTCTACCGTGGGATGCACGCTTCGACGAGGAGGGGTACGGCCATGAACGCCGCCAAGGAGACCGCCGTCTACACGCACGGCCACCACGAGTCGGTCCTGCGCTCGCACCGCTGGCGCACCGCCGAGAACTCCGCCGCGTACCTGATCGGCGAGCTGCGCCCGGGGATGTCGGTGCTGGACGTCGGCTGCGGCCCGGGCACGATCACCGCGGACCTGGCGGAGCTGGTCGCGCCGGGCGGCCGGGTCACCGCCGTCGACGCCGCCGAGGACGTCCTCGCGCAGGCCCGCGCCCACGCGGAGGAACGCGGCCTGGGCGCCCTCGTGTCCTTCGGCACGGCGGACGTCCACGCGCTGGACTTCCCGGACGACTCCTTCGACGTGGTCCACGCCCACCAGGTGCTGCAGCACGTCGGCGACCCGGTGCAGGCGCTGCGCGAGATGCGCAGGGTGTGCCGGCCGGGTGGGATCGTGGCCGCGCGCGACGCCGACTACGCGGCGATGACCTGGTACCCGGCCGCGCCGGGCCTGGACGACTGGCTGAGCCTGTACCGGCGGGTCGCCCGCGCGAACGGCGGCGAGCCGGATGCGGGGCGGCGGCTGCGGGGGTGGGCGCGGGAGGCCGGGTTCACGGACGTGACCTCATCGGCCACGGCCTGGTGTTTCGCCACGCCGGAGGAGACCGGTTGGTGGTCGGCCCTGTGGGCGGAGCGGACGACGGCCTCCGCGTACGCGGCCAATGCCATCGGCGGGGGGCATGCGAGCGGCTCGGACCTGGCGGCCGTTGCGGAGGCCTGGCGGGCGTGGGGGGCGGAGCCCGACGCGTGGTTCTCGGTGCTGAACGGCGAGATCCTCTGCCGGGCCTGACCACAGGGGATGCGGCCGCGGCTCCGCTGCCGGGGCTCCGCCCCAGACCCCGCGCCTCAAACGCCGGCGGGGCTGTATTTCAGCCTAGCCCGGTGGGCGCATGCGGAAGTCGTAGGTCGGGGGCAGGGGGCGGTCGGTGAGGGTGGACCAGACCTCGGAGAGGGTCTCCTCGCCCTCCCGGAGGTCCGCGAGTTCGAAGCCGTCCTCGAAGACCCGGCGGGCCGCCGCCACATGGCCCTCCGCCGCGAGCAGCCGCGCGGCGAGGAGCCGGAAGCGGCCCTCCTCGCGCAGGGCGGGCCGCAGCCGGTCCCAGACGGCGCGGGCCTGCGCCAGGCGCCCGGCGGCGAGGAGGGCCGTCATCGCCTCCTGGCCGAGCGCGGACTCCGCCGCCGTCCACGGCTCCTCGCCCCGGCTCTCCGCGGCCAGGTGCTCGAAGGCCGCCGCGTACCCGTCGGCCGCCCGCCCCGGATCGCCGGCCAGCGCGTCCGCCATCGCCAGGCAGCGCAGCAGGGGCCACCGGGAGGGGACCGGCGCCAGCCCGCGCTCCCAGCTCCGTACCGCCTGGGCCACGTCCCCGGCGTGCCACTGGGCCACGCCCAGGTGGTACTCGGTCAGCGGATCGGCCGGAGCCGTCTCCAGCATGTCCCGCCAGTGCGCGGCGACCAGGCTCGGCCCCGGCGGGAGCGCCCGGCGCGGAGCGGGGAAGACGCCCGTGCGCCACAGCTCCAGCCACGGCTCCTGCTCCGGGCCGAGCATGGACTCCTCGAAGGGCGTGCCCGGCAGCCTGAGGCCCCCGCACAGCACCTCCAGGGCGCCCCAGCCCGAGCCCGTCGCCAGCCGCTCCCCCGGTTCGGTGTCGGCGCAGCCGCGCCACGCCTCGTACGCCGCGTCCACCCGCTCCCGCGGGAGTACGGCGTCCAGCGCGCTCTCGGCCGCGCCGCGGGCCGCGGTCCAGTCGTCTCCGTGCACCCGCGCGGGCTCCGCCGACAGCGGTCCGTACGCCTCCAGCCAGCCGAACTCCCCGCCGCCCTCCAGCCGTACGTGCTCCAGCTGGGTCCGGGCCAGCCCGGCCTGGATCTCCGCGTAGCCTCCGGTGCCCGGCTCGGTCAGCCACTCCTGCCAGCGCCGGCCGCCGCCGCCCGCGCCCCACACGAACAGCTTGCGCCCGCGCAGCAGGGCGGTGGAGGTCTGTACGAGCCCCTGCCCGGCGGCGTCCAGGGCGGCGATCCAGGGCCGGGCCGCGCCCTGGACCTCGTAGAAGAAGTCGGCCGGATACGCGCTGCCCAGCGGGTAGGTGCGGTCCGCGCCCTCCCACCGCGGCACCGGGACGCGGCGCAGCGAGCGCTCGTACCCGAAGTGCCAGGCCTCGTCGGCGGGGGCGAGCACGCGGGTGCCCGCGTCCTCCGGGACGGCGATGTTGGACCACCAGTAGACGGGCGCCGGCCGCTCGTGCGGATTGCGCACGCGGACGCCGACGTAGAGGAACTCGGAGTCCTCCGGCAGCCACAGGTCCACCTGGAAGGGCAGGTCGCGCAGCCGCTCCCACTCCCACAGCCGGACCATCACGCCCCCGTCGGGGGCCGGGACGAGCGCGGCGTGCAGCGGGGCGCAGGACAGGGCGGTGTGCCCGGTCGCGCCGATGTTCCACTCGATGCCGCCGGAGAACCAGGCCCCGTTCAGCGCGAAGTTGGCGGGCTGGAACACCGGGTTGCGGTACAGGAGTTCGCGTCCGGTCGGCAGGTGTACGAGCGAGTGGACGCGCCCGCCGAGTTCCGGGAGCACGGTGACCCGCAGGTGCTCGTTCTCGATGACGACCGCCTCGAACTCCCGCTCCGCGCGCTCCCGTCGGTACCCGTCGCGGATCCGTACGGGCAGCAGCGAGCGCAACGGCTCGTACCCGATCTGCCGGGCCATGTCGCGGGGCAGCCCGTCGCGCGAGCGCGCGTCCAGGACGTGCACGCCGTCGGGCGCGCGCAGGGCGGGCAGCGGGCTCTCGGGGCCCAACGGGGCTGCGGGGAGGGTCAGTACGGCGCGTCGGACGGTGGTGGCCATGAGGGAAATGGAACACGCCGCGGCGGCCGCTGCACAGAGGTTCCGCGGATGACCACCGGTCAGGATGACGTGAAGGCACCCGCAGACCCCGTACGCGGACCCGCGCGCAGCCCCGTGCCCGGACGCGTGCCCGGACGCGCGCGCAGAGCGCCCCGCAGCCCTGCCCGCAGCCCCGCCGGGCGCTACGCGAACGCGCCCGCCACCAGGTCGGCGAGGAGCGCGCCCGCGCGTCCCTCCGGGTCCAGGTCCGGGTCGTAGATCGTGACGTTGATCCCGACGCAGCGCGGCGAGTGCACCAGTACCGCGAGGAGTTCGGCGAGTTCGTCGGGGATCAGGCCGCCGGGGTCGGGGCTGTCCACGGCCGGCATGACGCCCGGGTCGAGCACGTCGGCGTCGAGGTGCACCCAGAATCCGGCGGTGGCCGGCGGGTGCAGCCCCTCCAGCGCGGCCCGCGCGACCGGCCCGGCGCCTCGATCGCGGATCGCCCCGACGGTGGCCGCAAAGATCCCCGCGGCGCGCAGCTCCGCGAGGTCCGGGTCGCCGTTCCGCAGCCCGAAGAGGCGCACGTCCTCGTCCCGCAGGTACGGCGACCGGCCCTCCAGGTCGGAGAGATCGGCCTGGCCGCGCCCGGTGGACAGGGCCAGCTCCTCGCCGCCGGCGGCGCCGACGGGCCCGTTGACGGCCTCGTTGCCCGGATGGCGGAAGTCGGCCGAGCCGTCGATCGCGGCCAGTCCGTACCGGCCGAGGCGGCGCATGGCGAGGGCGGCGCCGAGCTGGATCGAGCAGTCGCCGCCGAGCACGACGGGGAACTCCCCGGCGCGCAGGTGCCGTTCGATCCGGTCGGCGAGGGTGACGGTGTACGCGGCGAGGGCGGCGGCGTGGAACACGCCGTCGCCCTCCTTCCAGTCGCCGCGGTCGTAGCGCGGCGGGACGACCACCCCGCCCTCGCGCGCGCCGAGACGGGCCAGCAGGCCCTGTTCGCGCAGGGCCCCGGCGAGCTTGTAGACGCCGGGTACGGTGCCGGGCGCGGGCGGGCGCAGGCCGAGGTTGGACGGGGCATCGAGGAGCACGAGGGTTCGCATGCCCTCATCCTGTGCGATGCGCCCCCTCGGGGGTCGGCATTTCGGCGGTGACGGCCCAGCGCTCGTGGTCGCGCCAGGCGCCGTCGATGTGGAGGAAGTCCGGGGAGAAGCCCTCCAGCCGGAAGCCGGCGCCGCGGACCAGCGCGATCGAGGCGGTGTTGCCGGGCTGGATGTTGGCTTCCAGGCGGTGCAGGCCGAGGCCCTCCCCGGCGGGGGCGAAGGCGTGCGCGAGCACCAGGCCGAGGGCTTCGCGCAGCAGCCCGCGCCCGGCGGCGTGCGCGAAGGCCCCGTAGCCGAGGGCCCCGCACTGGAAGGCGCCGCCGACGATGTTGTTGACGTTGACGAAGCCGGCCAGGGCCCCGGTCCCCAGCTCGCACACGAGGAACCCGGCGCGGCCGGCGCCCTCGGTGAGCCGGGTCGCGTAGGGCTCGTACTCCTCGACGGTGGTGGGCGGGAACAGCCAGGGGCGGTGGAGGTCGAGGCTCTCGTGCGCGCGCGTGGTGAACTCGGGCCCGTCGGCGAGCCGGAAGGGGCGCAGGCCCACCCGCGCGCCCTCCCGCAGGTACGTGGGAAAGGTCATCTTCCGAAACTAATGCCGTGGCAGGATCTCCGGTGTGATCATCACTCGCGACACCCGGGAACTCCTGCTCGCCGCGGCGCGCAACAACGCAGACTGGTGCGACGCGGTCGTGCGCGGCCACGGACCGGCCGGCGCGTTCGCGCCGGACCACTGGGCGAGCGCCCGCCGGACCCCGCCCCTCTACCCCGATGCCGTGACCCTCGCCCCCGGCGCGGCGGCGGCCTCGCTGGTAGCCGGGATCGACACCGAGGCCCCCGGCTGCTCGGTGAAGGACAGCTTCGCCGACCTGGACCTGGCCGGGCACGGCTTCGAGGTGCTGTTCGAGGCCGAGTGGATCCACCGCCCGGCCGGAGCCCCGGTCCCGGAGGCGGCGTCCGGCCCGGAGTGGTCGCAGGTCGCCACCGCCCGGGAGCTGGAGGCCTGGGAGGCCGCCTGGAGCGGCTCGGAGAGCACCGGGCTGTTCCGCCCGGCCCTGCTCGGCGAGGACATCGTCTTCCTGGCGGCCCGCTCCGGCGGCCGGATCGTGGCCGGGGCCGTGGCGAGCACCGGCGGCGGTGTCGTAGGCCTGTCCAACCTGTTCGCCCACGACGACGCCGGCGAAGACGTAGCCGTCGACGCCGTCTGGGCGGGTGCCCTCGCCGCTATCGCCGCCCGCCGGCCGGACCTGCCGGTCGTGGGCTACGAGCACGGGGAGGACCTCGACGCCGCCGTCCGCGCGGGCTTCACCCCGATCGGCTCGCTGCGGATCTGGCTCCACACCGCCTGACGGAGCGCCCTACGTCCGGAGTTCCAGCCGCGGGATGTCGGTCCGCTCGATGCCGAAGACCTGGGCGTACAGGGACAGTTCGGCCTCCAGCGCCCGGATCATGGTGTCCGCCCGCCGGAAGCCGTGGCCCTCGCCCTCGAAGGCCAGGTAGGCGTGCGGCACCCCCCGGCCGCGCATGGCGGCCAGGAGGCGTTCCGCCTGGGCCGGGGGGCAGACCGGGTCGTCCAGCCCCTGGAGCAGGACGAACGACGCCGTGATCCGGTCGGCACGGGCCACCGGGGAGCGTTCGCGGCACACCACGGCGAGGGTCTGCGGCGGCCCGGCGAGGCCGTCGATGTAGTGCGATTCCAGGTCGTGGGTCTCCTCGGCGAAGCCGCGCAGGTCCAGTACCGGGTAGATGATCGCGGCGCAGGCGTACAGGTCGGTGGCGGCGAGCGAGGCCGCGGCCGTCCAGCCGCCCGCGCTGGCGCCGCGGATGGCGAGCCGGGCGGGGTCGGCGGTGCCCTCGGCGGCCAGTGCCCGGGCCACCGCCGCGCAGTCCTCCACGTCGACCACGCCCCATTGCTCGCGCAGCCGCTCCCGGTAGGCGCGGCCGTAGCCGGTGGAGCCGCCGTAGTTGACCTCGACCACGCCGATGCCGCGCGAGGTGAAGTACGCGATGTGCAGGTCGAGTACGGGCGGCACGTGGTCGGTGGGACCGCCGTGCGCCCACACCACGTACGGGGGCAGTTCGTCGGCGGCGGCCCGGCAGGCCGGGTGGTGCGGCGGGTAGACGTGGGCGTGGATCTCCCGGTTGTCGGGGCCGAGGAAGGTCCGGCTCTGCGGCTCCGGGTAGCAGGCCGGGTCCACCGGGTCCGTCGCCTGCGCACCCACCGCCCGGGCGTGCCCGGTGGCGGTGTCCAGCTCGACCACCTCGTACGCGCTGCGCGGGCTGGCGGCGACCCCGTAGACGCGGGTGCCGTGCACGGCGAGCGTCGGCTGCCAGGCGGTCCACGGCCCGGCCGCGTCCACCAGGTCGCCGCTCTCCGGGTCCAGGACGCCGAGCACCGGGGAGCCCTGGCCGTGCAGGACGGCGACGAGTCCGTCGGGCAGCGGGGCGAGCCAGCGCAGCCCGGGCTTCCACAGCGGGCCGCCGAACTCCTCGTCGCGGGCGCAGAGGTTGACCGCCCCGCCCGTGTGAGGGTCCACGCGGTACGGGTTCCACCAGCCGCCGCGGTCGCTCACCGCGAGGAGGGTTCCGTCGGCGGCCCAGTCGGCCTGGGCGACCGCCTCGCCGGGGCCGCCGAGCACGGTGCGGGTCCCGGCCAGTGCGCCGTCCGCGGTGACCTCGGCCAGCTGCAGCTCGGTGCCGTCCCAGGGCATCCGGGGGTGGTCCCACACCAGCCAGGCCGCGCGCCGGCCGTCCGGGGAGAGCCGGGGCCCGGTGGTGAAGCGGTGCCGGTCGTCCGTCAGCTCCCGTACGGCGGCGCGGTCCCCGGCCGCCGACCCGTCCAGCGGTACGGCGGCCAGCACCCGGCGCACGTCGGTCGGCGCGGGCCCGGTGAACTCCTCCAGCACGCACCAGACCTCACCGCCGCGCAGCACCGGGTCGGCCCAGCGCAGCCCGCCGCCGGTCGCGGACACGGGGGTGAGGGGCCGCGGCGCGGGGCCGCCGGGCGCGTCGGGCTCGTACGCGTACAGCCGCTGGTCGGCGAAGTGGACGAAGACCAGCAGGGGCCCGCCGGCGGGCCGTTCGGCTCCGGCCCAGGGCCGTCCGCCGTACTCGGTGACCCGGCTGCGCACGTTCCACGGCGCGGGCAGCTCGGTGACGTGTGCGCCGGCGGGGCCGTCGTCGGCGGCGAGCCGGCGGCGGACCAGGGTGCGGCGGCCGGCCTCCTCGGGCCTGGGCTCGGTCCACCACACCTCGGGGCCGACCGTGCCGACGTACTCGGGACGTCCGTCGAGCGAGGCGGCGAGCGCGGCGTCGATGGGTGAGGGCCAGCTTCCGTAGGGCCGGGTCTGCGCAGCCATCATCACCGGGCCCCGCTCACAGGGTCCGCAGTGCGTGGTCGAGGACGCGGACGCCGAAGTGCAGGGCCTCGACGGGCACCCGCTCGTCCACACCGTGGAAGAGGGACCAGTAGTCGAAGCCGGGCGGCAGCTTCAACGGGGAGAAGCCGTAGCCGGTGACGCCGACGCGGGAGAACTGCTTGGCGTCGGTGCCGCCCGCCATGCAGAAGGGCACCACGTGCCCGTCCGGGTCGAACCGCTCGACGGACTCGCGCAGGATCGCGTACGTCCGCCCGTCCACGGGGGCTTCGAGGGCGACCTCCCGGTGGTGGAACTCCCACCGAACGTCGGGGCCGGTGAGGGCGTCCAGGGTCGCGATGAACTCGCGCTCGCCGCCGGGCAGCATGCGCCCGTCGACGTAGGCGGTGGCCTGTCCGGGGACCACGTTGAGCTTGTAACCGGCGCTGAGCATCGTCGGGTTGGCGCTGTTGCGGACGGTCGCCTCGACCAGGGCGGCGGCCGGGCCCAGTTCGGCGAGGACCGCGTCGAGGTCGAAGCGTGGGTGGCGCGGGTCCACCGACAGGCCCTGGAGGGCGGCGAGTTCCCTGATGCAGGCGGTGACGGTGTCGGTGAGGCGCACCGGCCACTCGTACGCGCCGATCCGCGCGACAGCGGCGGCGAGGCGGGTGACGGCGTTGGCCCGGTTGGGCTTGGAGCCGTGGCCGGCGGTGCCGTGCGCGGTCAACTTCAGCCAGGCGGTGCCCCGTTCGCCGGCCGCGATCGGGTAGAGGGCCCGGCCGGGGGCGGTGTGCACGGTGAAGGCGCCGGACTCGCTGAGGCCCTCGGTGCAGCCTTCGAAGAGGTGCGGGTGCCGGTCGGCGAGGAAGCCGGATCCGTCGATCGCGCTGTCCTCCTCGTCGGCGGTGTAGGCGATGACGATGTCCCGCCGCGGCTTCACCCCGGCGCGCGCCCAGGCCCTTACGACGGCCAGCACCATGGCGTCCATGTTCTTCATGTCGACGGCGCCGCGGCCCCAGACCACGCCATCGCGGACCTCGCCGGAGAAGGGGTCCACGCTCCAGTCGGCGGCCTCGGCCGGGACCACGTCGAGGTGACCGTGGACGAGGAGGGCGTCGGCGGAGGGGTCAGTGCCCTCGATCCGGGCCACCACGTTGGTGCGGCCGGGGGTGCGCTCCAGCAGGAGCGGCTGCAGACCGGCGGCGGCGAGCCGCTCGGCGACGTATTCGGCGGCGGGTCGCTCGCGGCAGTCGCCGCCGCCCCGGTTGGTGGTGTCGATCCTGATCAGGCCGGAGGTGAATTCGACCGCCTCGTCGAGCGCCACCTCGTCCACGGCGTCGACAGGGGCCTCGGTGTCGATTGCGCGCATGTCAGCCATACTGCTCCTCCACGGCCGCCGAGACGACCGTCGTGACCGCCTTGAAGGCCCGGATCCCCTCGTACATCGTCTCGCTGGTGTACGCGACCCGCCGTTCCCCGCACCGCTCCACGCCCGGGACCACGGTCGCGGCCATGGACAGGTGCTCGGCGTCGAACTCCAGCTCCACGGAGAAGGGGCCGCCGAGGACCGGCTCGTGCCGTACCGCCAGGGCGGTGGCCTCCTTGGCGGCGGTCCGGATGTCGGCGGCGGTGCGGGCCGGGGTCCGGCAGACGGCGGCGTAGCGCGAGACGTGGTCCTTGACCGCGACGGTCACCGCGTCCGGGGCGTAGCCGGCGGCGTCGATGCAGGTCAGGTCGTCGCCGGTGACGAGGATGACGGGGACGCCGTACTCGGCGACGACGTGGGCGTTGAGCAGCCCCTCGCTGGCGCGCACCCCGTTGACCCAGACGCCGGTGATGGAGTTGGCGAGGTAGGTGTGGGCGAGGACGCCCTCGGTGCCGGCGCCCGTGTGGTATCCGACGAAGGCGATGCCGTCGACGTCGCCGCGCTGGACGCCCTCGACCATGGAGAGGGTCTTGTGACGGCCGGTGAGCATCTCCGCGCGGGCGTCGAGCCGCTCCAGCAGCAGATTGCGCATCGTCCAGTGCGCCTCGTTGATGACGACCCGGTCGGCGCCGCCGTCGTGGAAGCCGAGCACGGCGGCGTTGACGTCGGAGGTGAACATTCCGCGGCAGCGTTCCCACTGCGGCGTGCCGGGCAGCACGTCGGCGGGCCAGGTGACGCCGGTGGCGCCTTCCATGTCGGCGGAGATGAGGATCTTCATCGGGCCCCCGGGCGGTCGGTAGCGCTCAGGGCCCCCACCCTAGCCGCCCGTGCCCCGCCTGCCGCGGGGCCACGCCCGGCTTCCGGCGGCCCACCCGGGCCGGGAAATCCACCCGATCCGGTGAGCCGCCCACCGCCCGGGCAGCGCCCGGGCTCAGGCCTCGACTTCGGCGGCCAGGTTCGCGAGCAGGGTGTCGTAGATCCGGCCGAGGCCCTTGGGCGCGAAGGTGCGCTCGAAGAAGCCGCCGATGCCGCCGGCGCCGTCCCACACGGTGGTGACGACGGCCTTGGACTTGCCCTCGCCGGCCGGGGTGACCAGCCAGGTCGTGACCATGGAGGAGTTGCGGTCCTTCTCCACCAGCTGTCCGTCGGTGGGCTCGGTGACCTCGAGCAGGCAGTCGCGTACGCGCTTGCTGGTGGCCTGGAGCTTCCAGTGCACCAGCGTGCCCTCGCCGTCGCCGCCCTCGCGCACCTCGTACTCGCTGAAGTGCTCGGGCAGCACCTTGCCCCGGATCCCGGTGTAGTCCGCCAGCGCGTCGAACACGGTCTCCGCGTCGGCTGCGATGATCCGCTCCGTGGTGGCCTCGACCTGCGCCATAGCTGTTCCTCCAGCAGTTGTGTCCCGCTCGTCACGGCGAAGCCAACCACCTCCGGCCCGGCCGCCCAAATCCGTCCCGCGCCCGGGCCGCGCCCACCTCGGCCGCGCCCGGCCCCGGGCCGTCCGGGTCCGGCCGGGCGGGTCACCAGGATCCGTACATTCGGATCAGGGCGTGGACAGGGGACCGGGAAGCGCGTAGGCATGCCGCCGGATGCCTTCCACGTCCTCGGGGGTCGTGGGGGCCACCCAGTCGAATTGCCCTGTTCTCGGGCGCTCACAGACTGGGCCCCACAAGGCATGAGAGGGCGTCACCACACGGCAAAGCCCCGGTCATCCGATGACGACCGGGGCTCACGTAGTGCGTCGGTACCGGTGGGGCCGCTCTAACGAGTCGTCCACCAGGCGACCCCACTTCCAGCGGCTGTCGTGGCCAGCGTGATCAGCCATGCGGGAATGCGCTGAATGGTCAAGTGCAGCCCACCCAAGCGAAGTTCAACTGAAGGTCGGCCCGTCGGAGCGGAGGGCTCGGGAACCCCATGCTGCACGGCCTTGAATTTGGGTGCATTTTTCGGTGCTGATCGCATGCGGACCTCTTGCCGTGAGGGTTGGGCAATGCGTCAAGCCTCGCAAGGACGCGCCCGCCAGGCAAGAGAATCTGCGAAGGAACTCCATGATCACCGTAAAATCTGCTGTCCAGCGCTCGCTGACGGTCACCGAACCGTACATTTTCCGTTAGCAGATGCTTCCCTACGGCCCCATGCACCCAACCCGCGACTTCCGGCTCACGCGCCTCAGGCACGTCAGTGGCGTGAAGACGCCCCCGCCGCGCGGCAGGGGCGCCCGTCGGGGGCAGTCGGCTGGGCCCATGAGCCCGAACCCTTCCTTCACTCCGGCTGCCGGCGTTTCCGTCCGGGGCGTGACAGCCAGGCCGTCCACCGCCCGCACGACACGGAATGCCATCGTGCTCGGTGGCGTTCCGATGTTCTCCACCCGCTCCCAAAGCGGGTGCTCCACCTCTGGGCCGCATCCCGTTGCGCGGGCCATGGGCCGGGTTGTAGCCTGTCCGGGATCGCCAACTACCGGTTAGGAAAACCCATGTTGAACGCGTGGCAGCTACAGGCGTAACCGCCTGTCGACCGCTGAAGGCCTCGTGCCTCGCCCCTAGGTGAGGTGTGCCCTCAGTCAGCGGTTCGCCACCACAACATGGAGGAACGGTAGTGTCGACCAACACGACCCATCAGCGCGCGTGCAGTCATCCCGGTCGTGACATCACGATCGTGGCGCTCCTCGCGTCCCTTATCGCCCTCGTCACGTACATCGTCGTCATGGCATTGAAGGCCGCTGCGCTCGTCGGCCTGGGATCGGCGGGCAGTGCGTTCGCTGCCGCGTTCACGGCAGGCATGGTGGTTCTTCAGTACGTCAAGCGCGACACCTAGTCAGGCTCCGTGGGGGGCGGCTATCGAGTCGCCCCCCGCAACGCGCCCTCGTCCGGACCGTGAGGCCGGGTGCGGTACACCGCGACTCTCGAGACCGTCGGGTTGACCGACACCCCGCTCTGGCGGACCGTCGAGCCCGGCACCCCCTCCCCCGCCGCCCGGCTGGGCGCCGTACGGGCCCTGACCGACGCCGGGATCGAGTGCGGTGTGCTGATGGCCCCGGTGATCCCCTTCCTGGGGGACGCGCCGGAGCAGCTGCGGGCGACCGTCCGGGCCGTCGCCGAGTCCGGCGCGACCTCCGTGACACCCCTGGTACTCCATCTGCGGCCCGGGGCGCGCGAGTGGTTCACGGCCTGGCTCGGCGCGCACCATCCCCACCTGGCGCCGCGCTACGAGCGGATGTACGCGGGCGGCGCGTCCGCGCCCACCTGGTACCAGCGCCGGATCACCCGCCAAGTCCACGAGCTCGCGGCGGAATTCGGCATCGGCCCCTCCCGGCGGGGGGCGGCCCGCGCCGTCGTCACGCCCGAGCGCCCGGCCGGGGCGGCGCCCGCCGCGGCGACCCAGCTCAGCCTCCTCTGATGCCCGGCACCCCCTGAACGGTCATCACATCGGGCCAATACGCAGCCCAATCCCGCCTTCCAGGCGTGTTTTCCGGGACGATTCCGCCCAGAACCCTCGGCTGGGAGGCCCCATGCTCCACCCCTTGAAGAAGCGCGCCGCTGTCCTGCTGTCGATCTCCACCGTCGCCGCCGCCCTCGCGAGCCCGGTCACGGCCGCGCCGGCGGCTTCTTCCGCGGCGGCCGCACCGGCACCGGCGCAGGCCGCGCTGGGCTGGACCGGCTGCGCGACCCCGCGTTACCCCACGCTGCAGTGCGCGTCCCTCAAGGTGCCCCTCGACCACGCCCGGCCCGGCGGCCGGCAGATCACCCTCGCGCTGACCCGGGTCCCCCACACCGCCGCCATCTCCCAGGGCCCGCTGCTGGTCAACCCCGGCGGGCCGGGCGGCAGCGGCCGCAGCCTGGCCGGGTTCGTCGCCTCCGCCCTCCCCAAGGAGGTGGCCGCCCAGTACGACGTGATCGGCTTCGACCCCCGGGGCGTCGGCAAGAGCGAGCCCTCCCTCGACTGCGGGTCCGGCCACTTCACGCCCGTGCGGCCGGACTCCGTGCCCGTGGACGAGGAGACCGAGCGGGCCAACCTGGACCGGGTGCGGGCCTTCGCCGAGTCCTGCGGCTCCAAGCACGCGGACGTGCTGCCGCACATCGGCACGGTCTCGGCCGCCCGGGACATCGAGGTGCTGCGCGGCGCCCTCGGCGCGGAGCGGATCAGCTACTTCGGCTACTCGTACGGCACCTACCTGGGCGCGGTGTACGCCAAGCTCCACCCGGGCCGGGTGCACCGGCTCGTCCTGGACTCGGTGGTCGACCCGGGCGGGGTCTGGTACGAGGACAACCTCGCCCAGGACCGTGCCTTCGACGCCCGCCACAAGGCGTTCCTGGCCTGGGTGGCGCAGCACGACGCCACCTACCGGCTCGGCACCGACCCGGTGCAGGTCGAGGAGCGCTGGTACGCGATGCGGGAGGCGCTGCGCGGGGCCCCGGCGGGCGGCAAGGTGGGCCCGTCGGAGCTGGAGGACACCTACCTGCCGGGCGGCTACTACAACGGCTACTGGCCGAACCTCGCCGAGGCCTTCGCGGCGTACGCGGTGAAGCAGGACCCGAAGCCTCTGGTGGCGGCCTACGAGCGGTTCGGCGCGGTGGAGCCCTCCGCGGGCAACAGCTACAGCGTCTACACGGCGGTGCAGTGCCGGGACTCGGCCTGGCCGAGGGACTGGAACGAGTGGCGCGCGGACATGTGGCGGACGCACGCCGAGGCGCCGTTCATGACCTGGAACAACGCCTGGTACAACGCCCCGTGCGCGTTCTGGCCGACGGAGCCGCTCCAGGCCCCGGACGTGACCAACGCGGACCTCCCTCCCGCCCTCCTCCTCCAGGCGACGGAGGACGCGGCGACCCCCTTCGCCGGGGCGCTCAGCATGCGGGACAAGCTCAAGGGCTCGGCCCTGGTGGTCGAGGAGGGCGGCGGCAACCACGGCATCTCGCTCAGCGGCAACAAGTGCCTGGACGAGAAGGTGTCGGCGTACCTGAGGACCGGGACGGCCGCGGACGCCACCTGCCCCGCCCCGGCGGCCCCGAAGCCGGCCACGGCGACCCGGGCGGTTCCCCCGTCGGCGGGCGGCGCGGGCCTGCACGGCCTGCTCGGCTTCCGGGGCTGACGATCAGCCGGCCGGCAGCACCGCGAAGGCCTCCACCTCCAGCAGCAGTTCGGGCCGGAACAGTGCGGCGACCTGGACGGCCGAGGACGCGGGCAGCCGGTCGGCGGGGATGACGGCGTCGCGCGCCTCCCGTACCGCCGGGAGGTGCGCGACGTCCGTCACGAAGTACGTCAGCTTCACGACGTCGTCGAAGGTCGCCCCGGCGGCCGCCAGGCAGCGCCGGAGGTTCTCGAAGACCTGGCGGGCCTGCGCGGCGGGGTCGCCCTCGCCGACGACCGCGCCCTTCTCGTCGAGGGCGCACTGCCCCGAGACGGCGACGAACCGCCCGGTGCCGGTGACGACGTGGGCGTAGCCGGCGGCGGGGGCGACCCCTTCAGGTGCGGGTATGCGGGTGAGGTGGCCGGTCCGGTGATCAGTCATGGGCCGATCCTGTCATCCGAGCCCGCGCAGGGCGGCCGTCGCGGCCACCGCCAGGCGGGGGTGGGACTGGGCGCGGGTGAGGAGTTCGCGGGCCCGGGGGTCGCCGAGGGCGCCGAGGCCCTCCACGCAGGCCAGGGCCACCCGCCAGTACGGGTCGTTCGGGGACAGGAGCCGCGACAGGGTGGCCAGCAGGGCCGGTACGGACTCGGGGGCGCGCAGGGCGGTGAGCAGCCGGACGGGCTGCAGGGCGTAGGCCGTGCGCAGGCCGTTGGTGGCGAGGGCGGCGGCCGCGCGGGCGGTGCGCGGGTCGCCGAGGACGGCCATCGCCTCCGCGGCGGCCGCGCAGCGGGGCGGGTCCCGGTGGTTGAGCAGCAGCACCAGCGGCTCGAAGGCGCGGCGGTCGCCCGCGAGGCCCAGCCGGTACGCGGCCAGCTCGCGGGCCCACAGGGGCAGCCCGGCCGAGGTCAGGGAGGCCGCCAGGTCGTCGGGGCCGGCCGCGAGCAGCACCTCGTACTCGGGTGACTGCCCCGCCTCCGCCCGCAGGCGTTCCAGCACGTCGTTCACCCGGCCACCCTAGGGGGACGGAGGGGGTCGGCACGCCGGGTTCCCGGAGTTGGACAACGCCGGTTGATCGATGATCGATGATCGGTACATTTGGGCGGTACAGGTCACATCTCCGCGCTCTGGCGGACCAGTTACCGGCGAGTTACTGTCCTTACAACACGTACGAGGGCGGCCTGGTGACGCAGCCGCCTCGTGTCGGTCGGTTCGTATGCACGGCGTGATCCCGGGACAGGGCTGCGCCGTTTCCACCCCCGGGACTCGTTCCCGCCGGGTTCTCTCCCCTCGGGCCCGCATCCCTCCGGGCTCTTTCACCGCACGGCACTCCGTACGGCATCCGCGCGCGCTGTGCGCCGCGCGCCCCTCAGTCGTCACCCTCTTCCACTGGAGTCCCTCGATGGACCGTCAGTCCAGTCAGCCCACCCTCCAGACCATCGCCGTCGTCGGCCTCGGCACGATGGGCACCGGCATCGCCGAGGTCCTCGCCCGGGCCGGCCGCGAGGTCATCGGCATCGACATCAGCGAGACCGCCGCCCGCCGGGCCGCCGCCTCCCTCGCCGCGTCCACCGCGCGCTCCGTCACCCGCGAGCGCATCACCGAGCAGGAGCGGGCGGACGTGCTCGCCCGCTTCCGTACCTTCACCGACCTGGCGGCCGCCGCCGAGGCCGATCTCGTCATCGAGGTCGTGCCCGAGTCGTACGAGGTCAAGCAGCAGGTGTTCCGCGAGCTGGACGCGATCGTCCGCCCCGGCACGATCCTGGCCACGGGCACCAACGCCCTGTCGGTGACCCGGCTCGCCGCCGAGTCCCAGCGCCCCGAGCGCGTGCTGGGCCTGCACTTCTTCAACCCGGCCCCGGCGATGAAGCTGGTCGAGGTCGTCAGCTGCGTCCTCACCGCCCCGCCGGCCGTGGAGGCGGTCACCGAGCTGGCCCGCGCGCTCGGCAAGGAGCCCGTCGCGGTCGGCGACCGGCCCGGTTTCGTCGCGGACGGCCTGCTCTTCGGCTACCTGAACCAGGCCGCCGCGATGTACGAGGCGAAGTACGCCTCCCGCGAGGACATCGACGCGGCGATGCGGCTCGGCTGCGGCCTGCCCATGGGCCCGCTGGCGCTGCTCGACCTGATCGGCGTGGACACGGCCCGCACCGTCCTGGAGGCCATGTACACCTCCTCCGGCGACCGGCTGCACGCCCCGGCCCCGGTCCTGGGCCAGCTCGCCGCCGCGGGCCTGACCGGGCAGAAGTCCGGACGCGGCTTCTACACGTACGAGGCGCCCGGCAGCTCGGTGATCGTCCGTGACCTCCAGACCCCGCCGGACGGATCCCTGCTCGGCACGGGCCGTCCCGTCTCCTCGGTCGGCGTGGCCGGCTCGGGCACCATGGCGAGCGGGATCGCGCAGGTCTTCGCGCAGTCCGGGTTCGATGTGGTCCTGGCCGCGCGCAGCCAGGAGAAGGCGGACGCGGCGAAGGCCGCCATCGGCAAGTCCCTGGGCCGTGCGGTGTCCAGGGGCAGGCTGACGGAGGAGGCCGCCGCGCAGACCCTGGGCCGGATCACCCCGGCCGGTTCGCTGGACGCCTTCGCCGACGTGGACCTGGCCGTCGAGGCGGTCGCCGAGGACCTGGCGGTCAAGCAGGAGCTGTTCGCGGCCCTGGACAAGGTCTGCAAGCCGGGTGCGGTGCTGGCGACCACCACCTCCTCGCTGCCGGTGATCGCGGTGGCCCGCGTGACCTCGCGCCCGCAGGACGTGATCGGCATGCACTTCTTCAACCCGGCCCCGGCGATGAAGCTGGTCGAGGTGGTCCGGACCGTCCTGACGGCCGACGACGTGCACGCCACGGTCCGCGCGATCTGCACCAAGGTGCGCAAGCACCCGGTGGACTGCGGCGACCGGGCCGGCTTCATCGTGAACGCGCTGCTGTTCCCGTACCTCAACAACGCGATCAAGATGGTCGAGCAGCACTACGCCGACATCGACCAGATCGACGCGGCGATGAAGCTGGGCGGCGGCTACCCGATGGGACCGTTCGAGCTGCTCGACGTGGTCGGCCTCGATGTGTCGCTGGCCATCGAGAAGGTCCTCCACGAGGAGTTCCGCGACCCGGGCCTGGCCCCGTCCCCGCTGCTGGAGCACCTGGTGGCGGCGGGCTGCCTGGGCCGGAAGACCGGCCGCGGTTTCCGTGAGTACGCCGCCCGCCGGTAACCGGTCGGGCCACGAGCCGGATGCGTGGGGAGGGCTGCTCGGGTCCGCCGGACCCTCACGGCGGACTGACCCTCCCGAGCCCAGTGCGGGCTCTCCCCCGCATCCACCCCCCTCTCACCCCCCGCAGGCGCGCTCCCCTGCACGAATGAAGTACTTTCGCTCTATGTCCCAGCCCGCCAAGACCTCGCCCCGCGCCGCCACGGCATCCGACGTCCCGGAGAGCACGGCCGGCACCAAGGCGGCCGCCCAGCGGCTCAAAATGCGCCGCGAGCTCGCCGCCGCGGCCATGGAGCTCTTCGCGACCAAGGGGTACGAGGCGACGACGGTCGACGAGATCGCCGCGACCGCCGGGGTGGCGCGCCGGACCTTCTTCCGGCACTTCCGGTCCAAGGAAGAGGCGATCTTCCCGGACCACGACGACACCCTGACCCGCGCCGAGGCCGTCCTCGACGTGGCCCCGGCGCACGAGCACCCGCTCGACACGGTGTGCCGCGGGATCAAGGAAGTCATGAAGATGTACGCCGCCTCGCCCGCGGTGTCGGTGGAGCGCTACCGGCTGACCCGCGAGGTGCCGGCGCTGCGGGAGCGGGAGATCGCCTCGGTGGCCCGGTACGAGCGGCTGTTCACCCGCTACCTGCTGGCCCACTTCGACGAGACCGACCACCACGACGGCAACGACGATCCGCTGCTGGCCGAGGTGGCCGCCTCTGCCGTGGTCACCGCCCACAACCACGTGCTGCGGCGCTGGCTGCGGGCGGGCGGTCAGGGAGACGTTGAGGCCCAGCTGGACCACGCCTTCTCGATCGTCCGGAAGACCTTCGGCACGGGGATCGGCGCGGGCCGCACCCTGAGCACGGCGCCGGCCGCGCCGGCCGCGGTCCGCACCGAGGGCGAGGTGCTGGTGGCGGTGGCCCGGACCGACGCACCCCTCGACGAGGTCATGCGGACCATCGAAGAGGCACTGCGCGCCAAGTAGCGACACGCGTCACAGCGGCCGCCCCCGTCACGGGGGCGGCCGCTTTCGTATGTCCGACTTGCCCCTACTCACGGGTAACTCTGATCGATCATCGCTCATCGGTGCAGGTCAATCGGCAAATGAGAGAAAGTTTTGGCACGCGGTGCCTTGCCGGGTGACACGGGGTGCCATACGTTGAATCTCGTCCGGATGTCCCCGCGACCCACGCCCACACGGCACGGAACGCGCCCCGGATGCCGCCTGCGTCACCAGGCACCGCACGCCCCACCACGGGCGTCGCCCCGCACCACCGCACCAGCCGGACCGACGGCACACCACACCTGCACCACGCACCCCCTTTACCTCAGCGCACCCTCATCAGCGCTAGCCGGAGGCTCACCGTGAAGGACATCCTGGACGCGATTCAGTCGCAGTCCGCCACCGCCGCAGACTTCGCGGCCCTGCCGCTTCCCGACTCCTACCGCGCGATCACCGTGCACAAGGACGAGGCGGAGATGTTCGCGGGGCTCACGACGCGCGAGAAGGACCCGCGCAAGTCGCTGCACCTGGACCAGGTCCCCGTGCCGGAGCTGGGTCCGGGCGAGGCCCTGGTGGCCGTCATGGCCTCCTCGGTCAACTACAACTCGGTGTGGACCTCGATCTTCGAGCCGGTGTCCACCTTCAGCTTCCTGGAGCGCTACGGGCGCCTGTCGGAGCTCACCAAGCGCCACGACCTCCCGTACCACGTCATCGGCTCCGACCTCGCGGGCGTCGTGCTGCGCACCGGCCCCGGCGTCAACGCCTGGAAGCCGGGCGACGAGGTCGTCGCGCACTGCCTCTCGGTCGAGCTGGAGTCCTCGGACGGCCACAACGACACGATGCTCGACCCCGAGCAGCGCATCTGGGGCTTCGAGACCAACTTCGGCGGCCTGGCGGAGATCGCGCTGGTCAAGTCGAACCAGCTGATGCCCAAGCCCGGCCACCTGAGCTGGGAGGAGGCCGCCTCCCCCGGTCTGGTCAACTCCACCGCCTACCGCCAGCTGGTCTCCCGCAACGGCGCCGGCATGAAGCAGGGCGACAACGTCCTGATCTGGGGCGCGAGCGGCGGGCTCGGCTCGTACGCCACCCAGTTCGCCCTGGCCGGCGGCGCCAACCCGATCTGTGTGGTCTCCAGCCCCGAGAAGGCGGACATCTGCAGGGCGATGGGCGCGACCGCGGTCATCGACCGCAACGCCGAGGGCTACAAGTTCTGGAAGGACGAGCACACCCAGGACCCGAAGGAGTGGAAGCGCTTCGGCAAGCGCATCCGCGAGCTGACCGGCGGCGAGGACATCGACATCGTCTTCGAGCACCCCGGCCGGGAGACCTTCGGCGCGAGCGTCTACGTCACCCGCAAGGGCGGCACCATCACCACCTGCGCCTCGACCTCGGGCTACATGCACGAGTACGACAACCGCTACCTGTGGATGTCGCTCAAGCGGATCATCGGCTCGCACTTCGCGAACTACCGCGAGGCGTGGGAGGCCAACCGTCTGATCTCGAAGGGCAAGATCCACCCCACCCTCTCGAAGGTCTACTCCCTGGAGGACACCGGCCAGGCCGCCTACGACGTGCACCGCAACCTCCACCAGGGCAAGGTCGGCGTCCTCGCGCTGGCCCCCGAGGAGGGCCTGGGCGTGCGCGACCACGAGCTGCGCGCCACGCACCTCGACGCGATCAACCGCTTCCGTAACGTCTGAGTCCGTTCAAAGGCCTAAGGGACAGCCTGAGATGACAGAGCGCCAGAAGGACCGTCCGTGGCTCATGCGGACGTACGCCGGCCACTCCACGGCCGAGGCGTCCAACGAGCTGTACCGCCGCAACCTGGCCAAGGGCCAGACGGGCCTGTCGGTCGCGTTCGACCTGCCGACCCAGACCGGCTACGACCCCGACCACATCCTCGCCCGCGGCGAGGTGGGCCGGGTCGGGGTCCCCGTCTCCCACCTGGGCGACATGCGGCGGCTGTTCCAGGACATACCCCTGGAGCAGATGAACACCTCGATGACGATCAACGCCACCGCCATGTGGCTGCTGGCGCTCTACCAGGTGGCCGCCGAGGAGCAGGGGGCGGACATCTCCCAGCTCCAGGGCACCACACAGAACGACATCGTCAAGGAGTACCTCTCGCGCGGGACGCACGTCTTCCCGCCGGGGCCGTCCCTGCGGCTGACGACGGACATGATCGCGTACACGGTCAACCACATCCCGAAGTGGAACCCGATCAACATCTGCAGCTACCACCTGCAGGAGGCCGGGGCCACGCCGGTCCAGGAGATCTCGTACGCGATGTCCACGGCGATCGCGGTCCTCGACTCGGTGCGCGACTCGGGGCAGGTGCCCGAGGAGCGCTTCGGCGAGGTCGTGGCCCGGATCTCCTTCTTCGTGAACGCGGGCGTCCGCTTCGTCGAGGAGATGTGCAAGATGCGCGCCTTCGGCCGCATCTGGGACAAGGTCACCAAGGAGCGCTACGGCATCGAGAACGCGAAGCAGCGCCGCTTCCGTTACGGCGTCCAGGTCAACTCCCTGGGTCTGACCGAGGCGCAGCCGGAGAACAACGTCCAGCGCATCGTGCTGGAGATGCTCGCGGTCACCCTCTCCAAGGACGCCCGCGCCCGCGCCGTGCAGCTGCCCGCCTGGAACGAGGCGCTGGGCCTGCCCCGTCCCTGGGACCAGCAGTGGTCGCTGCGCATCCAGCAGGTCCTCGCCCACGAGAGCGACCTGCTGGAGTACGAGGACATCTTCGCCGGATCCCACGTCATCGAGGCCAAAGTCGACTCCCTGGTCGCCGACTGCCTGGCCGAGATCGACCGGATCCAGGAGATGGGCGGCGCCATGGCCGCCGTCGAGTCCGGGTACCTGAAGGGCGAGCTGGTCTCCTCGCACGCCGAGCGGCGGGCGCGGATCGAGGCCGGCGAGGACAAGATCGTCGGCGTCAACTGCTTCCAGCAGACCGAGGAGAACCCGCTCACCTCGGACCTGGACGGCGCCATCATGACGGTGGACCCGGCCGTCGAGGCCCTGACCGTCGAGCGCATCGGCCGCTGGCGGGCCGAGCGCCAGGAGTCCTCGGACCGGCAGGGCGGCGGCGACCCGTTCGTCTTCCCGACCGTCGGCCAGGCCCTGGACCGGCTGAAGCAGGCCGCGGCCGGCACCGAGAACCTGATGGAGGCCACCCTGGAGTGCGCCCGGGCCGGTGTCACCACCGGCGAGTGGTCGAGCGCGCTGCGCGAGGTGTTCGGCGAGTTCCGCGCCCCGACGGGGGTCTCCTCGGCCCCGGTGGCGGTCACCGCCGAGCCCGGCACGCCGATGCACGAGGTCCGCGAGAAGGTGGCCCGTACGGCCGACGAGCTCGGCTCGGGCCGGCTGCGCCTGCTGGTGGGCAAGCCCGGCCTGGACGGGCACTCCAACGGCGCCGAGCAGATCGCCGTGCGGGCCCGCGACGCCGGCTTCGAAGTGGTCTACCAGGGCATCAGGCTGACGCCGGAGGAGATCTCCGCCGCCGCGCTGGCCGAGGACGTGCACTGCGTGGGACTGTCCATCCTGTCCGGATCCCACAGCGCACTCGTCCCGGATGTCCTCGAACGCCTGCGTGCGGCGGGGGCGGGTGACATCCCCGTCATCGTCGGAGGCATCATTCCGAACGCGGATGCCGTGACGCTGAAGGCGGCCGGTGTGGCCGCCGTCTTCACGCCGAAGGACTTCGGCATCACGGAGATCATCGGCCGTATCGTCGACGAGATCCGCAAAGCCAACAAGCTCGACCCCCTTCAGAACACCGCAAACCTTGCAAGCACGGAGGTCCCCGCATGACCACGCCTGCCCACCCGTCGCCCGCCACCGCCCTGCCTGGCCTCCGCTCCGCGTCGGACACCCCTGGTCCTGTGGTGAACCGCCTTCGCCCGCGTCGCTCCTGCCTCGCCGTGCCGGGCTCCAACCCGCGGTTCCTGGAGAAGGCCCAGGGACTGCCGGCCGACCAGGTCTTCCTGGACCTGGAGGACGCCTGTGCGCCGCTCGCCAAGGAAGGCGCCCGCCACACGATCGTGGACGCGCTGAACAACGGCGACTGGACGGGCAAGACCCGGGTCGTCCGCGTGAACGACTGGACGACGCACTGGACGTACCGCGATGTCATCACGGTCGTCGAGGGCGCCGGCCAGAACCTCGACTGCATCATGCTGCCGAAGGTCCAGGACGCCCAGCAGGTCGTCGCGCTGGACCTGCTGCTGACGCAGATCGAGAAGACGATGGGCTTCGAGGTCGGCAAGATCGGCATCGAGGCGCAGATCGAGAACGCCAAGGGCCTGGTGAACGTCGACGAGATCGCCGCCGCCTCGCCCCGGCTGGAGACCATCATCTTCGGCCCGGCCGACTTCATGGCCTCCATCAACATGAAGTCGCTGGTCGTGGGCATGCAGCCGCCCGGCTACGGCGCGGACGCCTACCACTACATCCTGATGCGCATCCTGATGGCCGCCCGCATGCACAACCTCCAGGCGATCGACGGCCCCTTCCTCCAGATCCGTGACGTGGACGCCTACCGCGAGGTGGCCGGCCGGGCGGCGGCTCTGGGCTTCGACGGCAAGTGGGTGCTGCACCCCGGTCAGGTCGACGCTGCCAACGAGGTCTTCTCCCCCTCGCAGGAGGACTACGACCACTCCGAGCTGATCCTCGACGCGTACGACTGGTGCACCTCGGAGGCCGGCGGCAAGAAGGGCTCGGCGATGCTCGGCGACGAGATGATCGACGAGGCCAGCCGCAAGATGGCCCTGGTCATCGCGGGCAAGGGCCGCGCCGCGGGCATGCAGCGCACCAGCAAGTTCGAGATTCCCACCAGCTGACAAGGACAGATCCCCATGCAGTTCGGACGCACGTACGAAGAGTTCGAGATCGGGGCGGTCTACAAGCACTGGCCCGGGAAGACGGTCACGGAGTACGACGACCACCTCTTCTGTCTGCTGACCATGAACCACCACCCGCTCCACATGGACAGCAACTACGCCGAGAACACGACCGACTTCGGCAAGAACGTGGTCGTGGGCAACTACATCTACTCGCTGCTGCTCGGCATGTCCGTGCCGGACGTCTCCGGGAAGGCCATCGCCAACCTGGAGATCGAGTCCCTGCGGCACGTGGCGCCGACCTTCCACGGCGACACGATCTACGGCGAGACCACGGTCCTCGACAAGACCCCGTCGAAGTCGAAGAACGACCGCGGCATCGTCTACGTCGAGACCAAGGGCTACAAGCAGGACGGCACCCTCGTCTGCGTCTTCCGGCGCAAGGTGATGGTCCCGACCGAGACGTACATCAAGGAGCGCGGCGGCGAGCAGCCCGGCCGCCCCCAGCTGAAGACCCAGGAGAAGTAGCCATGGCCCGACTCGCCCAGACCGCCGGGCTCACGGACGTCCAGCGGGAGATCCTGAAGACCGTCCGCGAGTTCGTCGACAAGGAGATCATCCCAGTCGCGACCGAGCTGGAGCACCGCGACGAGTACCCGCAACAGATCGTCGACGGTCTCAAGGAGCTCGGCCTCTTCGGGCTGATGATCCCCGAGGAGTACGGCGGCCTGGGTGAGTCGCTTCTCACCTACGCCCTGTGCGTCGAGGAGATCGCGCGGGGCTGGATGTCCGTCTCGGGCATCATCAACACCCACTTCATCGTGGCGTACATGATCAAGCAGCACGGCACGCAGGAGCAGAAGGACTACTTCCTCCCCCGGATGGCGCTGGGCGAGGTGCGCGGCGCGTTCTCGATGTCCGAGCCGGCGCTGGGCTCGGACGTGTCGGCCATCTCGTCCAAGGCGGTGAAGGACGGCGACGAGTACGTCCTGAACGGCCAGAAGATGTGGCTGACGAACGGCGGCACCTCCACCCTGGTGGCCGTCCTCGTCCGAAGTGACGAAGGACACCCCGAGGGCACGGCGCCCCACAAGTCGATGACGACCTTCCTCATCGAGAAGGAGCCCGGCTTCGGCGAGGTGCGGCCCGGCCTCACCATCCCCGGCAAGATCGACAAGATGGGCTACAAGGGCGTCGACACGACCGAGCTCATCATGGACGGACTGCGCATTCCGGCCAATCGGGTCCTCGGCGGCCAGACCGGCCGAGGGTTTTACCAAATGATGGACGGGGTCGAGGTCGGCCGCGTCAACGTGGCGGCACGTGGCTGCGGCGTCGCTCAGCGTGCTTTCGAACTGGGTGTCTCATATGCCCAGCAACGTCACACTTTCGGCAAGGCGATCGCCGAACACCAGGCCATCCAGTTCAAGCTCGCCGAGATGGCTACCAAGGTCGAAGCCGCCCATGCGATGATGGTCAATGCGGCACGCAAAAAGGACTCCGGGGAACGAAACGACCTCGAAGCAGGGATGGCGAAGTACCTCGCCTCCGAGTACTGCAAGGAGGTGGTCGAGGACGCCTTCCGTATCCACGGCGGATACGGGTTCTCGAAGGAGTACGAGATCGAGCGCCTCTACCGCGAGGCTCCGATGCTGCTGATCGGTGAAGGTACCGCCGAGATCCAGAAAATGATCATTGGGCGACGCTTGCTCGAGGAGTACCGACTCCAGGGCTGAAAGTCCCTTTTGCGGCGGATCGCACCCAGGTTCGTCGCAAAGGGGTCACTCCCAGTCACTGGCCGGCGGTCATCGACTCGGCTTCTGGCTTGCCCAGTTGTTGCGCGCAACCGATAGCATTCCAGTAAAGCCGCCGTCCCGTCCCCCTGTTTGCGGCGCGGCAATCACCCGCTACGAAGGTCATCCATGCCCCACAGCCAAACCTCTGCACCTCGCGGCAGCGTCCGCCTCGCGCGCGGAGCATCGCCGTGGCTTCTGCCGACCGTCGCCACCGCGGCGCTCAGCCTCGCCCGGGCGCGCAAGTCCGGACGCTGGGCCGCGGCGGCCGTGCCCGCCACCGCGCTCGCCGCGGGCATGCTGTGGTTCTTCCGCGACCCCGAGCGTGAGATCACTCAGGGCCGTGTCATCTCGCCCGCCGACGGTGTGGTGCAGAGCATCATGCCGTGGAAGGGCGGGCGGACCCGGGTCGCGATCTTCATGAGCCCGCTGAACGTCCACGTCAACCGCGCGCCCCTCGCGGGCACGGTGACGTCCGTGGAGCACATCCCCGGCGGATTCGTCCCGGCGTTCAACAAGGAGAGCGAGAACAACGAGCGCGTTGTCTGGCACTTCGACACCGAGCTCGGTGACATCGAGATGGTGCAGATCGCCGGCGCCGTGGCCCGTCGCATCGTGCCCTACCTGCCGGCCGGTACCAAGGTGGAGCAGGGCGAACGCATCGGTCTGATCCGCTTCGGCTCCCGCGTCGACATCTACCTCCCGGAGGGCGTCGAGGTCGCGGTCGAGGTCGGTCAGGCCACCACCGCGGGGGTGACACGAATTGACCGTGACTGACCCAGAGACTCCGGCCGCCGGCTGGGTGCCCGAGCCTGCCGAGGAGGAGTCCGCCGAGGACGACATGCCGCTCTCGCTGCGGCTGTCGATAGCGGACACCCTCACGCTCGGCAACGCGACGTGCGGATTCATGGCGGTGTACTTCACCACCACCGGGATCCTCATCCCGCACCTCACCGGCAGTGGCGAATCGGGCATGGCCCGTAACAGCGCCGCGACGGCAGTGATACTGATGCTGCTCGCCGCGGTCTTCGACCTCTTCGACGGCATCGTGGCCCGCAAGCTGCGCAGCTCGCCGATGGGTGCCGAGCTGGACAACCTGTCCGACCTGATCAGCTTCGGCCTGGCTCCGGCCTACTTCGTGCTCGTCTACGGCATGGTCGCCGTGGACGCGCACCAGAAGATGTCGGCGCTGGCCGCGATCGTGGTGCTGCTCGCCGTGGTGCTCAGACTCGCGAGATTCAGCTGCGTGACGATGAAGGACGGCATGTTCCAGGGCATGCCGAGCCCCTTCGGCGCGCTGACGGTCGTCTCGATCGTGCTGCTGGAGCTGCCGTTCATCCCGACGCTGCTCGCGATCATCGGGGTGGCCTGGCTGATGGTGAGCCGGGTCGAGTACCCCAAGCCTCGGGGCGTTCTCGCCGTGGCGATGCTCTGCTGGATCATCGGCGCGATGGGGCTGCTGGCGGCCTGGGCGTTCGACGCCCCGGGCGGTCAGATGCTGCTCCAGACCGGCTGCGCCCTGCAGATCGCGATGGCGGCGACCATTCCGCTGTTCGCGACGACCCGGAAGGCGAACACCTTCCGGCACAACCGTCGCGAGGCCCGCGCTTCGCTGCGCTAGCCGCACCACTGCTCGTACGAGAGGGCCCCGGATGCCGATGGCATCCGGGGCCCTCTCGTCATGTGCGGCGCGCCGCGGCGCAAGCGGCCCCGGGCTGCGCCCGGGCTTCCCGGGGCTCCGCCCCAGACCCCGCGCCTCAATCGCCGGCGGGGCTCAAAGACCGGGGCTCCGCCCCGTACCCCGCGCCTCAAACGCCGGCGGGGCTGAAAGGGGTCCCGGCAGGCCTCGAACCCCGGCAGGGGCAGAGAGGGGCCCGGCAGGGTGGGGAGGGCCCTGGCAGGGGCGGAGGGGTCCCGGCAGGGTGGAGAGGGCCCTGGCAGGGGCGGAGGGGTCCCGGCAGGGTGGAGAGGGCCCTGGCAGGGCTCCGGCCCCGGCAGGGGTGGAGGGGTGCCTGCCGGGGCCGGAGAGGGGCGGTGGGGCTCAGCCTGGCGGGGTGTAGGACTGGGCCGCCGGGGTGACGGCGGCTTCCTTGATCACCTTCAGGCCGCCCGGGGTCTGCTCGTCCGGCTTCATGATCACGCTCTGCCGGGTGGAGGGGGCCTTCGGATCGGAGAAGTCGTGCGTGATGCCGAAGCCGCTGTCGTAGGCCTTCAGGGTCAGCAGGGCCTTGCCGACGCCCTCTCGGGTGAGGTCCTTGTCGGCGCAGGCCTTCTTCAGGGCCTCTCCGTAGACCGCTGCGGCCGTGTACCCGGCCACCACGCCGTTGTCGAGCCCGGCGTCCGGGTACGCGGCCTTGTAGGCCGCGGCGAGGGCCGCCGGGCCGGCCGCCGTGGACCCGATGGGCAGGGTGGACGCGGCCACGTAGTAGTCCTTCTGCAGGGCCGCGCCCGCCGGGGTGGCGAGCAGCTGGGGGGCGAAGGCGGAGTTGTTGCCGACCACGGGGACGTTCCAGCCGCCGGCCGCCGCGACGCCGACCAGCGAGGCCGCCTGCTTGGGCCCCGCGCTGATCACCACGGCCTTGACCCCGGCCTGTTTGAGGGCCGCGACCTGCGCGGACATGTCGTTGTCGGTGGGCTTGATCTTCTGCTCGACGACGGTGAGCCCGGCCTCCTTGGCCGCGTGCTTGGACCCGGTGAGGGAGTTCTCGCCGTAGTCCCCCTCGAAGTACACGTGCCCGATCTTGTCGCCGGAGGCGATGCGCTTCTGGTCGAGGAGGTAGCCGATGGCGTTGACCGTCTCGATGTCGTACGTGGCCCCGACCGTACGGATGGACGCGCTGCCCAGCAAGGAGGCGGACCAGGCCTGCGGGATGACCAGGCCCTTGTCCTGGCCGTCGATGCGGTCCTTGACCGCGGCGACGAAGGGCGAGCCGATGAACTGGGCGAAGCCCAGCACCTCGGGCTCCAGCTCGGTGTAGCCGGCGAGGGCCTTCTGCGGGTCGTAGCCGTGGTCGCGGACGGTCAGTTCCAGCCGGCGGCCGCAGATGCCGCCCGCGTCGTTGGTCTGCTTGATCCAGAGCTGCTGAGCCTGGGTGACGCTCTTGCCGAGGGAGGCGTACACGCCGGTCATGTCGGTGAGGGCGCCGAGCCGGATGCCGGTGGCCGTGACCCCCTTGCCGGTCTTGACCCCGCCTTCGGCCTGCTTGTCCTCGCTGCCGCCGCCCGCCTTGGCGCTGCAGCCGGCGGCGGTGAGGACGAGCGCGGCCGTGAGGGCCGCCGTACCGAGTCGCGCTCGCTTGTTCGCACTGGGTCTGATCACGCTGGCTCCTTCGGGGGACGTGCGGGCTGGGTGGGCCGGATCCGGGCGAGGCCGCCCGGGAGGAACAGGACGACGGCGACGACGGCCGCGCCGTACAGGTAGCGGGACGCCTCGCCCGGGGAGACGCCGCCGGTGCCCGGGGCGGAGACGAGCGGGAGGGCGTCGCTGTAGCGGGTGAGCAGCTGGGGCAGCAGGGAGACGAAGGCCGCGCCGATGACGGAGCCCGCGACCGTGCCGAGGCCGCCGATCACGATCATGGCGAGGTATTCGAGGGACAGCACCATGCCGAAGTAGTCCGGCACGGTGCGCTGGAAGACGAGGGCGAGCAGCACCCCCGCCAGGCCGGCGTACATGGAGGACAGGACGAAGACGGCGGCCCGGTAGCGGGCGACGGGGACGCCCATGACCCCGGCGGCGATGTTGTGGTCGCGGATGGCGTTCATGGCGCGGCCCGGGCGCCCGCGCAGGATGCCGCGGGCGAGGAGGGCGCAGCCCAGCAGGGCCGCGAGGGCGACGTACCAGAGCTTCTCCGCGGACTGGAAGGGGACGGCGGCGATCACGCTCTCGGTGTCGTCGAAGGTGATGCCGAAGAGGGAGAGGGGTTCGACGGCGCGGCCGTTGAAACCGCCGGTCAGGGAGGTGGCGTTGAACAGGACGTGCTGCCCGATGAAGATCAGGGCGAGGGTGGCGATGCCCAGGTAGGCGCCCCGCAGCCGGCCGGCGATGGGGCTGAAGAGCCCGCCGGCGGCTCCCGCGAGCGCGACGGCGAGGATCGCCGCGAGCCAGCTGGGCAGGCCGAGGCCGACGAGTGCGTGCCCGCCGGAGCGTCCGCCGTCACCGGCGAGCGCGCAGTACCCGTACGCGCCGACGGCGAGGAAGAAGGCGTGCCCCATGGACAGCTGGCCGGTGGCACCGGTGAGCAGGTTGAGCCCGATGGCGCCGATCCCGGCGGCGATGGCGAACAGCCCGGCCTGGAGCCAGAACCGCTCCAGGTAGAACGGCAGGGCGAGCAGGACCACGGCCCCGGCGGCCAGCAGGCTCCGGCGGAGGGTGTCAGACACGGGCGAGCTCCTTCGTGCCGAAGAGGCCGGCCGGACGCAGGAGCAGGACCACGACCATCACCACGTACGGGGCGAGGTCGCCGATGCCGCGGCCGAGGAAGGTGAGCTGGCTCTGGTAGCCGGTGGCCATGGCCTCGGTGACGCCGACGATCAGGCCTCCCGCCAGGGCTCCGGTGGTGGAGTCGAGGCCGCCGAGGATGGCCGCGGGGAAGGCCTTGAGGGCGGCCAGCGAGGTGGCCCGTTCCAGTCCGGGGGTGGGGAAGACGGTGAGGAAGAGCGCGGCGACCGCGGCGAGGGCTCCGGCGACCGCCCACGCGGCCAGCGACACCCGGCCCAGCCGTACGCCCATCAGCGCGGCCGTCTCCGGTTTCTCGGCGGCGGCCCGCATGGCCACGCCCCACGCGGTGTGGCGGAAGGCGAGGAGGAAAACGGTGATCATCAGGGAGGCGGCGATCAGGGCGGCGATGCGGGTCTGCGGCACGGTGACCGGTCCGAGGTGGATCACGGCCGCGCCCCACGGGTCGCCGAGGGCGAGCACGTCCGTACCGATGCGACGGGTGAGGTCGGTGATGAGCAGGATGTCCACGCCGATGGTGACGATGGCCAGGACGCCCGGGTCCTGGCCCCGGTAGCGCCGCATCACCAGGAACTCCACGCCGGCGCCGACCGCGGCGGCCGCGCCGGTGCCCACCGCGAGGGCGGGCCAGAAGCCGATGTCGTCGTGCAGGACGGCGGTGACGTAACCGCCCGCCAGGAGGAGGGAGGCGTGGGCGAAGTTGACGACCTCCGTGGCCTTGAAGATGACCACGAAGCCGAGGGCGATCAGGGCGTAGACGGAGCCCATGGAGAGGCCGCCGAGGAGCAGTTCCAGGAAGGTGGTCACGCGGCCGGTTCCTCCTCGCCGAGGTAGGCGCGGACGACCGCCGGGTCGTTCTGCACCTGGGCGGGCGTCCCGCCGCCGATCCGTTTTCCGAAGTCGAGCACGGTCACCGCGTCCGCGAGCCGCATCACCACCCCCATGTCGTGTTCGACCAGCACGATCGAGATGCCGAGGCCGTCGCGGACGCCCGCGACGACGGCGGCGGTGCGCGTGCGTTCGTCCGCGGTCATCCCGGCGACGGGTTCGTCCAGGAGCAGCAGCCGGGGCTCCATGCACAGGGCCCGGGCCAGTTCGACGAGTTTCTGTTTGCCGTACGGGAGGGAGCCCGCGGGGGCGGCCAGATCGGCCTCCAGGCCGACGAAGGCGGCGATCTCGCGGACCCGTTCGCGGTGCAGCCGGTCCTCGCGGACGGCTGACGGCAGCCGCAGCCCGGTGGCGAGGAACCCCGAGCGCATCAGCCGGTGGCGGCCGAGCAGCAGGCTGTCGGCGACCGTGGTGTGCGGGGGCAGCGCCAGGTTCTGGAAGGTGCGGGCGACACCGAGGGCGGCGACGGCGTGCGGGGCGAGGCCGGTGAGTTCGGTGGCGCCGAAGCGCACGCTGCCGGAGGTGGCCCGGTAGACCCCGGAGAGCACGTTGAAGCAGGTGGACTTGCCGGCTCCGTTGGGTCCGATGACGGCGTGCACGCTGCCGGGCTCGACGGTGAAGGAGACGGAGTCGAGGGCGGTGAGGCCGGCGAACCGGACGGTCACGTCGGTGACCCGGAGGGTCGGCGGGCCGGCCGGCTGCGCCGGTGCGGGCGTGGTCACGGCGACCACCTGCCGGCCGCCTGCGCAGTGCCGTGCCGGGGTGTGCCGGGTGGGAGCGTGCCGGGCGGGGGCATGCCCAGTGGGGGCGCGCCGGACGGGAACGTGTCGACGTCGCCCGCCGACGGGGATGCCGCGGGCCGGATCACGCGGACCACCTGCTCAGGGTGCGCGTCGCCTGCGGGGCCGGGGCGTCCTCGTCGGTGATGCCGAGATAGCGGCGGCGCACCTCGTCGGAGGCCGCCAGCTCGGCGGCCGGCCCCGACAGGGTGACCTCGCCGACCTCCAGGACGTACGCGTACGAGGCCAGCCGGAGCGCGAGGGCCGCGTTCTGCTCCACCAGCAGCACCGAGGTGCCCGAGGCGTTGATCTCGGTGATCGTCTCGGCGATGGTGGCGGCCATCTTCGGCGCGAGGCCCAGCGAGGGCTCGTCGAGGAGGAGCAGCCGGGGGCGTGCCATCAGCGCCCGGCCGAGCGCCAGCATCTGCTGCTCGCCGCCGGACAGCAGGCCGGCCCGCTGCCGGGCCCGCCGGGCCAGCACGGGGAACAGCTCGTGGACGCGGGCCAGCGAGCGGGCGGTGTCGGCGCGGGAGCCGGCCCGGGCGCCGAGGGTCCCGGCGCGGAGGTTGTCCGCGACGGTCATCCGGGTGAACACCTGCCGCCCCTCGGGGACCTGCACGACCCCGGCGGCGACCGCCTGGGCCGGGCCGCGGTCGTCCAGCGGGCGGCCGTCGAAGCTGATGTTCCCGCCGGTGGCGGCGCCCCGGTGGAAGGCGAGCGTCCGGGACACCGCCCGCAGCAGGGTCGTTTTTCCTGCGCCGTTCCCGCCGAGTACGACGACCACGGCGCCCGCGGGTACGTCGAGCGACACGGCGCGCAGTGCCCGTACCGGCCCGTAGCCGACGGACAGCGAGCTCACCTGGAGCGAGGCCACTTCCCCTCCCACTGCTTGGCATTGTGCTGGCGCACAGACCAGCACCGGGCGGGGCGGGCGTCCACGGCCCGAACCGGAATCGCTGCCGATGACCAGCCCGGGACGGGGTGCGGTTGTGCAGCGGCACAGACCTGCCGACGGGGCCTCTTACGCCGACGGGTCGCGGGTGACATCCTCAGCGGCCATGAGCGGACGCCGGGCACGGACGGAAGCGGAATGGTCGGTGCTGCTGACTGCGGCGGAGGTGCTGCTGGAGCGTGTCCCCGCGCTGACGGAGCAGCTCATCGGGGATCTGGCGAAGCACTCGCCGCTGTTCGACCTGGCGGTACCGCGGGACGAGCACTGGCAGCAGATCAGCGAGGCGATGCGGTACGGCATCGAGGCCTTCGCCGCGCGCCGCTCGGACCTGCGCAAGGACCTGGCCTATGCGGAGGAGCTGGGACGGCGCAGGGCCGAACAGGGCCTGCCGCTGGACCTGTTGCTGTACGCCTACCGGCGCGCCGGCCGGCTGACGTGGGACGCGCTGCTGGACATCGTCACGGAGGACGAGCCGGACGCCCTGCCGGTCCTGGCCCGGACGGCGGGCGCGATGTGGGCCGGGATCGAACAGCAGGCGGCCGCGACGGCCGAGGCCTACCGGGCGGGCGAGCTGGAGATGCGCCGGCGCAGCGACGAGCGGGTGCAGGCGCTGCTGGACGCGCTGCTGGAGGGGGACGCGGCGCCGGGCCTGGCGGCGCGGGCGGCGGCCGGCCTGGACCTGCCGGAGCAGGGACGGTACGCGGTGGTCGTGCTCCCGGTGGACCGGCGGGACTCGGTCCACCGGGTGACGTCCGCGGGCGGGATGCGGCTGTTCTGGCGGATGCGGGCGGAGCAGGAGCTGGCGGTGGTGGCCCTCGGGTCGTCCTCGCTGGACGAGCTGGCGGCGGAGCTGGCCGACCGGTGCCCGGGCCCCGGCGGGATCGGCCCGGTGGTGGGCGGGCTGGCGGAACTGGGCCGGGCGCGGCGGCTGGCGGAGACGGCGCTGGCCACGTGCGGCGCGGAGGAGCGGGCGCTGGTCCGGTTGTCGGAGCGGCTCCCCACGGCGCTGGTCGTGCGGCAGCCCGAGCTGGCCGGGGAGCTGGTCCAGGCGATCCTGGGACCCCTGTTGGAACTGGACCCGGCGGACCGGGCGGTGCTGCTGGAGACCCTGGACGCGTGGCTCACCGCGGAGGGCTCCGCCGGGCGGGCGGCGACGCGGCTGTACTGCCACCGGAACACGGTCTTCAACCGGCTGCGGCGGCTGGAGCACCTGACGTCCCGTTCCCTGTCGCGGCCGCGGGACCTGATCGCGCTGACCCTGGCCGTGGACGCGCATCGCCTGGCCGGCGCGGGTGGGTCGGCGGGGGGCTGAGCCGCTGCGGCGCGGCGCCGACGGGCTCGGCCCGTACCCCGCGCCTCAATCGCCGGCGGGGCTCAAAGAACCAGGGCTCCGCCCCGGACCCCTGCACCTCAATCGCCGGTGCGGCTCAAAGACCGGGGCTCCGCCCCGAGCCCCGCGCCTCATACGCCGGCGGGGCTGAATCTTTCAGCCCCGCCGGCGGCCGTACGCTTGATGTCGGAAAGTCGCCAGCCCTGGGGGGTTCCGGACCGGATCCTGGAGCCATGCACACCGATACCGAGCGCTGCGTAAGGGCCGTGCAGTCGAAGGACGCACGCTTCGACGGCTGGTTCTTCACCGCGGTCAGGACCACCGGGATCTACTGCCGGCCCAGCTGCCCCGCCGTACCGCCGAAGGTCGAGAACATGACCTTCCTGCCCAGCGCCGCCGCATGCCAGCAGGCCGGGTTCCGGGCCTGCAAGCGGTGCCGGCCCGACACGAGTCCCGGTTCGCCCGAGTGGAACGCGCGGGCCGATGCCGTCGCGCGGGCGATGCGGCTGATCCAGGACGGGGTGGTGGACCGCGAGGGCGTCCCGGGCCTGGCCACCCGTCTCGGCTACTCCACCCGCCAGGTGGAGCGGCAGCTGAACGCCGAACTCGGCGCCGGCCCGCTCGCCCTGGCCAGGGCCCAGCGCGCGCAGACCGCCCGGCTGCTCATCGAGACCTCCGAACTCCCGATGGGCGACGTGGCCTTCGCCGCCGGGTTCTCCTCCATCCGCACGTTCAACGACACCGTGCGCGAGGTCTTCGCCCTGTCCCCGAGCGAGCTGCGGGAGCGGGCCGTGAAGGCCAGCCGCAACAAGAACGCCGCACCCCGGATCCCCGGGACGATCAGCCTGCGGCTGCCGTTCCGGGCCCCCCTCAACCCCGACAACCTCTTCGGGCACCTCGCCGCGACGGCCGTGCCCGGCGTCGAGGAGTGGCGCGACGGCGCCTACCGCCGCACCCTGCGCCTCCCCTACGGCACGGGGGTCGTCGCCCTCACCCCGCAGCCCGACCACATCGGCTGCCGCCTCGCCCTGACCGACCTGCGCGACCTCACCATCGCCATCAGCCGCTGCCGCTGGATGCTCGACCTGGACGCGGACCCGGAGGCGGTCGACGAGCAGCTGCGCTCCGACCCGCTGCTGGCCCCGCTCGTGGACAAGGCTCCCGGGCGCCGCGTTCCCCGTACGGTCGACCCGGCGGAGTTCGCCGTACGGGCGGTCCTGGGCCAGCAGGTCTCCACCGCGGCGGCGCGCACGCACGCGGCCCGGCTGGTCACCGCGTACGGCGAGCCCGTCGAGGACCCGCTGGGCGGGCTGACCCACCTGTTCCCCTCCCCGCAGGCGCTCGCCGGGCTGGACCCGCAGTCCCTGGCCCTGCCGCGCAGCCGGCGTGACACGCTCACGACCCTGGTCGCGGCGCTCGCCGACGGTTCGCTGCCCCTCGGCTTCGACAGCGACTGGGAGGCGGCGCGGGCGCGGCTCTCCGCACTGTCCGGGTTCGGCCCGTGGACCACCGAGGTGATCGCGATGCGGGCGCTCGGCGATCCGGACGCGTTCCTGCCGTCCGATCTGGGCGTCCGGCGGGCGGCGCAGGGGCTCGGGCTGCCGTCCACCCCTTCCGCGCTGACGGCCAGGGCGGCCGGATGGCGGCCGTGGCGCGCGTACGCCGTGCAGTACCTGTGGGCCACCGACGCCCACCCCATCAACCACCTGCCCGTCTGAGGACCTCCGAGGAGCAACAGCCATGCGAGACACCGTGAACGGCACCGTGAACGGCGCCAGGCAGCACACCGTCGTCGACAGCCCCTACGGGCCGCTCACCCTGGTCGCCGAGGACGGCGTCCTCAGCGGCCTCTACATGACCGGGCAGCGCCACCGGCCCGCCGAGGAGTCCTTCGGGGTTCGGGTCGCGGCCACCGAGGAGCCCTTCCCCGAAGCGGTCCGCCAGCTGACCGCGTACTTCGCCGGGGAGCTCACCGAGTTCGACCTCCCGCTGCGCCTGGAGGGCACGGACTTCCAGCGCAGCGTCTGGGACCAGCTCGTACGGATCCCGTACGGCGAGACGTGGTCGTACGGGGAGCTCGCGGCCAGGCTGGGCAAGCCGAACGCCTCGCGCGCGGTGGGGCTGGCGAACGGGAAGAACCCGGTCGGCATCATCGTGCCGTGCCACCGGGTGATCGGCGCCTCGGGCGGCATGACGGGCTACGGCGGCGGCGTCGAGCGCAAGGTGCAGCTGCTGGCCTTCGAGTCCGGGGACCGGTTGCCGGGGGCTTCCGGTACCCGCTAGCCGTCAGACGACGAGGAGCGGGACGAGGAGGGCGAAGCCGGCGCCCGCCTCCACCGCGTAGCTGTAGAGCGAGGGGTGCTGGACGGGGGCGGCGAGGAGGACCACGCTCTGCTGGGCGGCGGCGGCCGCCACCCAGTCGGCGTCGGCACCGAGGTTGCCCTGGTACCAGCCGTCGCAGGAGCCGGGTCCGGTGACGGCGAGCAGGTCGTCCTCGCGGCGGTAGAAGGCCTGCCAGCCCGCGGCGGGCGCGGACCAGCCCTCGAAATCGTTGAACAGGGCCCAGCCGCCGTCGCGTATCGCGGTGTCGAACAGCCAGACCGGGGTCCCCTCGGGGGTGACCTCACCGCCGGCCTGCTGGTCGGTGGTGAAGTGGACCATGGGAAGGGCGTCGGGCCCGTCGGCCGTGCTGGGCCAGGCGTACATCGTGATCATCTGCTGATTCTGTCCTGCTCGAAGTAAGCCCGGCGTCCGGGGTCCGGCTGTTACGGGGAGACCGGGCGGCGGCCGTTTTCCAGTTCCGCCGCGCCCTCGCCCGACTGCAGGACCCGGTACGCCTCTTGGGTGCGCGGGCCGAGCGATCCGAGCAGGTACGTGGTGAGTTCGGCGGGCTCGACCAGCCGCCACGAGAGCAGCTCCTCCTCCTGGAGCCTGATCGAGGCGAGCTGGGACTCGTCGAGTACGCCGCCGTCGTAGAGGTACGCGACCAGCGGCGGGCGGCCCGCACCAACGGTCCAGTCGACGGCGAGGAGCCGGCCGAGCGGGACGTCGATGCCGATCTCCTCGGCGCTCTCGCGGCGGGCGGCCGCACGCGGCGACTCGCCCTCGTCCGACTCGATGGTGCCGCCCGGAAGCGCCCATCCCTCACGGTAGTTGGGCTCGACGAGCAGGACCCTGCCCTCGGCGTCCCGGTAGAGGGCGGCCGCGCCGGCCAGCACCCGGGGCAGGCTCGCGATGTACGTGGCGTAGTCATCCGTGGTGGTCACCCGGCCACCCTACCCAGCCGTCCGCGCCGGGCGGCGTACCCCGGACGGCCGTTCCCCGCCCCGGTCCCGGGCCCTGCTTCCGGCCCCGAGGCCGGGCGGATGACGCTTCTTTTCCGATGATATTGTTACCGCTCGCCTGGGCTACCTGTTTCTGCTCCGCCGCGTCCCGGGGGGATTCCGGAGCCGCTGACCTCCTGTAGGCCCGGCGCACCTGCTCGACCGGCCGCGCTCGGCCGCCCGGACCGTCAGCGCGCCCGCCGCCGGTCTTCCGCTCTCGGAGATTGAAGACAAGCAGACAGCCATGCACAACGCAGCAGCCCCGGCTCTCGACGAGGCCACCCCGCCGGTTCCCGTGTTGTCGGTCGTCATCCCCATTTACAACGAGCAGGAAGCACTGCCGCTGACGGTGGCGCGTCTGCGTCCGATCCTGGACGGCCTGGGCGTCGACTACGAGGTCGTCGGCATCGACGACGGCAGCACCGACGCCACCCCCGTGATCATGCAGAAGATCCGGCAGGACTGGCCCGAACTGCGCATCGTGCGCTTCGCCCGCAATTCCGGACACCAGGCGGCGCTGACCGCCGGCATCCACCGTGCCTTCGGCGAGTACGTCGTCAGCATCGACGCCGACCTCCAGGACCCGCCGGAGAAGATCACGGAGATGTTCGCGCTGGCGCGCGAGAAGAACCTGGACATCGTCTACGGCGTGCGCGGCGACCGCGGCACCGACACCTTCTTCAAGCGGCGCACGGCCGGCGCGTACTACTGGCTGATGCGCAAGCTCGTCGGCAAGAACATGCCCAACCAGGCCGGCGACTTCCGTCTGCTCAGCCGGGCCGCCGTCGACGCGCTGAAGTCCCTGCCCGAGCACCAGCCGGTCTACCGGCTGCTCGTGCCGTGGCTCGGCTTCAGCAGCGGCGAGGTCGTCTACATCCGCGAGGAGCGGGTCGCCGGAAGCACCCACTACCCGCTGTCCAAGATGGTGCGCCTCGCCCTCGACAGCATCACGAACTTCTCCGCCGCCCCGCTGCGCCTCGCCACGTGGCTGGGCCTGACGAGCTTCCTGGTCTGCCTCCTGCTGGCCGTCTACACCACGGTCCAGTTCGCACTCGGCTCGACGGTGCCCGGCTGGTCCTCGCTGTTCATAGGCATGCACTTCATCGGCGGCGTCCAGCTCATCTGCGTCGGACTGCTCGGCGAGTACATCGGACGGATCTACTCGGCCGTCCAGGCCCGGCCCGCCTACTTCGTCGGCTACGACTCCGCCGACGACGCCACCGCGGAGCGCGGATCCGGCGGCTCGGCGTACGCGGCCTGATCCGGGCGGCCCCGGACCGGGGCCGGCGACGCACAGCAGGTAGGGAAGTAGACAAGACGTATGGGCACCACTGACAGCCCCGCGGCCGTGCGGACGGCCCCGCCGACCGGAAGGCCGGAGGGCGCCGCGACATCGGGCACGCCGGGGCAGCCCGTAGCGCACGCCTTCTGGCGGTTCCTGCCGGCGGCGGCCGCCTATCTCGTCACGGTCGGCCTGCTGCTGGCCACCGACACCTCGGTCGGCGACGTGGCGCGGTACACCTTCTACGTGCTCTGGGGCGTCATGCTCCCCGGCACCCTGGTGTTCCGCTCGCTGCGCCGGCGGCCGCACACCCTGGTCGAGGACCTCGCCTTCGGCGCCGTCACCGGACTCGCCCTGGAACTGGCGGCCTGGGCGGTCCTGGTCGGCGTCGGGGCGCAGTCGTTCGCGCTCGCCTGGCCGCTCGCCGTGGTGATCCCCTTCGCGCTGGTGCCCCGGCTCCGGCGGCACTGGCGGCCGCGCGGCTACCGCAGCGTGTCGCTGGGCTGGTCCTGGTCGGTGAGCGGGACGGTCGTCCTCAGCAGCGTCTATTTCCACCAGGTCTTCCTGTCCCTGTACCCGGTCCTGCCGGACCGGGAGGGAAGCCGGACCTTCGGCGACATGCCCTACATGCTGTCGCTCGCCGCGAACGCCAAGCAGAACGTCCCGCTGACGTTCCCGCAGGCGGCCGGCGAGCCGCTGCACTACCACTGGTTCACCTTCGCCCACATGGCGATGACCGACATGGTCGGTCACATCGACCTCGCGGTGATCGAGTCCCGGCTGATGGTCCCGGCGCTGTCCGCGCTCGCCATGGTGATCACCGCCGTGGTGGCCCGGCGGCTGACCGGGCACGCCTGGGCCGGTCCGCTGGCCGCCCTCCTGGTCTTCGCCGCCGGCGAGTTCACCGCCGCCTATCCCAACGGCGGGGACACCTGGACCTTCGGTGCCCCGGCCGTCCGCGTGATGTCCTGGTCGAGCCTCTCCCTGACGTACAGCCAGCCGCTGCTGCTCGCGCTGATGGGCGTCGTCGGCGACGCGCTGCGCAGGAGCCACCGCGACAAGGCGGGCGTCGAGGGCGCCGATCCCGCGCCGCTGTTCGGCCGGGGCGTGTTCGTACTGGCCGCGCTGTTCGCCCTGGCCTCCAGTGCGGCGAAGGCGAGCACCCTGCCCGTCATCCTCTCCGGGCTCGCCCTGGCCGGGCTCGTGCTGCTGATCACCGCCCGCCGCATCCCGTGGACCGTGGTCGGGCTGGGCGGAATCCTGGCCGGCTCGCAGCTCTTCGCCACGGCGGTGATCTTCAACTTCGAGAGCTACGGCCTCCAGATCGTCCCGTTCGGCAACGTCCAGCAGTTCTGGAAGGATCCGGGCGACCTGCGCCCGCCGGCGTTCCAGGCCCTCGTCGTGGCGGCGACCCTGATCGCCTTCGTGCTGAACCACCACATCAAGCTGCTCGGCATGGTGCCGCTGCTCTGGCGCCGGCGGCTGAACCTGGAACCGCTCCAGTGGTTCCTGCTCGGTGCCGCGGTGGCGGGACCGGCCGCCTTCCTGGTCGTCAACGGCTACAACTCCAGCTACTTCACCATCGCGGCGCTGCCGTTCGGCGTCGTCCTCTCGGCCTGGGGCTTCTGCGAGACCTTCCAGCGCGCCGCACTGCCCGCACGGGGCAGGGCCGCGCTCGCCGCCGGCGCGGTCGCCCTGTCCACGGCGCTCACCTACGTCATCTACCGCATGTCGCAGGACTGGGCGCTCTGGTTGCGCCGCTCCGTCGGGGACGAGGCCGGCGACAAGACCTACAGTCCGCTCCTGGTGGCTCTCGGCGCGGCTGCGGGACTGGCCCTGATCGCCCTGGTCTGCGGCGTCCTGTGGCGGATCGGAAGCCGGGTGTGGCCCGCGCTGCGCGGCCGCGGCGGCATCGTGCTGCTGACCGCCTCGCTCGTCGCGGCGACCCCGGGTCTGTTCCACGACATGCTCCAGTCCCGCCAGTCCCTGTGGGCGTACTCCTGGGTGATGCCCGCCTCGCAGGTGGACGCGGGGCGTTGGATCCGCGCGCACAGCGATCCCTCGGACGTCCTGGTCACCAACAGCCACTGCTGGCCGTTCGAGGGCGGCAGCGCCGCCGCCCCCGCCTGCGCCAACACCCGTTCCCAGTGGCTCAGCGGCTACTCGGAACGCTCGGTACTGGTCGAGGGCTGGGCGTACGCCCCGCGGGGCGTGGCGCTCACCCGTGGGCTGCCGGCCTACGACGGTCCCTTCTGGGACCAGGAGGTGTTCCGGCTCAACGAGGACGCCGTCTACCGCCCCACGGCCGCGAACCTGCGGCGACTGCACGACGAGTACCGGGTCCGCTACGTGGTGGCGCACCGCGCGTCGGGCGAGGAGTCGCCGCTCCTCGCCGGCCTGGCGAAGAAGGTCCTGGACAACGGCAAGGTCGCGGTCTACGAGCTGTCCTGACCACCCGCCGGACACCGGCTCGGGGCGTCCCCGGGCCGGTGCCCCGCGAGGGAGTACCGCCGGGGCGGTGCCCCGCGAGGGAGTACCGCCGGGCCGGTGTCTCACGCCTGCGGGGCCCCCGGGCTCCCGCCGTCCTCGCGGTCCCGGCCCTTGGACTGCGCGACGCGCCGCAGCCTCGGGTGCCGGCCCGGTCCCTGTTCGGTGAGGGCGTCGCCGACCATGGCCCGGACCGCGTCCCGCATCCCGTGCAGGGCGTGGTGGCGGGCGGGTCCGGCGCCGGGGTCCTCGCGCAGTTCCTTCACCAGGGCCCAGCAGAGCAGCACCATGACGACGGCGAAGGGCAGCGCGACCAGGATGGTCGCGGTCTGCAGGGACTTCAGGCCGCCAGCGACGAGCAGGACCGCGGCGACTGCGGCCATCAGCACGCCCCAGGTGACGACGAGCCAGGTGGGCGGGTGCAGCGAGCCCCGGCTGGTGAGCGATCCCATCACCAGGGAGGCCGAGTCGGCGCTGGTGACGAAGTAGGTCATCACCAGCAGCATCGCGACCCACGAGGTGAGCGTGGACAGCGGCAGCGCGTCCAGCATCCCGAAGAGCGAGGCCTCCGTACCCTCCTTGAGCGTGACGGCGAAGTCGACGGCTCCGGTGGAGTCGAGGCGGATGGCGGTGCCGCCCATCACGCAGAACCAGACGACGGTGGCCCCGCTGGGCACGAGCAGCACGCCGACGAGGAACTCGCGGATGGTGCGGCCGCGCGAGATCCGGGCGATGAAGGTGCCGACGAACGGGGCCCAGGAGAGCCACCACGCCCAGTAGAAGATCGTCCACGCGCCCAGCCAGTCGGCGTCGGTGAAGGCGCCGGTGCGGGTGGCCATCGGCAGCAGCTCGTCCAGGTAGCCGCCGATGCTCGACGGGATCACGTCGAGGATGTAGACGGTGGGGCCGAGCACGAAGACGAAGAACATCAGGGTGGCGGCGAGCACGATGTTGATGGTGCTCAGCCACTTCACCCCCTTGTGCAGGCCGGAGAAGGCGGAGAGGACGAAGGCCGCCGACAGCGAGCCGATGATGATCAGCTCGACGCTGGTGGAGTCCTCGACTCCGGCGGTGAGTTCGAGGCCCTTGGAGACCTGGAGCGCACCGAGCCCGAGGCTGGTGGCGGTGCCGAAGACGGTGGCGAAGACGGCGAGCAGGTCGATGGCCTTGCCGGGCCATCCGTCGGCCCGTTCCTCGCCCATCAGGGGGACGAAGGCGGAGCTGAGGCGGTTGCCGCGGCCCTTGCGGAAGGTCGCGTAGGCGAGGGCGAGGCCGGCGATGCCGTAGATCGCCCAGGGGGTGAGGGTCCAGTGGAAGAAGGAGTACTCCATGGCCGCGAGGGCGGCGGCGCCCGTGCGGGGGGCCGCGCCGGAGGCCGGGGGCGGGGCCAGGTAGTGGGTGAGCGGCTCCCCCCACCCCGTAGAACATCAGGCCGATGCCCATGCCGGCGCTGAACATCATCGCGATCCACGCGAGGTTGGTGAACTCGGGCTCGGAGTCGTCGGCGCCGAGGCGGATCCGGCCGAAGCGGCTGATCGCGAGTACGACGCACATGACGAGGAAGAGGTCGGCGGCGGTCACGAACAGCCAGGCGAAGTTGTCCAGCACCCAGGCGAGCGCGGTGCCCGACGCCGTGTCGAAGGAGCCTTTGGCGAGGGCCGCCCAGGCGACGACGGCCAGCACGGCGATCACGCCCACGGTGACGACGGCGTGGTCGGGTGCGCCGTCCGCCGGGCCGCCGGGGCCCCCGCCCGGGGGATCCGGACGTGAGCCATCCAGTGATTCCGCGCTCATGCGGCCACACTATGCAGGCGTATATCCCTATTTAGCCGCATGGCGCGCCGCGTGTGGCCCAGGCCACTCATGGGCATAGGAGGATCCTCCGGATAAGCTCATGGCGGCGCGACTGCACTGTTCGATAGCAAGGGAATAGCAAGGTGACGGACGGAGCAGTAACTGAGACCGCGCGCGTGCTCATCGCCGCGGACAAATTCAAGGGCTCGCTCACAGCCGTTCAGGTCGCGGAGCGGGTGACGGCCGGCCTCCGCTCGGCCGTACCGGACGTGGAGATCGAGACCCTCCCCGTCGCGGACGGCGGCGACGGTACGGTCGCGGCCGCCGTGGCGGCCGGTTTCGAGCGCCGGGAGGTACGGGTCACCGGGCCCCTCGGCGAGCAGGTCACGGCCGCCTTCGCGCTGCGCGAGGGCACCGCGGTGGTCGAGATGGCGGAGGCCTCCGGACTGCAGCTGCTGCCGGCGGGCACCTTCGCCCCGCTGACGGCCACCACGTACGGCTCCGGCGAGCTGCTGAAGGCCGCGCTCGACGCCGGCGCGCGCTCGATCGTCTTCGGCGTGGGCGGCAGCGCCACCACCGACGGCGGCGCCGGCATGCTGGCCGCGCTGGGCGCCGTGTTCCTGGATGCGAACGGCGAACCGGTCGGTCCGGGCGGCGGCGCGTTGGCCGACCTGGCCTCGGCGGACCTGTCGGGCGTCGACCCGCGCTTCGCGGACGTGGACTTCGTCCTCGCGAGCGACGTGGACAACCCGCTGACCGGCCCGAAGGGCTGCGCGGCGGTCTACGGCCCGCAGAAGGGCGCCTCGCCCGAGGACGTGGCGACGCTCGACGCGGCGCTGGCGCACTTCGCGGTGGTGCTGGAGAAGTGGATCGGAGCGAAGGCCGCCGAGTGCGCGGTGCTCCCGGGTGCGGGCGGCGCGGGCGGCATCGGCTACGGGGCCCTGCTGCTCGGCGCGACGTTCCGTCCGGGCATCGAGCTGATGCTGGAGGTGCTGGGCTTCGCGCCGGCGCTGGAGCGGGCGACCCTGGTCATCACCGGTGAGGGCTCGCTGGACGAGCAGACCCTGCACGGCAAGGCCCCGGCGGGCGTCGCGGCCGCGGCGCGCGCGGCGGGCAAGCCGGTCGTGGCGGTCTGCGGCCGTCTGCTGCTGAGCCAGGAGGCACTGGAGGCGGCCGGCATCCGCAAGGCGTACCCGCTCACGGACCTGGAGCCCGACCCGGCCAAGTCCATTCCGAACGCGGGTCCCCTGCTGGAGCGGGTCGCGGCCGCCATCGCCGCCGACGTCCTCTGACCCCACCAGGCCCCGAGGCCCGGACCCCCCTGCCGGGGGTCCGGGCCTCAGCTGTTCCGTCCCACCGAAGGGCACGAGGTCTGGGGCGGAGCCCCGACCTCTCAGCCCCGCCGGCGTTTGAGGCCCGGGGCCCGGGACGGAGCCCCGACCTCTCAGCCCCGCCGGCGTTTGAGGCCCGGGGCCCGGGACGGAGCCCCGACCTCTCAGCCCCGCCGGCGTTTGAGGCCCGGGGCCCGGGACGGAGCCCCGATCCTTCAGCCTCGCCGGCGTTTGAGGCCCGGGGCCCGGGGCGGAGCCCCAGGAAACCCGGCTCCGCCGGGCACCGGGCTCCGCCCGGACCCGCGCCTCAAACGCCGGCGAGGCTGGGTTTGCTCCAGCGAGGCTGGGTTTGGCTCCGGCGAGCCTGGGTTTGGCTCCCGCGAGCCTGGGTTTGGCTCCCGCGGGGCTGGATGGGGCAGCCCCCAATTCTCCGGACAGTGTTAGAAAGGGCTCATGACCGGACGTTTTGGTCGCCAGCCGACCGGGTGGGGCTCGCGCCTGCTCGCTCGCCTGTCCTTGGGGGCGAAGAGTCTCGCCGGTCAGGTCTTCGCCCTCCAGGCTGTGATCGTGGTGCTGCTGATCAGCGCCGCGGCGGTGGCCCTGGTCGTCCAGGCCCGGTACGACAGCGAGCGCGACGCGCGCCACCGCTCGCTCGCGGCCGCCGAGGCCTTCGCCCACGCCCCCGGTCTCGCGCAGGCACTGCAGTCGAGGGATCCGACCGCCGAACTGCAGCCGCTGGCCGAGAGCGCCCGCCGGGCGTCGGGCCTCGACTTCATCGCCGTGATGGGCACCGACGGGATCCGCTACACCGACTCGCGCCCCGAGCTGATCGGCCAACGGACCACCGGCGACCTCGACCGCGCCCTCGCCGGGCAGTCCTTCACCGAGACCTTCACGGGCGAGCCGAGCGACGCCGTCCGGGCCATCGTCCCCGTGCGGGCCGCCGACGGCACCATCGTCGGCCTGATCGGCACCGGCATCGAGGTGGAGAACGTCTCCGAAGTGGTCGAGGGCCAGCTGCCGCTGCTGCTCGGCGCCGCGGCGGGCGGCCTGCTGCTCGGCACCGTCGGCGCCGCCCTGGTCAGCCGCCGGCTGCGGCGCCAGACCCGCGGCCTGGGCGCCGCCGAGATGACCCGCATCAACGAGCACCACGAGGCCGTCCTGCACGCCGTGCGCGAGGGCGTGCTGATCATCGGCGTGGACCAGCGGCTCGTCCTGGCCAACGACGAGGCCCGCCGGCTCCTGGACCTGACCCCCGACGCCGAGGGCCGGCCCGTCGCGGAACTCGGCCTCGACCCGCGCACCACCGAGCTGCTCGCCTCGGGCCGGGTCGTGACGGACCACGTGCACCTGGCGGGCGACCGGCTGCTCGCGGTGAACGTACGGCCCACCCAGCCGTACGCGGGCAGCCCCGCCGGCAGCGTCGTGACCCTGCGCGACTCCACCGAGCTCGCCGCGCTCTCCGGGCGGGCCGAGGTGGCCCGCAGCCGGCTCCAGCTGCTGTACGACGCCGGCGTGCGGATCGGTACGACCCTGGACGTGGTGCGGACGGCCGAGGAGCTCTCCGAGGTCGCCGTCCCCCGCTTCGCGGACTTCGTCACGGTGGAGCTGCTGGAGCCGGTCCTGCACGGCGACGAGCCCTCCCTGGCGACCCGCGTGTACACCGAGATGCGCCGGGCGGCCATCAGCGGCGTCCGCACCGACTCGCCGCTCCAGCCGGTCGGCGACGTCATCCGGTTCGTCGTGCCGACGGCACCGATGGCGGCCGCCCTGGACGCCGGGCACGCGGTGCTCGCGGCCGACCTGAACGCGGCCATGGGCTGGCGGGCCCAGGACGAGTCCGGGACCCGCGAGGCCCTCGACTACGGGCTGCACTCATTGATCTCCGTACCGCTCCAGGCGCGGGGCGTGGTCCTCGGCATGGCCAACTTCTGGCGGGCCGACACCCCGGAGGCCTTCGACGAGGAGGACCTGTCCTTCGCGGAGGAGCTGGGGGCGCGCGCCGCCGTCTCCATCGACAACGCCCGCCGCTTCACCCGCGAGCACGCGACGGCCGTGACCCTGCAGCGCAGCCTCCTGCCCCGGGTGCTGCCCGACCAGAACGCCGTGGACGTGGCCCACCGCTACCTGCCCGCGAAGGCGGGGGTGGGCGGGGACTGGTTCGACGTGATCCCGCTGCCGGGCGCCCGGGTCGCGCTGGTCGTCGGCGATGTCGTCGGGCACGGGGTGCACGCCGCGGCCACCATGGGCCGGCTGCGGACCGCCGTGCACAACTTCTCCACCCTGGACCTGCCGCCCGACGAGCTGCTCGGACACCTGGACGAGCTGATCAACCGGATCGACCAGGACGAGAGCGGAGGCGGGGAAGACGGCGACGGCGCCTCGTCCGGTGTGGCCGGGCCGGCCGGGATCACCGGTGCCACCTGTCTCTACGCGGTCTACGACCCGGTGTCCGGGCGGTGCGCGATGGCCAGCGCCGGTCACCCCGGGCCCGCGTTGATCCGTCCCGGCGGCGCCGTGGAGTTCCCCGAACTGCCGACCGGGCTGCCGCTCGGCGTGGGAGGCATGCCCTTCGAGGCCACGGAGTTCCTGCTTCCCGAGGGGAGCCGGCTCGTGCTGTTCACCGACGGCCTGGTGGAGGACCGTGACCGGGACTTCGACACCGGTCTGCGCCTGCTGGGCGACGCCCTGGCGCGGCCCGGCCACAGTCCCGACCAGGCCTGTGCGGACGTGCTCACCGCGATGCTGTTCCCGGTGCCCGACGACGACATCGCCCTGCTGATCGCCGACACCCGGCGGCTGGAGGCCGACCGGATCGCCGAGTGGGAGGTGCCCGGCGAAGCCTCGGCCGTCTCGCGGGTGCGCAACGCGGGCTCGGCGCAGCTCACCGCGTGGGGGCTGGAGGACATCGCCTTCCCCGCCGAGCTGATCCTCAGCGAGCTGATCACCAACTCCATCCGGTACGGGAGCGCTCCGGTCCGGGTCCGCCTGCTGCGTGACCGCAGTCTCATCTGCGAGGTCTCCGACGGCAGCAGCACCTCCCCGCACCTGCGGTACGCGGCCACCACCGACGAGGGCGGGCGCGGGCTGTTCCTCGTCGCGCAGTACGCCGACCGGTGGGGCACCCGCTACACCGACCGCGGCAAGGTCATCTGGGCCGAGCTGCCGCTGACCGGGGGCGCGGAGCCGCAGGTTCCGGCCCCGGACCTGGACGCGCTGGAGAACCTGGCCTGGTGAGCCCGCGGGGTCCGGCGCCGGTCCGCTCCTCCGCCCCTCCGCCCGCCTGCCCGTCCGGTGCCCCCTGCCGGGTCACACGGGCCCGGCCCGGGCCAGCAGGACCGCCACGTCGTCCTGCTGGGCGCACGGCAGGAGCCGCCGCAGGATCCCGTCGCACAGGGCGTCCAGCGGCTGCTCGGCCCCGCGCAGGGCCTGCGCCAGCTCGCCCATGCCCTGGTCGAGGTCCCGGTCGCGGGCCTCGATGAGGCCGTCGGTGTACAGCACCAGCAGGCTTCCCGGGGGCAGCAGCACCTCCTCGGTGCGGAAGTCCTGCCCGCCCGCGCCCAGCGGGGTCCCGGGCGGCCCGTCGAGGAAGGTGACGGTCCCGTCGGGGGTGACCACGGCGGGCGGCGGGTGGCCCGCGCGGGCGATCACGCAGGCGCCCGACGCCGCGTCGTGGACGGCGTACACGCAGGTCGCCATTTCGTCCTCGCCCAGGTCGGCCACCACGGCGTCGAGCGAGCGGAGCAGCTGCGCCGGGGGCACGCCGTGGCGCGCGAGGGTCCGTACCGCCGTCCGCAGCTGTCCCATGACGGCCGCCGCGTGGACCCCGTGGCCCATGACGTCCCCGATGACCAGCCCGGTCCGGCCGCCGGGCAGCGGGATGGCGTCGAACCAGTCCCCGCCGACGTCGTGGTCGCTGGCGGGCAGGTAGCGCCCGGTCAGCCGCAGGCCGGGGACCTCGGGCAGCGCGCTGTTGGTGAGGCTGCGCTGCAGGGTCAGGGCCGCCTGCCGCTGGCGGGTGTACATCCGGGCGTTGTCGATGTTGAGGGCCGCCCGGGCGACCAGCTCGTCGACGAGGACGCAGTCCTGCTCGTCGAAGGGCTCCCGGTCGCGGGTGCGGGTCACGGCGACCGCGCCGAGCACCGTGCCGCGCGCGACGAGCGGGACCATGCGCGCCGAGCCCAGGGTGGCGAGGTATCCGCGCAGCGCGTCGGCGCGCGGGGACGTGATCAGGGCCGGGATGTCGGCGAGGTAGAGGTTCATGGGCAGGCCCTCGTCGATGACCTGCTCGTAGACCGAGCCCATGGGGATCTGGAAGGTCTGCCCGGCGACGAGTCTCGCGGTGGGGGCGGTCGGGTCGGGGAAGTGGGCCGCCAGACGGCGCAGCACACCGCGCGCGGAGGCCGCGGGCGCCGCCGCCTCGTCGGGCCCCAGGACGGCTTCGAGGAGCTGTACGTCGGCCGAGTCCGCGAGCTGCGGGACGAGCACCTCCACGATCTCCTGGGCGGTCTGGTGGAGGTCCAGGGTCGTGCCGATGCGGGTGCCGGCCTCCGCGAGCAGGGCGAACCCGTGCTGGGCCCGTTCGGCGTCGGCCTGGGCCCGCTGGCTCGCGGTGATGTCGATGAGGGAGGCGATCACGCCGAGGGTGCGCCCGGAGCCGTCCAGCAGCGGGGCGTACGAGCAGGACCAGGTCCGGTCGTGCTCGGGGTCGGCGGGGGTCCGTCCGGTGCGGCGGACGTCGACGACGGCGGTGCCCCGGTCGAGGACCTGCTGCATCGTCGCCTCCAGCGCGACGGCGTTGACCCCGGGCACCACCTCGGTGAGCCGCTTGCCGAGGTGCTCGGCGGCGGAGACGCCGTTCATCCGGGCGAGCGCGTCGTTGACCCGGAGGAACCGCAGGTCGGGGCCGAGGGTGGCGAGGCCGATGGGCGACTGCGTGAAGAGGCTCTGGAGGGCGGCGAGCGAGTCCCGCATGTGGAGGACCTCGGAGGTCTCCGCGGCGATGAGCATGGCGCCCATCCGGCCCTGGGGGTCGAGGGCGGGGACGATCCACATCTCCATCGGGACGCGGTGGCCGTCGAGGTGGCGCACGGGCAGGGTGCCGACGACCGTCTCGCCCGCCTGGACGCGCCGGGTCAGCTGGTCGGCGAGCTCGTGGTTGGCGTCGGGGACGAGCACGGAGGTGCCGAGGAGGCCGATGATGTCCTCGGGGCGGTGCCCGAGCAGGTCCTGGGCGGCCAGCGACCACTCCACGATGCGCCCGTCGGCGTCCTCCCGCCACAGGGCGATCGGCAGCAGCTCGCGGAGCACGCCGGCGTACCCGACAGCCGCCGCCGGCTGGTCCGGCACCTCGCTCGTCGACTGGTAAGTGTCCAACGCACCGACCTCACCCCGGGGGGCCTGATTCCTACCGATTCACCCTATCCGAGGCATGGGCGCGGGGCTCTGTGTCCGGCGGAACGCGTACGGATGCCACGCACGGACCGGCGGCCGCCGGGCGGCGGGTGCACGGGCTCGGGCCGCATTGCGACCCCACAGACCGGGTGAAATCATGATGGATCGGCATCATGCGGACGCGGACGCGCGGACGGACGCGCAGGCGACGTGTGTGAGCCGACGGGGCCGTCTGCCGCCGACCGTCGACCGTCGGCCCTGCCGACCCGGTGTCACGCGTGGTCCATCAGCTCCGGCACCCCGCCGCTGGTCACCGCCGTCACCGGGATCCCGGCCCGGTCGAGCAGGCCCGCCGCGACGGTCGCCCGGCGGCCGCTCCCGCACACCACCCAGATCTCGCGGTCCCGCGGCAGCTCGCCGATCCTGCGGGGCAGTTCGGCGAGCGGCACGGCGAGCGTGCCCGGGATGCCGCCCTCCGGGCGGTCCGGCCGCACGTCGAGCACCCGCTTCCCGTCGACGTGCCCGGCCAGCCGGGTCACGTCCGCGGTACGGAAGCGGCGCAGCGGCCGGCCGGCCGCGGCCCAGGCCTCGACGCCTCCCGCCAGGTACCCGGCGACGTCCTCGTATCCGATCCGCAGCAGCTGGACCATCGCCTCGTGGGCCGCGTCCTCTGCCGGTTCCGGCAGCACCAGCACCAGGCGCGTGCCGAACGGCACGACCTCGCCGACCAGGCTCGCGAAGCGCTCGTCCAGTTCGTCGCAGATCGAGTCGGGCAGGTGGGCGTCGGCGAAGGCCGCGCGGTCGCGCCCGTCGACGATCTGCGCGCCGCCCCCGACCAGCCCCTCCACCACGGCCGGGGTCAGCGGCCGGGGCGCGGGCGGTCCGCCGAGCACCCGCGGCCCGGACCGGTTGATCGGCGCCATGTGGTGGTAGTAGGCGGGGTACGGCGGCAGGCCGGACAGCCGCCCGCTGACGAACTCCTCCTCGTCCTGGGTGGTCAGCACGGGGTTGGTGCGCCGCTCGGCGCCCACGGTGGTGGTCCGCTCCCCCGACACCGGACCGGCCGCGCAGGAACTCCCCGCTCCGTGCGTCGGCAGCACCCGGGTGGCGTCCGGCAGCAGCGCGAGCCGCCGCAGGCTCCGGTACTGGGCCCGGGCGAGTTCCTCCGTACGGTGGCTGCCGGACAGGTCGGTGCGGCCGGCGTTGCCGACGAGGAGGCTGCCGCCGGTGAAGACGGCCGACGGCGCCTGCCGCGCGCCGTCGAAGACCAGGTACGCGGTGTGCTCGGCGGTGTGACCGGGCGTCTCCATCGCCCGCACGGTCACGTCTCCGAAGGAGATCTCGTCGTCCTCCGCCATCGCCAGGTGGTCGAACGCGTACGGCGCGCGCGCCGGTGCGGCCACGGTGGCGCCGGTCGCCGCGCGGACCTCCAGGGCGCCGGAGACGTAGTCGTTGTGCACGTGCGTCTCCAGGACGTACCGGATCCGCACCCCCCTGTCCGTACAGGACTCGACCAGCCCCCAGCTGTCCCGCTGCGGGTCGACCAGCGCGGCCTCGTCACCGCTCACCAGCAGGTAGCCCGTGTCGCCGAGCGCCTCGGTCGTCACGAGCTCGATCGTCGCCCCTGGAGCGTTCATACGACCACCACCTCGACGCAGGCCACGGGGTTGCAGCCGTAGCCATGGGCATTCCACGGGGCCTGCGACGGCTGCCGGTCGCCGCGGGCGTCGGTCGCACGGGAGAGCAGCCGGTAGGGCCCGGGCTGCTGCGGCGTCCACCGGTAGGACCAGCCGGTCCAGCCGTAGGGGCCGGCCGGCGGATCGAGGACGGCCTCGTGCCAGCCCCGCTCCCCGTCCCGGTCGTCCTCCTCGTAGGCGGCCCGCACCTCGACCCGCCGTACGGGCACCCCGTCGCCCGACCAGGCCCGGCCGCGGACGAGGGTCTCGTGGCCGCGGCGCACGGCGTCGTCCTGCTCCGGCTCGGTGATCAGCGACTTGACCCGCACGGTCGTCACGGGCCCGTCGGGGGTGCCGCGCGAGTCGACGTACCGGTACTCCTCGGCCTGGAAGACACCGGTGAACGGCTGTGTCACGGCCCGCGCCCCGACCAGCCATTTCACATCGGCGACCGCGTACCGGCCGGGGACCACCAGGCGCACGGGCGCCCCGTGTTCGGGGGCGAGCGGCTCGCCGTTCATGCGGGTGGCGAGGAGGGTGTCCGGGTGCAGGGCCACGGCGAGCGGCAGGCTGCGCTCGAAGGCCGTGCGGTGGCCGCGCACCGTGCCGGAGTCGGCTCCGGTGAAGACGATCTCCACGGCCGCCGGATCGATCCGGGCCCGGTCGGCGAGGAAGCGGAAGGGGACTCCCGCGAAGTGCGCGCAGCCCACCGCCTGCTGGCTCCACGGCAGGCCGGGCGGGCGGGGTGTCATCAGGCTGCGGCCGTTGCCCGCGCATTCCACCACGACGTCGAGTTCCCGGTGCTCCATCGCGAGCAGCTCGTCGTGGCCGATGCCGAAGGGAGCCGCCGCGGCGCCGCCGATCCTCAGCTGCCACCGGCCGGGCGTGGCCGGCGGGCTGCCGAAGTGGTCGCGTACGAAGAAGGCCCCCACGGGCGTGAGCGGCTCGGCGAGCGCGGCCGACGGCGTCTGGGCGTTGTACGGGTCGGCGGTGACCATCTCGGGCGCCCAGGCCGTGGCACCGAGCCCGCGTGAACCATGTGAAACCGGCGCTGCGGTCATGGCGAACACCTTCCGTCGGGCTCGTGCCGAGCGCGACGCGGATTTCTTTCAGACTACGTCCGCCAAAGTCTTGACTACGGACAAATAGGGAGGAAACTCATCAATACACCGGATCACCGGAAAGAGCCGCACCCGCCTCTGGAGACGTCCTCAGGCCCGCGTGACACTTGTCCAGGCTCTGGCCAGGCCCCCGGCAGCACGTGTCGAACCACGGGAGCCATCGGCGACGGCGGATGGCTCATGGAATCGACCGACTGCCGGGGACTGTCTTGTGCGCGCGTCGCGCGCGGGCGGCCGGCTGCGGGCCGTCAGGCCGCGCGCCAGACCGTCAGGTCCGCGGTGACGAAGTTGGGCACGCCCTTCACCTCCGGGGTCGCCTTGGCCTGGATCACCAGCAGGGCGACGTCCCCCGACGGGTGCTTGACGCAGATCCCGCTGCCGGCTGCCGCCGCGGCCAGCGGGAAGCTTCGTTCACCGGGGCCCGAGAGCAGGATCTGGCACCCCAGGAGGGAGCCGTCCGGAGTGCCGGGGATGCCGGAGATCACGCTGGTGTCGCTCTCCAGGGTGCAACCGGTCTTGCTGTCCTTGCAGTTGAGGCGGATGTCCCCCTTGCGGTCCGTGGGGAAGCTCCCGTTCCTGATGTAGAGCGAGTTGTCTTCACCCAGCCACACTCCGGGGTACGGGACGGCCTTCGGCTTGGGCGTGCCCGAGGGGGACGGCGACGCCCCCGGGGTGCGGCCCCCGGACCCCGGTGTCGCCGCCGCTGCCAGGGGCGCCCCCGACGACTGTGCGGACGTCGACGCCCGGGCGGACGCCCCGGGACCGGGCGACGACGGTGTGGCGTCGGCCTTGGCGCGGGCCCTGTCCGCCGCCTCCACGGCCATCCAGGTCAGGCCTCCCAGCAGCGCGGCCACCGCCGTCGCCGCCGCCGTGGTGATCAGCGCGGTACGCCGCCTGCGCGCCCGCCGCTCCTGCGGGTCGAGCGGCGCCGACTGCGGCGGCCGCCAGACCAGTACGGGGTCCTCGAGCTCCGACGGCTGCGTCGGTCGCGGGACCAGCGGCGCCGTGCGCACCGGGGTGGGATCCGGGACGGGGGCCGGGAGCGCCGCCTCCGGCCCCGCCACCTCGCGCCAGACGGCCGGGCCGCCGCCCCCGTCGGCGTCCTTGCCCAGCCGCTGCCTGCACCACGCCACGATCTCGGCCGGGGTGGCACGATCCTGCGGATCGGCGGCCAGGCAGCGGGCGATCAGCGGACGCAGGGGCTCCGGCAGCCGGGAGAGGTCGGGGGCGGAGTGCACGATCCGGTACAGCACGCTGACGGAGGGGCCGTCTCCGTACAGCGGCTCGCCCAGCGCCGCGAACGCCGCCGTCTGGCCCAGCGCGAAGATGTCGGTGGCGGCGGTGACCTCGCCCGCCGACGCCTGTTCGGGGGCCATGAACTGGGGCGTGCCGATGGCGCCGCCCGTGGCGGTGTGCGCGGTGGTGCCGGACGCCAGCGAGATGCCGAAGTCGATCACCCGCGGTCCGTCGGCGGCCAGGAGCACGTTCGACGGCTTCAGGTCCCTGTGCACGATCCCCGAGCCGTGGATGGCCTGCAGGGCCTCGGCCACTCCCGCCACCAGCCACAGGAGCGCGGGCACCGGCAGCGGTCCGCGCCGGGCGACGGCCTCGGTCAGCGAGGGCCCGGGCACGTACAGGGTGGCCAGCCAGGGCGGCGTCCCGTCCGCGTCGGCGTCGATCAGCTCGGCGGTGTACGCCCCGCGGACCCGCCGGGCCGCCTCCACCTCGCGGCGGAACCGCCGCCGGAACGCCGGGTCCTCGGCCAGCTCCGGCCGCACCACCTTGATCGCCACCGGGCGGCCGCCCTGCGTGTGCGACAGGTAGACCCGGCCCATGCCGCCCGCGCCGAGCCGGGCCGCCAGCCGGTAGCCCGCCACCGCCGGCGGATCGTCGGCCTGCAGCGGCTGGAACACCTCGGTGGCGTTGCCCATCGGTCTCTCCCCCCGATCCCGGATCAACCGACGGGTTGATCCACGTCACCCTAAGCGTCGGGCGGGGGCCGGGAGTTGGCGGGGGGCGCGCCGGGGACCGGCGGCGATCCGTCAAGTGGCCTCTAGGCCGGCTGGACCGGGCGGGGTGCGCCGGCCGGGTCGAGGACCGCGGCGATGCCCTGGGCGAGGCAGGGGATCCGGTGCGCCGGGATGCCCGCGATGTTGATCCGCCCCGAGGTCGTGCCGTAGATGGCGTACTGCCTGCGCAGCCGCAGCATCTGGTGCGACGTCAGCGGCAGCATCGAGAACATCCCCTTCTGCCGCGCCAGCGACCGCGCCTGCTCGGCGCAGCCGAGCGTGCTCAAGTGGGCCGTCAGATCGGCCCGGTTGGCCATGATCCGGCCCCGCATGACATCGAGTTCCGCCCGCCAGGACGCACGGAGCCCCTCGTCCTCAAGGATCGTGGTCACGACGGCAGCGCCGTGCTCGGGCGGCATCGAGTACAGCGTCCGGGCGGCGTTCTGCAGGGCCGTCTCCGCATGCCGTACGGCCTGGCCCGAGGCGCCGAGCACGATCGCGCAGCCGACGCGGTCGCTGTAGAGGCCGAAGTTCTTCGAGCAGCTCACGGCGATCAGCATTTCCGGCACGCGCGCCGCCAGCATCCGGGTGGGCAGCAGGTCGGCCTCCAGGCCGTCGCCGAGACCGTGGTAGGCGAGGTCGACGAACGGCACCCAGCCGCCGCGGACGGCCGACTCGGCCAGCGCCTCCCAGTCGTCCAGCAGCGGGTCCACGCCCGTCGGGTTGTGGCAGCAGCCCTGCAGCAGGACGACGTCGTCGCGGCGCGCCTCCGCCAGCTCCGCCAGCACGCCGGCCGTGTCGAAGCCGCCCGCGGCGTCGCGCCAGCCGTACGTGCGGACGTTCAGCCCGGCGGCCTCCAGGATGGGCCGGTGGTTTACGTAGGCCGGGTCGCTGATCCACACCGTGGTGCCCGGGCGGGTCCGGCAGATCAGGTCGGCCAGCAGCCGCAGCGCGCCGGAGCCCGCGACGGTCTGGACGGCCGCGGCCCGGTCGGCCGGCCCGTTGGGGCCCAGGACCAGGTCGAGCAGGGAGCGGTTGAAGGCGGCGTTGCCGGAGAGCCCGCGGTACTCCTTGGACGCGGAGCGCTCCGCCAGGCGGATCTCGGCCTCGCGGACCGCGGTCATCACGGGCGTGGCGCCGGTCTGGTCCCGGTAGACGCCGAGGACGAGGTTCAGGCGTTCGGGCCGCTCGTCGCTGCCGAACTCGTAGGTCAGGTCCCACAGCGGGTCGGTGGGCGGCGGGGGGAGGAGCTCAAGCATCTGCGGGAACCTTGGGTCGTGGGCGGCGGTTGGCGAGGACGACGCCGGCGGTGATGAGGGGGACGCCGGCGAGCACGGCGACGGTCGGCGCCTCGCCGAGCAGCGGGATGGCGAGCAGGACGACGGCGACGGGGCTGAGGCTGCCGACGACGGAGCTGCGCTCGGCGCCCAGCCTGCGGATGGCGAAGGCGTAGAGCAGGCCCGCGCACAGTCCGACGCCGAGCCCCTGGACCACCAGGAACAGCGCGATGTCGCTGCCCGCGGCGTGGGCGATGCCCGTCGGGAGCACCCCGGTGAGGACCAGGACGCCGATCACGGCGAAGGAGGGCAGGCACAGCAGGCCGATCGATCCGACGGGATCGAGGTCCACCTCGCGCAGTCCCACCGTGTAGAGGGCCCACAGCCCGCTGGCCACCAGGAGGGTGCCGGAGCCGGCGAGCACGTCCGTGTCCACCGGGACGACGTAGCGCCATACGAGGGCGGCGACGCCGGCCGCGATCAGCGCGAGGCCGACCGCCTGCGTCCCCCGGGGCACGGCGTGTCCGCGGCGGATCATGATCGCGGAGACGAACAGCGGGACCATGCCGGGGACGATCGAGCCCACGAAGGCCGCGGAGGTCAGGGCGCCGCCGTGCATCGCGGCCAGGAAGAAGGGCACCCCGGCACCACAGATGATCTTGGCCGCGGCTCCCGGCCGTACCGCGACGATGCGGTGGCGGCGCCGCCACAGGGCGGGGAACAGGACGACGAGGGGGACGCCGAAGCGCAGCAGGGCCGCGTCGGCGGGCAGCAGGGAGGAGGTGCTCAGGGCCCGGGCGCTGAGCGCGAAGGCCGCCCAGATCGCCACGGTCACCAGGAGGGCCAGCATGCCCTCGGCCTGTGGGGTGAGCCCGCGACGGCCGGGGTGTCCGGCCCGCGGGCCCGCCGCGTCGGGAGGCAGGGTCGCCCGGGGGGTGTGCGTCGCGACCAAGGAAATTGCTCCAGCCTCTGAGACCCGGACCGATCCGGTCCGGTTCGGTCGCAACGTTAGGGCTTTCGCCGGGGCAGCCGATTGCCAGTTCTGTCGCTCGGACATACGTTTGGGGCAGAATCTGCCAAGGAGTGGCCGTGGACGCAGTCGATCTGCAGATCATCCGGGAATTGCAGGCCGACGGGCGCCTGTCCAACCAGGACCTGGCCGACCGCGTACGGCTGTCCCCGTCGCCCTGCCTGCGCCGTGTGCGACGCCTGGAGGAGGCGGGTCTCATCCGCGGCTACACGGCCATGGTCGACCAGGTCGCCTTCGGGCTCCCGGTCACCGTCTTCGTCCGGATCCGCCTGGAACGCCACACGGCGGAGGCGGTGCGGCTCTTCGAGGAGCACGTCGCGGTCATCGAGCACATCCAGGACTGCTACCTGATGGCGGGCAGCAGCGACTACCTGCTCCGGGTCGTCATCGAGGACCTCGAAGCGTACGAGGCCCTGGTGCGCCACCGGATCCACGCGATCCCCGGCATCGCCTCGATCGAATCGAGCTTCGCGTACGGCAGCGTCAAGCAGTCCCGGACGTACCCGCGGCCCAGCCCGGGCGCTTCGCGGCGGTCGCCGTGACGAAGCCGCGCAGGGCCTACGAGGAGGCCCCGACCGCCGCCTCGAAGACGGCGTACGCGGCGGCGTCGAACAGGACGAACCGCACCTCCTGGACCTCGGTACGGGCGGCCCGCACCGTCTCCACGGCGATCCGCGCCCCGTCGTCCATGGGCCAGCCGTAGATGCCGGTGGAGATGGCCGGGAAGGCGACCGTACGGGCCCCCAGCTCGTCGGCGACCCGCAGCGACTCGCGGTAGCAGGAGGCCAGCAGCTCCGACCGGTCCTCGTCCCGCGACCAGACCGGGCCCACCGTGTGGATGACGTGCTCGGCCGCGAGCCGCCCCGCCGTGGTGGGGACCGCCCGGCCCGTCGCCAGGCCCTTGCCGTAGTGCGAGCGCCGCAGGTCCTCGCAGGCCGCGAGGATCTCCGGCCCGCCGCGCCGGTGGATGGCGCCGTCGACCCCGCCACCGCCCAGCAGCGAGGAGTTGGCCGCGTTGACGATCGCGTCGGCCTTCTCGGCGGTGATGTCGCCGCGGACCAGGGTGATGCGGACCATCAGGAGTCCTTTCGCAGGTGGCGCCAGACCGCCTTGGCGGCGTTGTGTCCGGACATCCCGTGCACGCCCGGGCCCGGCGGGGTCGCCGAGGAGCAGAGGAAGACCGCCGGGTGGGGCGTCGTGTACGGGGAGAAGGAGAGCCTGGGGCGCAGCAGGAGCTGCAGCCCGGAGGCGGCACCGCACGCGATGTCCCCTCCGACGTAGTTCGGGTTGCGGGCGGCGAGCTGGGGCGGTCCGGCTGTGGCGCGGGCCAGGACCAGGTCGCGGAAACCGGGGGCGAAGCGCTCCAGCTGACGTTCGACGGCGTCGGTGAGGTCGCCGTCCCAGCCCGCGGGGACGTGCCCGTACGCCCAGAACACGTGCTTGCCCTCGGGCGCCCGGCCGGGGTCGACCAGGCTGGGCTGCGCCGTGATGAGGAAGGGGTTGCGGGGGGCCCGGCCGCCGGAGGCGAGCTGCAGGGCGGCGTCGATGTCGCGGGTGCGCGGGCCGATCTGGACGGTGCCGGCCCGGCGCGGCTCCTCGGCCGTCCACGGGACCGGGCCGTCCAGCGCGTAGTCGATCTTGAACACGGAGGCGCCGTACCGGTAGCCGTCGTAGACGCGCCCCAGACGGGCGATCCGGGCCAGCGCGGTCGGCGAGGTGTCGAAGACGTAGGCGCGGGCGGGCGGGAGGTCGTCGAGCCGCTTGACCTCGAAGCCGGTGTGGATCGTGCCGCCCAGGTCGCGCAGGTACGCGGCGAGCGCGTCGGAGACGGACTGCGAGCCGCCGCGCGGCAGCGGCCAGCCGTTCGCGTGCGCGGCCAGCGCGAAGACCAGGCCGACGGCGCCGGTGGCGATGCCGCCGAGCGGTGCGATGACGTGCGCCACCAGTCCCGCGAACAACGCCCGGGCCGGTTCGTCGCGGAAGCGGCGGAGGAGCCAGGTGGAGGGCGGCAGCCCGGCGAGCCCGAAGCGGGCGAGGGTGACCGGATCCCGGGGCAGCGCGGTGTTCGGCAGCGACATGAAGTCGCGTGCCAGGGTGTCCCACTTGCCGAGGAACGGCCGGACCAGGCGCCGGTAGGTGCCCGCGTCGCGCGGCCCGAAGGACGCCGCCGTCTGCGCGACCGAGCGGGACAGGACGGCGGCCGTGCCGTCGTCGAAGGGGTGCGCCATGGGCAGCGGGGCGTGCAGCCACTCCAGCCCGTACCGCTTCAGCGGCATCGTGGCGAAGACCGGCGAGCCGGCGCCGAGCGGGTGCACCGCCGAGCAGGGGTCGTGCCGGAAGCCGGGGAGCGTGAGCTCCTCCGTCCGGGCCCCGCCGCCGACCGTGTCGGCGGCTTCGAAAACGGCCACCGAGAAGCCGCGCCGCGCCAGTTCGACGGCGGCCGTCAGCCCGTTGGGCCCCGCCCCTACCACGACCACATCGAGAATCGACGGCACTTGCGACTCCTTCGTCTCCGGCGGCGCCTGCGCCCCCAGGATATTCCGCCACGCGCGGCGGACCGGCACCCTCACTCGCCCCGCAGCAGCTCCCGGATGCGGACCGCGGTGGCCTCGTCCCGCCCGACCGCGAACGGCAGCGCGTTGTCCCGGTCCACCCGGAAGGGGACACCGTCGACCGTGCTCTGCGCCCCGCCGGCCTCGCCGACCAGCAGCAGCCCGGCCGCGTGGTCCCAGGCCGAGGGCCAGGTGAAGGCCAGGCCGTCCATCTCGCCGCGGGCCACCTTCAGGTACTCCAGGCCGGCCGAGCCGCACGGCCTGGCCGCGACCCCGGGCACGTCCAGCCGGGCCAGCGTCCGCTTGTTCTCGTCGGACGTGTAGAGCGGGTGGGCGATGGCGACCCGCAGGTCGGCGCCGGGATCGGGCGAACCGCTGCGGATCCGCTCGCCGTTGACGTACGCGCCCTCCCCGCGCACGGCGGTCGCCAGCTCCTCCAGCGCCGGGGCGAAGGTCCACGAGGCGAGGATCTCCCCGCGCACGGCCAGCGCGACCAGCGTGCAGAAGCCGGGCTCACCGTTCACGAACTGGCGGGTGCCGTCGACGGGGTCGACGATCCACACCGGGGCGTCCGCGCGCAGCGCCTCGTACACCGTGGGATCGGCGTGGACGGCCTCCTCGCCGACCACGGCCGAGCCGGGCAGCAGGCGCGTCAGGGCGGCGGTGAGGTGCTCCTCGGCCCTGCGGTCGGCGACGGTCACCAGGTCGTGGGGGCCGCTCTTCTCGTCGACCTCGTGCTCGGCGAGCTGCCTGAATCTCGGCATGATCTCGATCGCCGCCGCCTTGCGGACGGCCTCTTCCACATCCGACAGGCCATGGGTAAGGAACTCATCGATCATGCGTCCATCACATCACGCCCGCGCGGCAAACCCCACCGACAATCCCTGTCCGACCGCTGGATTCCCGATGTACCGCGGGTGAACCGGGTCGCCGGCGGCCGTCCGCACGGAGCCGGCGCTCCGCTCGGACGGCCGGGGCGCGCAGACCCCGTACGGGTGTCAGCCGACCGGTGAGGGACTCCGCGGGTCGGCCGGGCGGGGGTCGGCCGGGCGGGGGACGAAGACCGGGGAGTCCGACTGGTAGAAGAGGTCGATGTCGGCCTCCTCGCCGCCGACGATCAGGGTGTCCCAGGCGCCGCTCTCCCGCAGGGTGCGCAGGGTGGCCGGGGCGATCGAGGCGAGGTGGGAGCGGAGTTCCGCGTCGTCGGGCAGGCCGGGCATCCGGGGGGCCAGCCGTTCACGGATCCCGGCCATCCGGTCCAGCAGCGCGTCCAGGTCGCTCCCGTCCGCGGCGTCGGCGACACCGGCGGCACCACCACCACCAGCACCGGCACCGGCACCGGCAGCCGCACCCCCGACGGCCTCCGCGCTGCGCGCGATGATGTCCTTGATCGCGCGGGTGACACCCTGTTCATCGGTGGTCACCATGGCGTTCCAGGCCCTGCTCTTGTGCCGGTACTGGAGCATGGACATCGCCGCCTCGTGCCGGATGAAGTCGGCGTCCCGCAGCGGCTTGCCCCGCCATGCGCGGCTGAGCGAGCGGGCCAGCGAAGTGGCCGAGGCCAGACCGCTGTTGAGGCCTCGGCCCGGCCAGAAGTGGATCGCGTTGGCCGCGTCGCCCAGCAGGAAGCCGTAGGTGCCGGGGGTGGTCGCGGTCGGCCGGTGCAGCTGTGCGGTGAACCGCGGGCGCTGCACCATGTCCAGCCGGAACGAGGTGATCGCGGACAGGTCCTCCTCGGCCACCCCGAACAGGCTCAGGCCCTGCCGGATCTCCTTCCACAGCGGGGAACCGCGCAGGAGGGCGGGCAGGAAGAGGGTGCCGTGGGTGGGGCAGCGGAACTCGTTGTCCTCCTCCTGGCGGCTCATCAGGCAGGGGCGGGCGGCGATGCACTCCTCGAAGACGTGGCGGACCGGGTCGATGCCGATGACGCTCTTGGTCTCCTCCCGGGTGAGCCGCATGTTCAGGAAGCCCTCGCCGCGCAGCGAGTTGAGCAGGAACCGGTTCTGCGACACGGTGAGCAGCACGCTCATCGGGTCCGGCAGCTTCGACTTGACGCGCAGCCCCAGCACGATGTCCTGGAGGTGCTCGCCGTCGAGGGAGTAGATCGAGGCGTCGGCCGCGCCGAACCGGTCGGCGTAGTGCTCCCGGGTGCGGGAGCGGCCGCCCTCGGCGACCACCAGGACGTGTTCCTGGGTGACCCGGTTCTGCTCCTCCGCCACGTCGAAACGCTTGGGAACGAGCCGGATCGACGGCTTCCGGTTGGCCAGGTCCAGCAGCCGGTCCTCGATGTGGGCGATCCGGATGTTGCGGGGCGGGCGGCCGTCGACCGAGTCGGGGCCGACGGGCCACATCTCGGAGTAGGCGGCGCCGTCGTCGAAAAGGGCGGCGAGCACCTCCTCGGGCAGGGCGAGGTACTGCCGGCTCTGGACGGTCACCACCTGCTGGCGGCGGAAGTTGCCCTGGGTCTCGTCCTTCCAGACGACCGAGGGGCCCTTCCTGGTCCAGCGCCCGTCGTAGACGGTGATGGCAGTCCGACCGGGCAGCATCTCGTCGAGCGCCAGGGCGAAGGCGAGGCCCACCGGGCCGCCGCCGGTGATGGTGACCCGCAGCGTTCCGGGGTCCGCGGCGCTCGGCCGGGGCACGTCCATCAGGGAGAGGTCCATGACCGTCTCCATGGCGTCCTGTGCCTCGTAGAGGAACGTTTCATCGCCGATCCGGATGGAGTCGTTCGGACGCAGCACATGCCGCGTGACGCGCTGGTCGTTGACGAATGTGCCGTTCCGGCTGTCCCGGTCGTAGAGGACGAAACCGGCGTCCTCGGTGAGAATCTCGGCGTGCAGCCGGGAGGCACTGGGGCTGACGATGACGACGCTGTTGTCGTTCTTGCGCCCGAAACTGACGGGCTCGCCGCTCAGGACCACGCTCTGCCCGGTAAAGGGACCCGTGCGTCCAACGATGACCGAAGGCACTCCACACTCCTTGAAAAAGACGCCTGCTGACTCCTCGTACGACAGCAACACGCCCTCATGAAGGTGTCTGGTTCAACCATTTTCGAAAATTTCCGGTCACTTCGTTGAACCGGGGATCACGATCCGTACGTGATGTTGGCGTCGACAGGCGATCAGAGGGAGAACGGCCCCCATGCACAACGAGGAATCCGAGACCGTGACGGACAGCACGCTCGCCGCCACCACCGAGGACACGGCCACCACCGCGGGCATGGCCACGACCGCGGCCACCACCGCGGCCGCACCGGGTGCACCGGCCGGGGAACGGCTGATCGCCGGCCGCTACCGGCTGCTGTCGCGGCTCGGCGAGGGCGGTATGGGCACCGTGTGGCGGGCCCGCGACGAGACGCTGCACCGCGAGGTCGCCGTCAAGGAGGTCCGGGCCCCGGCCCACCTGCGGGCCGGCGACATCGCGCGGATGTACAGCAGGCTGGAGCGGGAGGCGTGGGCGGCGGCCCGGATACCCGACCGCAACGTGGTGACGGTCCACGACGTGGCCATGGACGACGACCGGCCCTGGATCGTCATGGAACTGATCCGCGGCCAGTCGCTGGCCGATCTGCTGCGTGCCGAGGGGCCGCTGACGCCGCGCCACGCCGCGCACATCGGCGCGGAGGTGCTGAGCGCGCTGCGCGCCGCGCACGCCGTCGGGGTGGAGCACCGCGACGTGAAGCCGGCGAACGTGCTGATCGCCGAGGACGGGCGGGTGGTGCTCAGCGACTTCGGCATCGCGATGGTCGAGGGCAGCACCGCGCTGACCATGACCGGCGAGGTGGTCGGCTCCCCCGAGTACCTGCCCCCGGAGCGGGCGCTGGGCCGCCCCTCGGGCCCCGAGTCGGACCTGTGGTCCCTCGGCGTGACGCTGTACGCGGCCGTGGAGGGGATCTCCCCGTTCCGGCAGGACACCGCACTGAGCACCCTGCGGGCCGTCGTGGACGAGGAACCGCCGGTGCCGGTCCGGGCCGGCCCGCTCGCCCCGGTCATCGCCGGGCTGCTCCGCAAGGACCCGGCCGAGCGGACCCCCGCCGCCGAGGCCGCCGAGGCCCTGCGGGGCATCGCCCACGAGCCCGACGCCACCACGACCGCCACGCGCGCCCTGTCGACCCCCGCGGAATCCGCGGAACCCGAACCCGAACCCGCTGAACCCGCCACGGTGGCGAGACCCGTCGCCGCGGCGGCGCCGGCCGGCACCGCCGCGGAGCCCGCGACGGCGGCGGCGACAGCGGCTCCCGTCACGCCGGCGCACGAGTCGCCCGCGCACGCCACACCCGCGGCCCCGCCCCGCAAGCGCCGTACGGCGGCCTTCGTCGCGGCTGGCGCGGCCGCCTGCGTACTGGTCTCCGCCGGGCTGGTCTACGCCCTCGACCGCAACGACGAGGACTCCGCGCCGATTTCGGGCGTACGGATGTCGGTGGCGGGCGCGAACACCACCTACACCGGCAGCTGCCCGACCCCCGAGAGCAAGGCCCCGGCGTTCACCGCGACCTTCACCGCCTCCGAGCCGACCCTGATCTCCTACCGCTGGGTGTCCGGCGACGGCTCGGTGGTGGATCCGCACTGGCGCACCCTGTCCATCGGGGACAAGGCCAACCCCACCAAACACGACACCGTACGGCTGACGACCTGGGCCAAGACCGGCACCCTGACCACGGGGATGGCCGTGGAACTCCAGAGCCCCACCCGCACCACCTCCAACCCGGTCCCCTTCTCCATCACCTGCACCGGCTGACCCCGGCCGGCACCGGCACCGAGTACGGGGTACCGGGTACCGGCCGGGGAGGGTCGGTCAGTCCCGCAGGACCGGAATGATGTGCTGGCCGTACGCGTCGATCGTGGCCTCCCGCGCGTCGTGCATGTCGTACACGGCGAACTGGTCGACGCCGAGGTCGCGCAGGGCCCGCAGCTTCTCGATGTGGGCCTCGGGCGGGCCCAGCAGGCAGAAGCGGTCGACGATCTCGTCGGGGACGAAGTCCGTGGACGGGTTCCCGGCGCGGCCGTGGTGGCTGTAGTCGTAGCCCTGGCGGGCCTTGATGTACTCGGTGAGCTCGTCCGGGACCATCGAGGAGTGCTCGCCGTAGCGGGTCACGAGGTCGGCGACGTGGTTGCCGACCATCCCGCCGAACCAGCGGCACTGGTCACGGGCGTGCGCGAGTTCGTCGCCCACGTACGCGGGGGCCGCCACACAGAACTGGAACAGCCCCGGCTACACCAACGCGCTCAGTGCGGGCCGGGGCGAAATCTTTCTGCGCGATGGCACCGGATGGGTTTTGCCGCTGGACATCGGACGCTGGTCCGCGGGGGCAGATGCCTGCGACATGACCGTGGTGCGCCGGTGCGCCAGAGCGGTTCTGGACATCGGCTGCGGACCGGGACGGCTGGTGGAGCGCGGGCACGAGGTGCTGGGCATCGACATCTCCCTGCCGGCCGTCGATGCGACGGCTGGGCAACCGGCACCGCCTCTCACGAGGCGGCGACCGAGCAGCCAACGCCGCCCTCTACCGCATCGCATTGCTCCGCATGTCCGCAGACTCCCGCACCCGCGAGTACGTGGCACGACAATAGCCGCCGGCCGCACGAAGAAGGAGATCATCCGGCTCCTGAAGCGAGCCATCGCCCGAGAGATGTTCCGCTGTCTGACCACCACGGGGCGCCGGAAGCTGGGTGGGGAGGGGACCGGCCAGTACGACCGGCCGGGTTTTGCGCAGCCGGATCAGCTGGGTCAGGAAAGACGAGTCCGCCAACACGACGCGTGTGACATCGAATACCAGCCGCTCCGCCGCGGAGGCTTCCGCTAGCAGGCCGTCGCGAGCACGCCGACTGTTTCAAGGGCGAATTCCCTCGCGCAGGCGATGATGATCGGACCGTTCGCAACAGGCCTGACCGCCAGCTCCGGCCGTTTCATAAAGGCCCCGGCCCCTCACTTTTCACGGCGCACATGGCCATCGAGACCGCGGTCAAGAACCGTGTAGCAGGGTCGACGCCCTCGGGGCAGGGTTACTCGATCGACTACACCACGCACCGGGACACCATCTGCGTTGACCAGGGATTCTGTCGGTATGGTCACCACGTCGACTTGTGCCCCATATCACATCATTCCATGAATGCCATATGGCATCTATGTCGCTTTTGCGCCCTGGCTGCTCTTCGGAACTCGGTTAACTTCATCCGGCACTCTGCACGTAGTGCAACAAGCAACTCACCGAGGGAACATGAGCGACAATCAGCTCGACCCCGCGCCAGAGCGCGGGCGGCTGTGGTCAGGGAGAAGTCTGCGAACTATCGCAGGCGGCGTCTCTCTGGCCATGGCGATAGCCGTCCTTGACATATCCACCGCTGCGGCGGCAGTCGAGAAGGGTCAACTGGCGGCGCAGAACGGCCCGAAGGTCACCCATGCAGCCGACATCGCTTCCGCCGGCGTCGCGGCCAGGTTGTCCGGTCAGCGGGTGGAGGCGCTCTCCGAGCGTACGGAGACCTCCACCACCTGGGTCAACAAGGACGGGTCCCTGACGAGCGAGGTATCGGCAGGCCCGGTGCGCTTCAAGGACCCGACTACCGGTGACTGGCGGGACGTGGACATCACGCTCGCCTCCTCCCCCGACGGCTCGGTCGCCTCGAAGGCTCACCCCCGCGGCCTGAAGCTGTCCGGTGCGGTAAGTCAGTTACGCAAGTCCGGCCAGGCGGCTCCGTCCCTGCGCTCGGCTCAGACAGCAGCCGCCACCGACCTGGTCACCCTCGGCCAGGGCGACGAGGCGATCACCCTGCAGTGGCGCGGCAGTCTGCCGGCGCCGAAGCTGGACGGCACCCTGGCCACCTACGAGAACGCCGTGACCGGTGCGAACGTGGTCGTGGAGGCCACTCGTACCGGCTTCGAACAATTCGTCGAGGTCAAGAACCGTCCCGAGCCGGGCTTCTCGTACACCCTGCCGCTGCGTACCAAGGGTCTGAAGGCCGAGCAGCAGCCGGACGGCAGCGTGCTGTTCACCGACAAGAAGTCGAACAAGACCGCGACCATGCCCGCACCCGTCATGTGGGACTCGAGCGTGGATGCCGCCTCCGGCGAGCACACCCGTCGGGCCAAGGTCGACATGAAGGTCGTCAAGACCTCCGGCGGCATCGACCTGGTGATCACTCCGGACGCGGGATTCCTGGCCGACCCTGCCACCAAGTACCCGGTCACCGTCGACCCGTCGACGTCCGCGCTGGGCAACCTGTTCGACACATACGTCCAGCAGGGCGAGACCGTCGACTGGTCCAACGACACCGAACTGGACTTCGGAAACCCGGGTACGAAGAACGCCAACGGCACCTTCCGCACCGCGCGTTCCTTCATCACCTGGAACACTGCCCCGGTCTCCGACGCGCTGATCTCCAGTGCCCAGCTGTCGCTGTGGAACTTCCACTCCGGGAACACCGACTGCTCGGCCCAGCCCTGGGAGGTGTGGACCTCCAACGGCCCCACCACCGCTTCGCGCTGGACGAACCAGCCGGCGATGGTGGACAAGTTGGCAACCTCCACCCAGACCAAGGGCAACCCCGGCTGCGGATCCCAGCCCGACGGCTGGATCAACGCGGACGTCACCAGCCTGGTCCAGCACTGGGCCAACAACAAGTGGACGTTCTCCAGCATGGGCCTGCGCGCCACTGACGAGAACAACACCAAGCAGTGGAAGCGCGTCAACTCCGCCAACGCCTCCGCCAACGTCCCCAAGCTGACCGTCACCTACAACTACCGGCCGAGGACCGGCACCAAGCAGGAGGTCGGTCCGCCGTTCTTCTCCTACGGCGGTGTCTACTCGGTCAACACCGTGACCCCGATCCTTCGCGACACGTTCATCGATGCCAACGGTGACACTGTCCAGGGCGCCTACCAGATCTTCGACGCGGCGAGCGACACCCAGGTCGGCGACGTCCTGCGCTCCGCCTTCGTGCCGTCCGGTCAGGCCGCGCCGGTGACCGTCCCCGCCGGGGTGCTCACCAGCGGCAAGACGTACAAGTTCCGTTCGTCCCCGTACGACGGCACCCACTACAACCTGGGCTGGTCGGCCTGGAAGACCTTCACGGTCGACACCGCTGCACCCTCCGCACCCACGGGTCTCACCTCGACCGACTACCCGGCCAATGCCTGGGTCAAGGGCGCCGGCCAGAGCGGCAGCTTCAGCGTGACCCCGCCGGGCGGCGGCGACCACAACTGGCTGGAATGGTCGCTGGACGGCGCCACCTGGACCAAGGTGCCCACCGATGGAGCCTCCGGGACCAAGGCCATAGCGGTCGCACCGCCCAAGGACGGCACCCACACTCTCCAGGTCCGGGCGGTCGACAAGGCCGACAACAAGTCCGACGCCGTGTCCTACACCTTCCACGCGGGCCCCGGCGGGTTCGTACAGCCGGTCGCCGGCGAGCGCACCGCTCGCCGCCTGTCCCTCGTCGCCGAAGCCGACGGCGGCAAGTTCAACAACGTCTCCTTCTCGTGGCGGCGCTCCGAGGCCGACCCCTGGGTCCAGATCCCAACGGGCCACGTCACCTCCGGCGGAACCCCGCTCACGGCCTGGCCCGTACCGATGACGGACGGCAAGAACGCGCCGCTGGCATGGAACGCGACCGACACCGTCAACCCCGATGGCACCGCGCAGATCAAGGCTGACTTCACCGGCCCGAACTCTGCTTCCGCCGCTACCGAGCCCCTCACCGTCGTGGTGGACCGCAACGCGAGCGGCGCGGCCACGGACGAGGTGGGTCCCGGCACCGTCAACCTGCTGACGGGTGACTTCGCTCTGTCCGGCACCGATGTCTCCGCCTTCGGGCTGTCGGTCACCCGGACCGCTTCCTCCCGGACCCCGGACAAGGGGGCCAAGCAGGAGGGCCAGGCGTCGATCTTCGGCAAGGAGTGGGTGTCCGGTACCACGGCCGAGTCCGAGGAGTCGCAGTACGCGAACCTTCGCAGGATCTCCGACACTGCCGTCGATGTGCTCGACCCCGACGGCAACGCTGTCCACTTCACCGCCAACACGGCGAAGAACGGCTGGATCCCCGAGCCGGGCTCCGAGGACCTCACCCTCACCGGCAGCGTGAGCGGCAACTTCACGCTGTCCGACACGGACGGCACGGTAACGGAGTTCACCCGCATCGACCCTGCCGCCAGCACCTGGCAGGTCACCTCCACGCTGCTGAACGGGCTGGCCAACACCACGACCACGGTCGTCTCTGAGACGGTGACGGTGGATGGCAAAAAGCTCGCCCGTCCCAAGCGGGTGATCGCCCCCACCTCGGCTGCCTCGGCCGCCACGTGTACCGCGACTCCTACCACGAAGGGCTGCCGGGCACTGGAGTTCGCGTACGCAGATTCCACCACGGCCACTGACCTGGTCTTCGGTAACTTCACCGGCCAGGTGCGGGAGATCCGTCTGTGGTCCACCGAGCCGGGTGCCGCGAACGCCACCTCCAAGGTGGTGCAGACGTACCTCTATGACAAGAACGGCCAGCTGCGCCAGGCGTGGAATCCGCAGCTGAGCGCCGGGCTGAAGACGGAGTACGCCTACGACACCGCAGGCAGGGTCACCGGTCTCACCCCGTCCGGAGAGCTGCCGTGGTCTTTCACCTACGGTCAGGCGGGCAATGCTGCCACCGCCGGTGACGGCATGCTCCTGAAGGCGTCCCGCTCGGGCCTCAAGCAGGGCACCAACGACGTGCTGGAAGGCGCCGCCGTCACCTCGGTCGTCTACGACGTCCCGTTGACCGGGGCCAAGGCCCCGCACGCCATGGGTTCCGCCGACGTGAAGGCCTGGGGGCAGAACGACGCCCCGACCGACGCGGCTGCCGTGTTCCCCGGGGACTCTGTGCCCTCCTCCCACTCGGGCGATGCCCTGACGAGCTCGTCCTACCAGCGAGCCGACATCACGTACATGAACGTCTCCGGACGTTCGGTGAACACGGCCAAGCCCGGTGGGCACATCACCACGACCGAGCACGACCGCTTCGGCAACAGCGTGCGCGAGCTCTCGGCCTCGAACCGGTCCCTCGCGCTCGGCGTGACCGCCGAGGACCGCGCCGCGCAGAACGATCTCGGCATAGCCTCCCTGCCTTCGGCGGAGCGGGCCGTCCTGCTGTCCACCTCGTCGGTCTACGACGCGGCGGGTGACCGTGAACTGGAAGAGTTCGGACCCCTGCGGCGGATCGAGCTCACTGCCGACCTGAAGTCCGGCACGACCGTGCTCGCCCCGGCCGGCACGTCGGCCACAGCGCGTAGCTGGACGACCAACGAGTACGACGCGGGTCGCCCCACGGACGGCACCGCGAAGGTCAAGGACCAGCCGACCAGGGTCACCACGGGGGCGCAGGTGCGTGAGCACCCGTCCGTGCAGGGCGAGCCTCGGGTCACCCAGACCGAGTACGACTGGGCCAAGGGTCTGCCCACGAAGTCCATCAAGGACCCGGGCGGTCTCGCGATCACGACGACCACCGAATACGACTCCCAGGGCCGCGTCACCAAGCAGCTGCTGCCCGGATCCAACGGCACCGACGCCGGCACCCGTGTGACCACGTACTGGTCCGCGACCGGCATCGGCACCTGCCAGGGCCGTCCCGAATGGGCGGACCAGATCTGCTCGACCGGACCTGCCGGAGCGATCACCGGCGGCGGTTCTCACCCGAGCCAGCTGCCGACCTCCACCGTCGAGTACAACTGGTGGGGCACCGCGGCCAAGACGACCGAGACCGCGAACGGCGTCACCCGCACCACCACGACCACCTACGACAACGCGGGCCGTCCCACGGTCGTAGCAGTCACGGGCGGGGTCGGCCAGGCCGTCCCGACCACCACGACCGAGTACGACCCGGCCAGCGGCCGCGCCGTCAAGGTCACCTCGGACACAGGCGGCACCATCGTCAAGTCCTTCGACAAGCTCGGCCGCCAGACTTCCTACACGGACGCCGACGGCGGCACGACGACCACCGAGTACGACCTTCTCAACCGTCCGGTCAAGACGGCTGACAACAGCCCGTCCACCGCTGCCTACACCTACGATCACGCTGTCGAGCCTCGCGGCCTGGCAACGAAGATCACTGACTCAATCGCAGGCGCCTTCCAGGCCACCTACGACGCCGACGGCTCCGTCAGCAGCGAGAAGCTGCCGGGCGGATACACACTGAAGGTGGAAGAAGACACCACCGGCAGCCCGCTGAAGCGGACCTACACGCGCGACAGCGACAATATCGTCGTACTCTCCGACAGGGTTTCCGAGTCCATCCACGGCCAGGTCACCAAGCACGCCGGCTGGTCCGGTCAGTCCTACGGCTACGACGCCATCGGGCGACTGACCTCCGTCGAGGACACCGCGGACACCATCTGCACGAAGCGGACCTACGCCTTCGACAACCGCACCAACCGCACGGCTCTCACCTCCGCAGCCGGCACCCCCGGCGCGGACTGCCCCCTCACCGGGGGCACGACCACCACCCACAGCTACGACAGCGCCGACCGGCTCCTGGACAGCGGCTACACCTACGACGCCTTCGGCCGCAGCACCACCGTGCCGAACAGCACGGTTTCCTACTACGCCAGCGACATGGTTCACCAGCAGGTCTCCGGCTCCCAGCGGCAGACCTGGCAGCTTGACGCCGCCCAGCGCCTGCGTTCCTGGAAGACCGAAACGGGAAGCGGCTCCTCCTGGACCCAGACCGGCTCCAAGGTCAACCACTACGACGGTGACGGGGACAACCCCCGCTGGATCACCGAGGACGCGGCGACCGGCTCGCTGACCCGAAACGTGGACTCAGCCTCCGGCGACCTGGCGGCCACCACCAGCAAGACCGGTGACACCGTCCTGCAGCTCACCAACATCCACGGTGACGTCGCTCTCCAGCTCCCGCTCGATGCCGGTCAGGCACCGGTGGCGCTGGACAACGACGAGTACGGCAACGCACGGACCGGACAGTCGGCCACCCGCTACAACTGGCTCGGAGGCAAGCAGCGCTCCAGCGAGACCCTCTCGGGCCTCATGCTGATGGGCGTCCGGCTCTACAACCCGACCAGCGGTCGCTTCCTGTCCACCGACCCGGTCTACGGCGGCGGCGACAACGCCTACGGATACCCGGGCGACCCCGTCAACCAGTTCGACCTCGACGGCAGGTTCTGGGGTTCGATCAAGAAGTGGGTGCGAGAGCAGAAAAGGTCCCACGCCAGTCTCGACATGGCGTACTCCGCCACGAGGTTCGGCCTGGGAATCGCATCCTTCCGGTACGGCGGCCCCGTCATCAAGGGAGCATCGCGACTGCGCTGGCGCCACGTGAGGCACCCCATCCGCACCGCGAAGTACATCAGGCGGGCCTGCAACACGTGGGGACGATGCGCACTCACAGGGTTCGCGATTTCTCGTTCATCGCGCACCTACTGGCACGGACGCAACACCTACCGCCACGCGAACCGGTACATCGGCAACTTCTACGGACGAATGCTGAACTCCATGTCCCCTACATCCCGCTACCGCTCTCGTAAGTGGAAGGGATACTTCTAGCAGACTGACCACACATCGGAACGGCTGACATGACCACCAGAATCAAACCGCCCACCGAGATCCTCGGAATCTGGGCGATAGCAGCAGTGCTTACGCTGGACGACATCGAGGAATTCACCCTCGTTCCGCTGCTGCTGAAGGCGGTCTTCATCGCCATCACGGTAGCGGCCGCACGGCAGACCATCGCCTACATCAAGGCTCGCAGAAGCTCCTGACTAACCGTCGAGCCGTAGCAAGGAAGCCCAGTGCCCGCGCAGTGCAGTCTGCGCGGGCACTGGGCTTCCAAGCTTGTCCTACCTTCCAAGCGTGGGTCTGAGCCGGTCATTCGTAAGATCGGCGGACCCGGGGGTTCTGGGTATGGCTGTGAGCTTGTCGCCGTTGGATGGCTCAAAGAACTTGGCCGCCCGGAGCCTCGCGACGACTCGACCGCTAATTGGGATACGCGACTCGATCGCTTCGTAGGACAACGTCGGCGAGGTCGTCTGCGGGACTGGTTCTTGGACGACGAGCTGGCATCGAAGATGACCAGGATGCTCCGGTCCCCAGCCTTCCACCGGCCGCCGCGGACGAGGTCCTCGACGACGCGGCGGACTTGGACGGAGGTGACCTCGGCGACGTCGTCCTCGGGGCTGAGGCGGACCGCGTCCAGCAGCTGACACCACGATGTCCGCCCGGATTCGAGGGCGGCGACGAACGAGTACGGCCAGCCGGGAATCATCAGGTGCTGGTCCCGGCCACAGCCAAACGTGTGACAGAACAACCCCTCCGGGCTGCACTCGGCGTCCGGCCGCAGCCAGTTACTCACGTCCACGGCCAGAACCAGCCGGCTGTCCGCCGCCCGCGGCTGCGGCAACGCGGCGAGGGCTCGCCGCAGCCGGACCACGTCGATGCGGCCGTCGTTCAGCGCCGCGTAAAGCGCTCCGTGCCCGCAGCAGTGCTCGGCCAGCAGCGTCAGGTCCACCGGCGTCCTCATCGGCCCGTCCGCGCACAACAACGCGTCCGTCAGCTCGTCGATGTTGTCGACGAACTTGACCTGGTATCCGTGCGCGGCACTGCCGTCGGGGGCCTGGTCGTACCATTCGACGCCGCCGTCCGGAGTGGCGGTCTTGATCGTCTCCCAGCCGGGGATCGCCGGCTTTCGGAGCTGGAAGCACAGTTCTTCGAAGGCACGATGCTGGCTTCCGTCCCATTCCCGGATGCTCTGCCAGTTATGTGCTCTGCTGTCGTTCGCTGCCGCTGCCGTCCTCTGACCGTTCTGCCGCCCCACGGCGTGCGCGTTGATTTCCAGCGTAGAGGGTCGCACTGACATGCGAGGTTCTCCGCTGCTGCCACATCACCCCGGCGGGGTAGGCGAGGTCCTCGAATTCCTGTCGCCGGATAGCCGTGGCACAGAGGATTGCGGTGTTCATCTGGCCTCAAGGTGACACCGGGTGTCCCTGTGACGGCCTGGGTAGAAGTCGACTCAACGTGTCCGCAAGAGCCTCTCCAGCAGTCGAAGCTGCGAGGGCCGACTCGTTAGTCGGCCCTGCGCTGCCCGCGGGCGTCAGCTGAACAACGGGATGACGTGCTGGCCGTACGCGTCGATCGTGGCCTCCCGCGCGTCGTGCATGTCGTACACGGCGAACTGGTCGACGCCGAGGTCGCGCAGGGCCCGCAGCTTCTCGATGTGGGCCTCGGGCGGGCCCAGCAGGCAGAAGCGGTCGACGATCTCGTCGGGGACGAAGTCCGTGGACGGGTTCCCGGCGCGGCCGTGGTGGCTGTAGTCGTAGCCCTGGCGGGCCTTGATGTACTCGGTGAGCTCGTCCGGGACCATCGAGGAGTGCTCGCCGTAGCGGGTCACGAGGTCGGCGACGTGGTTGCCGACCATCCCGCCGAACCAGCGGCACTGGTCACGGGCGTGCGCGAGGTCGTCGCCCACGTACGCGGGGGCCGCCACACAGATGGTGATCTCCGCCGGGTCGCGGCCGGCCTCGGCGGCCGCCTCGCGGACCGCCTTGACCATCCACTCGGTGAGGTAGAGGTCGGCGAGCTGGAGGATGAACCCGTCCGCCTTCTGCCCGGCGAGGGCCAGGGCCTTCGGGCCGTACGCCGCCATCCACACCGGGAGCCGGCCGTCGCGGACCCACGGCAGGCGGATCGGGTTGCCGTCGACCAGCGCCTCGCGCCCCTCCGCGAGGTCCCGGATGACGTCGATGGCCTCGCCGAGACGGGCCAGGGTGTTGGGCTTGCGCCCGGCGACCCGCATCGCCGAGTCCCCGCGCCCGATCCCGCACACGGTGCGGTTGCCGTACATGTCGTTGAGGGTGGCGAAGGTGGAGGCGGTGACCTCCCACGTGCGGGTGCCCGGGTTGGTGACCATGGGGCCGACGTGGAGCTTGCGGGTGTGCTCCAGGATCTGGCTGTAGATGACGAACGGCTCCTGCCACAGCACGGCGGAGTCGAAGGTCCAGCCGTAGCGGAAGCCGTTGCGCTCGGCGCGGCGCATGAGGCTGATCACCTGCGAGGCGGGCGGGTCGGTTTGCAGGACGAGGCCGAAGTCCATGAGGCGGCTCCTTGACGCTTACAGGTACTGGCAGGTGGAGCGGGGGACGAAGACCCCGTGGCCGGCCCGGCCGGTGAATTCGCGCTGGTCGATGACGAGTTCGCCGCGCGAGAGCACGGTGTCGACGCGTCCGGTGATCCGCTTGCCCTCGTACGCCGAGTAGTCCACGTTCATGTGGTGCGTCTCGGCGGAGATGACCTGCTCGGCGTGCGGATCGTAGAGGACGATGTCGGCGTCGGAGCCCGGCGCGATGGTGCCCTTCTGGGGGTATAGGCCGAACATCCGGGCCGGGGTGGCACAGGCGATCTCGATCCACCGGCGGCGGCTGATGTGCCCGTCCAGGACGGCCTGGTGGAGGAGATCCATCCGGTTCTCCACGCCCGGCAGCCCGTTGGGGATCTTCGAGAAGTCCCCGCGGCCGAGCTCCTTCTGGCCCCGGAAGCAGAACGGGCAGTGGTCGGTGGAGACCACTTGCAGGTCGTTGGTCCGCAGGCCGCGCCACAGGGCCGCCTGGTGCTCGCGGGGGCGCAGCGGGGTGGAGCAGACGTACTTGGCGCCCTGGAAGTCCGGCTCCGCGAGGTTGTCGGTGGACAGGAAGAGGTACTGCGGGCAGGTCTCGCCGAAGACGGGCAGGCCCTTGTCGCGCGCGGCGGCCAGCTCGGCCACGGCCTCCTCCGCCGAGACGTGCACGACGTAGAGCGGGGCGCCCGCGACCCGCGCGAGCTGGATCGCCCGGTGGGTGGCCTCCGCCTCCAGCAGCACCTTGCGGACCTCGCCGTGGTGGCGGGGGTCGGTCTCCCCGCGTGCCAGGGCCTGTTCGACGAGGACGTCGATCGCGATGCCGTTCTCGGCGTGCATCATGATCAGCCCGCCGTTCGAGGCCCCGCGCTGCATGGCGCGCAGGATCTGTCCGTCGTCGCTGTAGAAGACGCCGGGGTAGGCCATGAACAGCTTGAAGGAGGTGACGCCTTCCCCGACGAGGAGGTCCATCTCCTTGAGGGTGCCCTCGTTGACGTCCGAGAGGATCATGTGGAAGGCGTAGTCGACGGCGCAGTTGCCGTCGGCCTTGGCGTACCAGGTGTCGAGGCCCTCGCGCAGGGAGTGGCCCACGCTCTGCACGGCGAAGTCGACGATGGTGGTGGTGCCGCCCCAGGCGGCGGCCCGGGTTCCGGTCTCGAAGGTGTCCGAGGCGGAGGTGCCGCCGAAGGGGAGCTCCATGTGGGTGTGTGCGTCCACCCCGCCCGGGATGACGTACTTCCCGGTCGCGTCGATCGTACGGTCGGCCGTCCAGGCCGCGGCGGCGCCCGAGCCGTGTGCGGCCAGGGCCGCCACGCGGCCGTCCTCGATGAGGACGTCCGCGTGCACTTCGTCGGATGCGGTGACCAGGAGGCCGCCGCGGATCAGGGTGCGGATGCTCATGTGCGTCCCCCTACTCGATGCCGGTCACTCGGCGAAGTGCCTGTTCGAGGATCTCGGCGCCCTCTTCCGCCTCGGCGACGGTGAGGGAGAGCGGCGGCGCGATGCGCAGCACGCTGGTGTTGTGGCCGCCGCCCTTGCCGAGCAGCAGGCCGCCTTCGCGGGCGGCCTCCAGGACGGCGGCGGCCGTGTCCGGGTCGGCCTCGTCGGTGCCCGGCTTCGTCAGTTCGATGCCCGCCATCAGGCCCCGGCCGCGGATCTCCCGTACGGCGGGCACGGTGGCGGCGATGCCGCGCAGCCGCTCCAGCAGCAGGCCGCCGACGCGGCGGGCGTTGCCTTGGAGGTCGTGCTCCAGCAGGTACGCGAGGTTGGCGACGCCGGCCGCCATGGTGACCGGGGAACCGCCGAAGGTGGAGATGGAGTTGGAGTCCAGGCAGTTCATCACCTCGGCACGGGCCACGACACCGCCGATGGACATGCCGTTGCCGATCCCCTTGGCGAAGGTGAGGATGTCCGGCGGGCCGTTCTGGGCGTGCGCCTGCCAGCCCCAGAAGTGGTCGCCGGTGCGGCCCCAGCCGGTCTGCACCTCGTCGCTGATCCACAGGATGCCGTGGCGGCGCAGGACCTCGCGGAAGGCCCCGTACAGGCCGTCGGGCGGGGAGGTGAACCCGCCGACGCCCTGGATGGGTTCGGCGATGAGCGCGGCCACTCCCCCGCGGGCCTGCCCGAGGACGTCTTCCAGGTCCTCGACGGCGGCGGCGGTGAAGGCGGCGTCGTCCAGCTGCGCGAAGGGGCCGCGGGTGCGGACCGCGCCGTGCACGTAGTACGTCTGGAGCGGCGAGAGGCTGGTCGGGGACCAGCCGCGGTTGCCGGTGATCGAGACGGTGGAGAAGGACCGGCCGTGGTAGCTGTTGCGCATCGCCAGGATCTGGTTGGAGCGGCGGTACGTCGTCGCGAGCAGCAGGGCGGTGTCGTTGGCCTCGGTGCCGGAGGTGGTGAAGAAGACCCGCGCGTCGGGGATGCCGGACAGGGCGGCGACCCGCTCGGCCAGCTCGATCATCGGCCGGTTGAGGTACAGGGTGGAGGAGTGGATGATCCGCCCGGCCTGCTCGGAGACGGCTTTGGTGACCTCGGGCAGGGCGTGGGCGGTCATCGTGGTGAGGATGCCGCCGAAGAAGTCGAGGTAGCGGTTGCCGTCGGCGTCCCAGACGTGGCGGCCCTCGCCGTGGGTCAGCTCGATGGGGTGCTTGTAGTAGAGCGCGAGCCAGTCGGGCAGCACGGTGCGGTGGCGGCTGTGGAGCGGGGTCGGGTTGGTCACGGCTGTACGAGCCCTCCGTAGGCGTCGGGGCGGCGGTCGCGGTAGAAGGCCCACTGGTCGCGGACCTCCTTGATCATGTCGAAGTCGAGGTCGCGGACGAGGAGTTCCTCCTCCTTGTCGCTGGCGACGTCGCCGACGAACCGGCCGCGCGGGTCGACGAAGTAGCTGGTGCCGTAGAAGTCGTTGTCGCCGTACTCCTCCTGGCCGATGCGGTTGATGGCGGCGATGAAGTACTCGTTGGCGACGGCCGCGGCGGGCTGTTCCAGCTGCCAGAGGTAGGCGGAGAGGCCGCGGTGGGTGGCGGACGGGTTGAAGACCAGCTGGGCTCCGGCCAGGCCCAGTTGGCGCCAGCCCTCGGGGAAGTGGCGGTCGTAGCAGATGTAGACGCCCACCTTCCCGACGGCGGTGTCGAAGACGGGCCAGCCGAGGTTGCCCGGGCGGAAGTAGTACTTCTCCCAGAAGCCCTTGACCTGGGGGATGTGGTGCTTGCGGTACTTGCCCAGGTAGGTGCCGTCGGCGTCGATGACGGCGGCGGTGTTGTAGTAGAAGCCGGCGCTCTCCAGCTCGAAGACCGGTACGACGATCACCATTCCGGTTTCGCGGGCGAGGTCCTGCATCCGGCGGACGGTCGGGCCGTCGGGGACGGCCTCGGCCCAGCGGTAGTGCTCGGGCTCCTGGACCTGGCAGAAGTAGGGGGCGTTGAACACCTCCTGGAAGCCGATGATCTTCGCGCCCTGGGAGGCGGCCCGGCGGGCGTGCTCCTCGTGTTTGGCGATCATCGATTCGGTGTCTCCGGTCCAGGTGGCCTGGACCAGCGCGGCGCGGACGACTTGGGCCATGAGCTGCTCCTCGCGACGGGAACGCCGAGTTCTACGCACGTAGACGGAGTGCGTAGGGAGTAGAACGTAGGCCTCGTCACAGCGTGGGGCAAGACCGCCGTGCGCGGTTGGAGTAGTCGATCACGTTACGTCGCCCCGCGGTCGAATGCGGTCAGGAGACGGGCGGGTTAGGGGGTGTCTTGTCGGTCCGGCCGGGGCGGGGGCGGCGTCCGCCGTGCGATCGATCCGGCCGGACCTTCCGGATCGTGCCGGGCCCGCGCTGCCGGGCACCGCGCCTCGCCGCGTTGTCGGGGCGCCCGAGTCCGTCGAGTACGGGCGGGCTCCTCCACGCTGGGATGCACGGCACCGGACAACAACGCGGGCTCGGCCGGCAAGTCCGAAAGACACGCCTAAGCCGCTCCGATGCCCGCCACCCGCAGGGCGTGCACCAGGTCGCGGTGCCGGGTCCCGGGCAGGGCGCGGGCCGCGTGGAGCAGGCGCGGGGCGAACCACTGCGGGTCGTGCCGCGCCAGGCCGGCCGCCTCTTCGGCGGTGCGGACCCGGACGAAGGCGCCGAGCAGGGCGTCGGCCTCGCGGATCCGGCCGGAGGCGCCGAGGGCGAGCGCCGCGTCCGCGACCTCGGCGGTGGGACGGGCCACGCCCTGGCGCAGCAGGGCGTCGCAGTCGGCCTCCCGGCCGGCGTCGCCGAGGGCGGCGGCGGCCGCCGCGAGCTGCTCGGGCGGGAGCGAGGCCGCCTCCCACAGCAGGGTGGCCCAGTCGGCCGCGAGCCCGGCGCGGGCCAGTTCGGCGGCCAGCCCGGGCAGCCGGTCGGCGGGCCAGGCGGCGGCCTCGCACAGCAGCGCGTGCGCCTCACCGGTGCGGCCCTGTGCGCGCAGTGCGAGCAGTTCGGCGGCGACGGCCCGGGTGGCCCCGGCCGAAGCCGCCCCGTGCGCCGCGCCCTCGGGGCCGGGCGCGGGCTCCGTCCGGGCGCCCCGGGGGGCCGGATCGTGCGCGCGGCCGAACCTGGCGCCACGTGGGGCGGGTTGGCCGCTGCCGGGCGCGCCGCCGTCGGCCGGGTGACCCGGCGGCGGCATGAAGGCGGGGGTCTCGGGCGACGCCGCACCGGCATACCGAGCACCCCCGGCCCGCCGCCCACCCCGCATCCACCGCCCTTCGGCCCGCCCGACGGGAGCCTCGGCCCGCCCGCCGGAAGTCTCAGGCCGCCCGGCGAGAGCATCAGGCCGGCCGGCCTGCCCATCAACCCACCCGGCGGGAGCCTCCGACCACCCGATCGGCGCCTCAGCCCGGCCGACGGGCACCTCAGGCCACCGGGTGGAAGCATCAGGCCGGCCGGCCTGCGCATCAACCCACCCGGCTGAAGCCTGCGCCCGACCGGGCGGCGCCTCGGCCCCGCTGACGGGAGCCTCGGTCCAGGCAGCCGGCGCATCGGCCCCACCCCCAGGAGCCGCCGACCGCCCGAGCAGCGTCTCGGACTGGCCGACGGGAGCATCAGGCCAGCGGGCGGGAGCATCGGGGCGGGCGTCCTCGGTAGCGGCCCAGTCGGTGGGGGGCTGCGCCCGGTCGGCGGGCGCCTCGGTCCAGGTGGCCGGTGCGTCCGGCCACCGCGCCGGGGCCTCCGCCCGGGCGAGCAGCGTTTCGGTCCGGTCGGGGCGGGTGGGTGGGGGTGCCGGGCGCTGGCGGGGGACGCCGGGGAGGGCGTCCTCGGGCTTCGGCGGGGCCGGCCAGGGGTCGGTGGGGGCGGCGCGCAGGGCCTGCAGGCGGGCCGCCAGGTCCTCGTGGCGGGCCGCGGCGCGGGCCACGTCGTCCTGGGTCCACGAGAGTTCCCGGGTCAGGGCGTCCGTCTCCGCCGCGCCGACGGCCCCGCCGAGCCGGGCCGTCAGGCTCCGCAGGGCCTCCTCCGACTCGGCCCGCTGCGCGGCCGCCGCCGTGAGCAGGGTCCGCAGCTCGTCCTCGCCGCCCGGCAGCCGGTCCCACGCGGCGACGGCCGCCGCTCGCAGCCTGGCCGCGTATACGGTCTCCCGCGCCGCGAACTCCGTGCCCCGCGCCTCCGCCAGGTCCCGCAGCAGCGATTCCACCACGTCCCACGGAGGCATCGCCGCTCCGTCGAGACAGGCCCGCACGCCCTGTGGATCCCGGCGCAGGAACTCCCCGTACCAGCCCGCCCCAGGGTCCAGCCTCTGCGTCAACCCCCGCAAGTATCCGGAGAGTTGACTGATCGCCAGTGAAGTCGCGGTCTCCATGACCGCATTGGACCCCACCCGTGTTACGTGCGGGCTACGGGAATCTCAAAGCTTGACGGCGATCGCCGTGTGCGGCCGCTTCCCCCGCCGCGCCAGGGTGGCGGGCACGTCCAGCGTCCAGAACTGCCAGGTGTACTTGCGCGACAGCAGCTTCCGCACCCGCCGCAGCCCCGCCTCGTCGAGCAGCCGGGCCTCGCCCTCCCACACGGGCGCCCCTTCCGCGACGCGTCCGCGCACGTCGCACGCGGTGACGGTGACCCGCCCGTCGTTGCGGATCCGCTTGACCTTCCACGAATCGCTGCGCGTCCACACGTAAAGCTCACCCCCGTCGGCCACCGCCCACACCGGCGTCGCCACGGGTGTGCCGTCCTTGCGGAAGGTGGTGAGACTGACGTACCGCGCCCTGCCGAGCTCTTCGAGACCCATGCGCCGACCCTAGCGGGCGGGCGGGCACGCGGCGGCGTCGGCCGGCCTTCCGCGCACTCCCCCGCGCCGCACGGCCGGTGGCCCGGCACCCCGGGAGCAACGGGGTGCCGGACCAGCGGCGTGGTGCGCGGGCGCCGGGGCCCGCGGCTACTTGGGCATCAGCACGGTGTCGACGATGTAGACGGTCGCGTTGGCGGTCTTCACGTCGCCGCAGACCACACGCGAGGTGCCGTTGACCTTGTACTCCTCCCCGGCGCCGCCGGTGGTCACCTCTCCCTTCTGGAGCGTCTCGAAGGTGCCGCTCTCCAGCTGCCTCGGCGTCAGCTTCTGGCCGACCACGTGGTAGGTGAGGATCTTGGTCAGCGTCTGCTTGTCGGCGAGGACCTTGTCGAGCTCCGCCTTCGGGATCTTCGCGAAGGCGTCGTTCGTCGGCGCGAAGACCGTGATGTCCTTGGCGTTGTTCAGGGTGTCGACCAGGCCGGCCTTCTTGACGGCGGTGACCAGTGTGGACAGGGCCGGATTGTTGGAGGCCGCGGTGGCGACGGGGTCCTTGGCCATGCCGTCGAAGGAGCCGGCACCCTGCTTGGGTACGCCCGCACACGCCGGGCCGAAGGGCTGGTCGCCCGTCCCCGCACCGTCCACCGGCACCGGGGCACCGACATCGGCCGGGTCGCCGGCGGCTCCGGCGGGAGCGGCCCCGGCGTCCGCCCCGGCCCCGGCATCGGCGCCGGCGCCGGAGTCCGAGCAGGCTGCCAGCGAGAAGGGCAGGACGGCGACGGCGGCCACGGCGATCGCGGTACGGCGGATGCGCATGCTGTTCATGATCGATTGCTCCTTGGGTCGGTGGTTCTCAGTGCGTACTCGGTGCATATTTGGTGCGCATTTGGTGCACACTCGGGCGCGCGTTCGGCGCGTGTTCGGTGCGCACCCGGTTCTGCGGTCGGGGGTCGGACTGCGCTCCCGCCGCGGCCGGCGCCCAGGGCCGGAGCGGCGGCGGATCAGGGGACGGTGACGAAGACGCTGTGCCGCCCGCTCGCCCCGTCGGGGACGGTCCGGGCCCGCTCCTCGGTCTGGACCTCTCCGGTGCCGTCGGTGGCGCGGACGGTGAGGGTGTGTCCTCCGGGTACGGCCCGCCACGGGTACGACCACTGCCGCCAGGTGTCGACGCTGTGCTGCGCGGCGAGGTCGGCGTCCTGCCAGGGGCCTTCGTCGACGCGGACCTCGACGCGGTTGATCCCGCGGCGCTGGGCCCAGGCCACGCCGGCGACCACGACCGTTCCGGCGGCGGGACGCGCGAAGGGCCTCGGGGTGTCGATGCGGGCCTGTGTCTTGACGGGGGCCCGGCGGGCCCATGCGCGCCGGACCCAGTACGGGTCGTAGGCGTCGAAGGTGGTGAGTTCGATGTCGGCGATCCACTTGCAGGCCGACACGTATCCGTAGAGGCCGGGGACGAGCATCCGTACCGGGAAGCCGTGGTCGAACGGCAGGGGCTCGCCGTTCATGCCGACCGCGAGCATCGCGTCGCGGCCGTCCATGACGTCCTCGACCGGGGAGCCGAGGGTCATGCCGTCCACGGACCGGGCGACCAGCTGGTCCGCCCCGCCGCCTTGGGAGGGCGGCCGTACGCCGCACTCCCGCAAGAGGTCCGCCAGGTCGGCGCCCAGCCAGCGGGCGGTGCCGAGGTACGGGCCGCCGACCTCGTTGGAGACACAGGTCAGGGTGATGTCCCGCTCGATCAGGGGCCGTACGAGGAGCTCCGCGAGGCTGTAGGTGCGGGGCGCGGTGACACCCTTGCCGTGGATCCGCAGCCGCCACGCGGCGGCGTCGACCTTCGGGACGGACAGGGCCGTGTCGACCCGGTAGAAGTCGCGGTTCGGCGTGGTGAAGGGGCTGATTCCGGCGGCCTTCAGCCGCGCCCCCTCGGGGACGGGCGGGGCGGGCGAGGCAGGGGCCGGCAGGACGAGGGCCTTGCGGGAGGCGACGGCTCCCTGCCCGCGGCGGCCGCTCAGGCCGCGGCCCGCGAGACCGGCCCCGCCGGCGGCCGCCACGACGGCGGTGGCGGCGGTGAGGAAGCGGCGCCGGCTCCAGCTGTCCACGGGGTTCCCGTGCCCCGGCGACGCCGTCCCGGGCGGAGCCGCCCGGCCCGCCAGGACGTACAGCGCGCCGGCTCCGGCGACGGCCCCGAGGAGCGAGGGCAGGACGTCCACGGCGCCGGTGGCGTCCGGCCGGCTCAGCGCGGCAGCGCTCCCGACGAGCCCGAAGACGAGGACGCCGGCCGCGCCGAGCGGGCGGGAGCGGAGCGCGAGCAGCCCCAGGGCGACGGCGCAGGGGACGAGCAGGGCGAGGATGCCGAGCTGCAGGACGAGCTTGTCGTCCTCCCCGAAGGTCCGGATCGCGAAGTCCTTCACGGGGGCCGGAGTCCGGTCGATGACCGCACGGCCGACCACGGTCACCGGTGCGGCCGCCGGCCGGAGCAGACCGGCCGTCAGCTCGCCGACGGCGAGCGCGGTGAACGCGGCCGACAGGCCGGACAGGGCGGCGGCGAGGGCTTGCCGGGCGAGGGTGGTGCGGAACGTGCTCACACCCTCGGTTCGGCGTCCGCCGGTCGGCGGATGGGTCCCTCACTCCTTCGGGTGATGGGGGCTTCGGCTCCTGACGGGATCCGGCGCCGCCTCGCGGGGAAGGGTCCGACAGTTGACCGGCTTTCGGGAAACGCCCCCATCCGCGCGCCCGTCCGCTACGAATGCACCAGCGGATCCACCCCCCAGGATCCGCGGCCGGGCCGCCCTCGGGCAGCCCGGCCGCCACGTCGCACAGGAGGACCGCCATGCGAGGGACAAGCCGCCTCCGGCCGGCCGCGGCCGGACGGCGCCGTACCGGGTCGTCGCCGGGGCAGGTCGCGTGACCCGGCCGCTGCCGTTCGACACCGGCCGGACGGGTCGCGCCCGCCCGGGCGGGCGCCCCGACCGCGCCGACCTGGCCGAGACCATGGGACGGGTCGCCCACGGCGACAAGCAGGCGTTCTCCGCGCTCTACGACGCCCTCTCGCCGCTGGTGTTCGGGATCGTGATCAAGGTCGTGCGCAACCGCGCCCAGTCCGAGGAAGTCGCCCAGGAGGTGATGATCGACCTCTGGCGGCAGGCCGCCCGCTACCGGCCCGAGGCCGGCAGCGTCACCACCTGGGCGGCGGCGATCGCCCACCGGCGGGCCGTCGACCGGGTCCGCTCCGCGCAGGCGGCGGCCGACCGCGACCACGCCCAGGCCGCGCGCGACCACCGGACACCGTTCGACGTCGTCGCCGAGCAGGTCGAAACCCGGCTGGAGAGCGAGCAGGTCCGCCGTTGCATGAGCTTCCTGACCGAACTCCAGCGGCACGCCGTGACACTGGCCTACTACCAAGGCCTGACCTACCGTGAGGTGGCCGAAGCCCTGCACACGCCGCTGCCGACGATCAAGACACGCATGCGCGATGGGTTGATCCGGCTGCGCGACTGCATGGGGGTCACCGCATGAACCAGGAGCGCCACGACCTCCACGTCCTCGCCGGCGCCTACGCCCTCGACGCCCTCGAACCGGCCGAGCGCGAGGCGTTCACCGCCCATCTCGTCACCTGCGAGGCCTGCCGGCACGAGGCGGCGGAGTTCGAGGCCACCGCCGCTCGCCTGGCGGCCGCCGCGGCCCAGCCCCCGCCCGCCGAGATGAAGCACCGGACCATGGCGGCCGTCGACGGCGTGCGCCAGCTCGCGCCGCGCACGGCCACCGTCACCACGCCCGTCGCGATCGGCGGCGCGCTGCGACGCGGGGCCCTGCCGTTCGCGGTCGCCGCGAGCGTCGCCGCCGCCCTGTTCGGCGGACTCGCCGCCTGGCAGCACCAGGAGGGCCGGCAGTACGAGCAGCGCGCCCTGAAGGCCGAACAGCACACCGACACCGTCGGGGCGGTCCTCGCCGCGCCCGACGCACGGGCCTTCCACGCACCCGCCCGCAACGGGGCGGCGACCACCGTCGTCTCCTCCACCCGGCAGAACCGGGCCGTCTTCGCCGCCGCCGGGCTGCCCGCTCCCGCGCCGGGGCGTACGTACCAGCTGTGGCTGGAGCGGTCGGGCACCATGCGCCCGGCCGGCTTCATCGACCGGGACGGCACGGTCCTCCTGGAGGGCGACACGGCGGGCGCCGGCGCGGTCGGCCTCACGCTCGAACCGGCCGGAGGATCCCTGCGGCCCACCACCCCGCCCCTGGTCCTGCTGCGCCTGCCCACCTGAGTTCCACCCGCCGCTCCCGTACGAGCGCGGTGCAGCGGTTCAGCAGTGCAGCGGTGCCTCAGGGGCCGCCCGGTACACCGGGCTCCACGGCTCCGTGCCGGCCCCGGCCGTCCGCTTCGCGTGCGGGACCCGGCCGGTCCTCGGGCAGTGCGCACGCCGCGAGGAGCAGGCCTCCCGCGAGGAGGGCGCCGACGGCTGCGAATCCGAGTCGTTTGGCTGCGTTCGTGGCTGACACACCCTCACGCTTGCCCCGGCCTGCCCGATTCCCACCGCCTATTGGGCCGTTCGGCCGCGGGGCCCGCCCGAACGGCAGGCCGGGCGCTCACCCCGCGGAGGCCTCAGGCCGGTACGACCGTGCAGCGCCGCAGGACGTCGTCCAGCGAGAGCCCGAGGGCCTCGGCGAGGGCGGCGACCGTGAAGAAGGCCGGGGTGGGCGCCCGGCCGGTCTCGATCTTGCGGAGGGTCTCGGCGGAGAGCCCGGCGCCGGCCGCGACCTCGACCATGCTGCGGGCGCCGCGGGCCTCGCGCAGCAGGGCGCCGAGCCGCTCGCCGCGCTCGCGCTCTTCGGGGGTGAGAGGGGTACGGACCATGCCCCCATCGTACCCCGCACGCCAATAAGTATCCCGTTATAGTTATACCGGTATAGTTATTGGCATGGTGGAACTGAAGACAGACCTTGAGATCGACAAGATGCGCGCCGCGGGCCGGGTGGTCGCGCACGCGCTGGCCGCCGTACGGGAGGCCGCGCACGTCGGGGTGTCCCTGCTGGACCTGGACCGGGTCGCCCGCGAGGTGCTCCGCGAGGCCGGCGCGACCTCGCCCTTCCTGGGCTACCGGCCGCGGTTCGCGCCGGTGCCCTTCCCCGCCGTGGTGTGCGCCTCGGTCAACGACGCGATCGTGCACGGCATCCCCGACGACTACCGGCTGCGCGACGGCGACCTGGTCAGCATCGACTGCGGTGCGAAGCTCGGCGGCTGGGTCGGCGACGCGGCGGTCAGCTTCACGGTCGGCCGGGCCCGCCCCGCCGACCTGCGGCTGATCGGGACGGCCGAAGCGGCGCTCGCGGCCGGGATCGCCGCCGCCGTGCCGGGCAACAGGATCGGGGACATCGCCCACGCCGTGGGCACCGTCGGCCGCGCCGCCGGGTACGGCGTCCCCGACGGCTTCGGCGGCCACGGCATCGGCCGCAGCATGCACGAGGACCCGGGCGTGCCCAACGAGGGACCGCCGGGACGCGGCATGAAGCTGCGCCCCGGCATGGTCCTCGCCATCGAGCCGATGCTGACCGCCGGCGGCACGGACGACTACCGGTGCGACGCCGACGGCTGGACCCTGCGCACCGTCGACGGCAGCCGCGCCACCCACGCGGAGCACACGGTCGCGATCACCGCCGACGGCCCCAGGATCCTGACCGCTCTGTAGGAGCCGCCCGCGTGCTACGGCCTGCCGTGCGGGTGGACGACCATGGCCGAGCCGCCGCCGCGGCGGGTGGGCTCGGCCGCCGCCAGCCAGCGGCCGTCCGGCAGCCGCTGGACGCCGGTGGCGGCGCCGATCTCCGGATTCTGCCGGAAGCGCTGGCCCAGTGCCTCCAGTTCGGCGCGCAGCGGACTGTCCCACAGGGCCGGCTCCAGCTCGGTGGTGGCCTGGTTGCGCTGGCTGGCCCGCGGCGCGGCGATCGCGTCGACCAGCGGCAGACCCCTGTCCAGGTGGCCGGTCAGGGTCTGCAGGACGGTGGTGATGATGGTGGCGCCGCCCGGGGAACCCACCGCGAGCACCGGCCGGCCGTGCTCCAGCACGATCGTCGGGGACATGGAGGAGCGCGGCCGCTTGCCGGGGCCGGGCAGGTTCGGGTCGGAGACTCCGGGCGCGGCCGGGGCGAAGGAGAAGTCGGTGAGCTCGTTGTTGAGGAGGAAGCCGCGGCCCGGGACGGTGATCGCGCTGCCGCCCGTGGACTCGATGGTCAGGGTGTAGGACACCACGTTGCCCCAGCGGTCGGCGACCGTCAGGTGGGTGGTGTTCTCCCCTTCGTACGTGGTCGGGGCGGCCTGCCCGGTCGTGGCGCAGGGCACGGGGTGGCGCGGGTCGCCGGGGGCGAGCGGGCTGGTCAGCGTCCGGTCCGGCCGGATCAGGCAGGCCCGCGAGTCGGCGAACCGCTGCGAGAGCAGTTCGCGCGTCGGTACGTCCTCGGCCGCCGGGTCGCCGACCCAGCGGCCCCGGTCGGCGAAGGAGATCCGGGAGGCCTCGATGAAGTGGTGCAGGTACTGCACCTCGGAGAGCTTCGAGAGGTCGCTCCGCTCCAGGATGTTCAGCGCCTCGCCGACGGTGGTGCCGCCGGAGGAGGAGGGCGCCATGCCGTAGACGTCCAGGCCGCGGTAGCCCACGCGGGTCGGGTCCTGCCGCTTGGTCGCGTACGCGCGCAGGTCGCGGGTGGTCAGGTCGCCGGGCCGCACCTTCCGGGTGGCCGCCGGGTCCACCGGGGGCGTGCGGACGGCCCGGACGATGTCCTCGGCGATGGGGCCGCGGTACAGGGCGCCGGTCCCCTTGCGGGCGAGTTCGGCGTAGGTGGCGGCCAGGTCGGGGTTCTTGAAGGTGGAGCCGACCACCGGGAGGGCGCCGCCCGGCAGGAAGAGCTTCGAGGTGTCCGGGAAGTCCTTGAAGCGGGCCTCGTTGAGCTCGGTCTGGGCCCGGAAGGTGGCGTCCACCGTGAAGCCGTCGCGCGCCAGTTTCTCGGCGGGCTTGAGCAGGTGGCGCAGCGGCCGGGTGCCCCAGTCGTCGAGGGCGCTCTTCCAGGTGGCGGGGGTTCCGGGGACGCCGACGCCGAGGCCGCTGGTCTGGCCCTCGGCGAAGGGGATGGGCGCGCCGTTCTCCTGGAACAGCGCGGCGGTGGCCGTGGCGGGGGCGGTCTCGCGGCCGTCGATGGTGTGCACCCGGCGCGAGCGCGCGTCGTAGTAGACGAAGTAGCCGCCTCCGCCGATGCCCGCCGAATAGGGCTCGGTGACACCGAGCGCGGCGGCGGTGGCCACCGCCGCGTCCACGGCGTTGCCCCCGGAGCGCAGCACGGCGATGCCCGCGGCGGAGGCGTCGGCGTCGACGCTGGCGACGGCCCCGCCGTAGCCGGCGGCGACCGGCACCTTGGCCGGTGCGGGCGGGGCCGGCGGCGGGGCGGCGGCGCCGGTCGAGACGAGTGCGGCGACGAGGGCCAGCAGCGGTAACGTGCGGGCGGCGGGACGGTGCATCCGGACCTCCAGTGGCAGCGTGCGCCGAGCCTAGCCGCCGCCCCGCCGTCCCGTCAGGGCGTCGGCCCCGACGCGCGGTTCACCGCCCCGGACTCCGCCCGGACGGGAGTCCCCGGACCTGCCGCTGACCCCGGACGCGGGATGCCCTAGCATCCCGCGCATGAACGACGACGTGCGCAACATCGTGCTCGGGGTGATAGCCACGGCCCTCAGCGGCGGCTTCGGCTGGTTCTCCCGGACCTACGTCTGGCGGCGCGCGCTCCGCCGCAAGCAGGCGTTCTTCGGGCTGCCGACCGGCTCCGACTGCCTGTTCGTGGTCAACCGGCAGATGGGCGGCACCGATGCGTCCCTGCACCGCAACGACGCCTTCGCCCTTCTGGAGATCTCCTCCCTGATCAAGGACTGCGGGGCGAACGTCCAGATCGTCACCCACGACGCGGCCCGGCAGGGCTTCGGTGAGCGATCCGAGTTCTGCGTCGGCGGGCCGACCTCCAACGTCCGCACGACCGCGCATCTGGCGTCCATGCTGCCGGGCGTGCAAACCGACATCGGGCTCCCGTCGGGCCATCCGGACCGCGCCGCCATCCGGGTCGGCGGGGAGGCGTACCGCTGGGTGAAGGGCCAGGTCGAGTACGTCCTGCTGGCGCGGCTGACGACCGGGCAGGGCTCCCGGCCGGTGTTCCTGCTGTCGGGACAGACGGCCAACAGCAACCAGGCGGCGGCCCGTTACCTGGCCAGGCACCACGAGGCACTGGCCGGCAAGTACCGCAACGGGTCGTTCTGCATCATGCTGAAGGTGATCAACTCGGATGCCTACGGGCCGGACGTGACCGAGCTGGTCGCGGACGTCACCGAGGCGGCCCGGACACCCGTAGCGGCAGCCGCGTGATCCCGTTGATGAAGTTCGACACCAGCCGCCGGGGCGGGCCGGCCGATTCGGGTACGGGCATGGTCGCGCACCACTCCTCGTAGAAGGTCCGCAGCTGGAGCCGGGCGAAGTGCGCGCCGAGGCAGACGTGCGGGCCGTCCCCGAAGGAGACGTGCGGGTTGGGCGTGCGGCCGAGGTCGAGACGGGCGGGGTCGGTGAAGACGCGCTCGTCGTGGTTGGCGGAGGCGTGGAAGACCACCACCTTGTCCCCGGCCCGGATCGGCTGCCCGGCGAGTTCGGTGTCGACGGCGGCCGTGCGGCGGAAGCTGAGCACCGGCGGGTGGACGCGCAGGAGTTCGTCGACGGCCCGGTCCACCGGGACCTCCCCTGCGGCGAGTCGGCGGTAGGCGTCCGGGACGAGGGCGAGGGCGAGCAGGCCGCCTGGGGCGGCGCTGCGGACGGTGTCGTTGCCCGCGACCGTGAGCAGGAAGAAGAACATCTCCAGTTCGGCGTCCGCGAGTCCGGCGTGCGCCAGGGCGGTCATCACGTCGTCGCCCGGGTGCGCCCGCTTGTGGGCGGCCAGTTCGCGGGCGTACGCGAACATCTCGCCGAGCAGCGCCGGGGAGCGCGGGTTCAGCGGCTTGCCGTCGGGGCCGAGCAGCGGCGCGGGCGCGTCCTCGGGGTCCTGGTAGCCGATGATCCGTACGGTCCACTCCAGCAGCAGGGCCCGGTCGGCGGCCGGGATGCCCAGCAGGTCCGTGAGGTTCAGCAGGGCGAACTCGTCGGTGACGGTGCGCACGAGGTCGGCGGCTCCGTCCTCGGCGTTCTTCCGGGCGCCGGCGAGCAGGCCGCGGGCGCGTTCCCGTACCCGCCCGGCGAAGGCGTCGACGCGGGCGGGGGTGAAGGCCCGGGCGACGAGCCGGCGCAGCCTGCCGTGGTCCCCGGCGGTCTTCGACGGGTCCTGGTTGAGCATGGTGCTGCGCAGGAACGGCAGGTCGGCCGGGTCGGGGTCGCGGATCTGGGTGGCGCCGGCCCAGGAGGAGTACGCGCGGTGGTCGCGCAGGACCCGGACGACGTCGGCGTGCCGGGTGACGGCCCAGAAGCCGGGGCCGGCGGGCCACCCGGCGATCTCGGGCTCCTCCTGCCAGGCCACCGGATGGTGCGCGCGCAGCACCCGGTAGCGGGCGTGCGGGATGCCCTCGGCGTAGATCCGGGGGTCGAAGACGTCGGGGACGTCCGCGGCGTGGTCCATGGGGCCACCGTGACGGGTGGGCGGCCCCGCCCGCAAGGCCGCGGCCGGCCGCGGTCCGGCCGCACGGGTCGGCGCCGCGGGTCGGCGCCGCCGGTCAGCACCGCCGGTCCACCGCGGGTCAGCGCCCTGTGTCGCACTCTGCGGAGGGAAGAGTGGTGTCGGTGCCCTGGAGGGTGACCGGGCTGAAGGTGTTCGGCAGGGCGGAGGCACCGACGGTGCACACCAGTTGGTCGCGGCCCAGATCCGACAGGCTGCCCACGGCGAACGGCACCCGGACCGTCAGCCCCTCGTCCGTCGAGTTCTGGCTCACCGCCACCGCCTCCGCCTGCGCGTCGGACAGCCGGGGCAGCGCTGTGGTCAACCCCGCCGCGTCCGCCGGACCGGTGGGGCCGTTCAGCAGCAGCCGCAGGAGCGGGACGGGCGCGAGGGTGTACTCGGCGCTGATCGCGAACGGGACCGGGACGAGCCGGTCTCCCTCCCTCGAGACGAAGTAGAGGATGGCGGCGGTCTTGCTGCCGGGGACCTTGACGGTGGCGGCGTGGCCACTGTCGACCACCCCGCTGCGCTTGATCCCGCATCCGGTGAGCAGCAGGGCGCAGGCCGCCAGCGCCGCCGTAACCGCCGTGGCCCGGGACCTCGTCCTCCGCGCTGTCATACGCGGGCCTCCAGCGGCATGTCGAGGGTGAAGAGGGCTCCCCCGGCCGGCCCGTTGCCCGCCTGGAGGGTGCCGCCGTGCAGGCGGACGTTCTCCAGGGTGATGGCGAGTCCGAGGCCACTGCCGGCGGAGCGGGTCCGGGCCGCGTCGGCCTTGAAGAAGCGGTCGAAGATGTGCGGCAGCACCTCGGGGGCGATGCCGGGCCCGCTGTCGGCGACGTGGATCAGCAGGCGCTCGCCGTCCTCGCCCGGTGCCGTCCGCACGGTGACGTGGACGGGGGCGCCGCCGTGCCGCAGGGCGTTGCCGACGAGGTTGGCGAGGACCACGTCGAAGCGGCGCGGGTCGAGTCGGGCGCGTACCCGGTCCGGCAGCTCGGTGACGACGCGGTGGTCGTTCCAGTGGCGTCGTTCGAGGGTCTTGCGCACGGCTTCGGCGATGTCCACGTCGTCGAGGTTGAGCTCGGCGGCCCGGGCGTCGAACCGGGAGATCTCCATCAGGTCCTCGACGAGGACGGCGAGCTTGCCGGTCTCGGCGCTGACCAGGCGCAGGGCCTTGGCGGTGTCGGCGTCGAGGTGCGCGGCGTCCTCGTCGAGGACCTCGGTCACGGCGAGCATCCCGGCGAGGGGGGTGCGCAGTTCGTGGGAGACGTCGGAGGCGAAGCGGCGGGCGCGGGTCTCCGCGTCCTGCAGTTCGCGCACGGACTGCTCCAGGGCGCGTGCGGTCTCGTTGAAGGTGCGGGCGAGTCCGGCGAGTTCGTCGGCGCCCCGGACCTCGATGCGGGTGTCGAGGCGGCCGCGGCCCAGCCGCTGGGCGGCGCGGCGCATGTCGCGGACCGGCCGCAGCACGCTGCGGGCGGCCAGCAGCGCGGGGACGATGGCGATGGCGAGCCCCGGGACGGCGCCCTGCTGGGCGGCCTCGACCATGGCCTCGACGGTCTGCTTCTCGGTGGAGAGCGGGACGCTGGCGTAGAAGACGACCCCGGTGGGTTCGCTGGAGCCCTTGTGCTCGAAGAGGGCGGGGACGCCGATCGTGAGCCACGGGTTGCCGCGCTGGTCCTCGACGCGCTGGAAGGCGGCGTACTGGTTGTGGCGGACCTTTTCGCGCAGGCTGTCGGTGATCACGCTGGAGACGGGCGTGTCGGGGTTGGTGGAGACGCGCACTCCGCCGTACTCGCCGAAGATGATCCACGGATGGGGCTTGCCGCGCTTGCCGAGCTCGATGACGACGCGCTGGAGCTCCTGCTGGGCCAGCGGAAGGCGCAGTTCCTGCTGTTCGATCTGTTCCCGCAGGCTGTTGACCGCGGTGTCCTGGGTCTGCTTGAGGATGGCGTTGCGCGCCTGCTGGTAGGTGAGCGCGGCAGTGGTCCCCGCGCTGATCGCCGCGACCAGCAGGAAGGCCGCGATCAGCCGGGTGCGCAGCCCCAGCGGTGCTATGCGTCGCACCGCGGCCTACAGGGGGCCGAAGCGGTAGCCGAAGCCGCGCACGGTCTGTATGTAGCGGGGGCTGCCGGCGGGGTCCTCGATCTTGTGCCGCAGGCGCCGGACGCAGGCGTCCACGAGGCGGGCGTCGGCGTGGTAGCTGTGGTCCCAGACGTACTCGAGGAGCTGCTGGCGGGAGAAGACCTGCTCGGGCGAGGCCGACAGGTGCAGCAGGAGCTTCAGTTCGCTGGGGGCGAGGGCCACGCGCCCGCCGTTCTTGGCGACGGTGAGCCCGCTGCGGTCGATGGTCAGTTCCGCGTGGACCTCGACGTCGGGGCGGACGCCCACCGGGTCGATGAGCCGGCGCAGTACGGCCTTGATGCGGGCCTCTATCACCTCGGTGCGGGCGGGTTTGACGATGTAGTCGTCGGCGCCGGCCTCCAGGCCGATGACGATGTCGAAGTCGTCGCCGCGCGCGGTCAGCATGATGATCGGCACCTCGCTGGTCTGGCGGATGCGGTGGCAGACCTGCACGCCGTTGATCCCCGGCAGCATCAGGTCGAGCAGGACGAGTTCGGGCCGGAAGGTGCCCATCAGGGCGAGGCCTTCCTCGCCGGTCTCGGCGGAGCTCACCTCGTGGCCGCGGCGGCGCAGGCCGAGGCCCACCCCCTCCCGGACGGACGGGTCGTCCTCGATCAGCAGTACGCGTGGCATCCGGTCAGTATCCCAGGGTGTTCCATGGCTCCTCCTCCCGCTACCGGCGGATCTTGCGCCGCAGGGAGGCGAGCAGGTCGGTTATCTCCGTCAGGCGCAGCGGCCCGGCGAGGAGGACGACGACGAGGGCCAGTGCCGCGGTTCCCGCCGCGACGGCGGCGAAGTCGCCGAAGCGTTCGGCGGCGCGTGCGGCCGCGTACCCGGCGGCACCCGCGGGTGCGCAGGCCACCAGCAGCCGCAGGTGGGTCCGTACGGCGGTCGTGCGCCGTGCGGTACGGGTTCCCGTGCGCGGGCCGAGCCGGCGGGCGAGGGTGTACGCGGTCACGGCGGCGCCCGCGAGGAAGGCGACGGAGGATGCAGCGGCCATGCCGGTGACCGCCCAGCGCGGGGTCAGCAGGAAGTAGGCGGCGGCCGACAGCCCGGCGTTCAGTGCGGCGATGACCAGGTTCAGGAAGAAGGGGGTGCGGGTGTCGGAGAGGGCGTAGAAGCCGCGCGAGAGCACGTACTGCGCGGAGTAGGCGATCAGGCCGGGGGCGAAGGCGATGAGCATGCCCGCCATGACCTCGATGTCGGCGGCGCCGGTGCGGCCGTACTCGAAGACGCTGCCCATCACCCAGGGGGCGAGCGCGGCGAAGAGCGCGGCGGCGGGGACGACGAGGGCGGCGCTGGAGCGCAGTGCGTAGGAGATGTCCCCGCGCAGGGTGGCGAGTTCGCCGTCGGAGGCGGCCGCGCTCATCCGGGGCATCAGGGCGGTCACGAGGGAGACGGTGATGATGCCCTGCGGGACGATCCACAGCTGGTAGGCGTTGCTGTAGGCGGTGTAGCCGGCGCCGCCGGCGAGTCCGGCCTCGACGGCGTGCTGTCCGGTGGTGGTGGAGAGCCGGGTGACGACCCAGTAACCGATCTGGTTGGTGAGGACGAGCATGACCAGCCAGCCCGCGTTGCGCAGCGGACGGCCGAGGCCGCTTCCGCGCCAGTCGAAGCGGGGGCGCCAGCGGAAGCGGGCGGCGCGCAGCGAGGGGACCAGGGCGAGGGCCTGGACGACGATGCCGGCGGTGGTGCCGAGGCCGAGCAGCCGGGTCTCGTCGGCGCTGAGGCCGCCGGTCGCGTCGTGCGAGACGTAGAGGAACAGCCCGAAGACGGCGATGATCACGACGTTGTTGAGGACCGGGGTCCACATCATCGCGCCGAACCGGCCGCGGGCGTTGAGCACCTGGCCGAGCAGGGTGAACAGCCCGTAGAAGAGGATCTGCGGCAGGCAGTACCGGGCCAGGGCCACGGTGGTGCTCTCCTGGGCCCCGCTGTAGTCGGTGTACACCGAGATGATCAGCGGGGCGGCGAGGACGGCGACGGCGGTGAGCGTCACGAGCGCCGCGGTGCAGGCGGTGAGCAGCCGGTCGGTGTAGGCGGAGCCGCCGTCCGCGTGTTCCTTGGCGGCCCGGACCAGCTCGGGGACGAACACGCCGTTGAGCGCGCCGCCGATGAGCAGCATGTAGATGATGTTCGGGACCGTGTTGGCGACGGCGTAGCCGTCACCGAGCAGTCCGGTGCCCAGCGCCGCGACGACGACGGCGGAGCGGATGAAGCCGGTGGCACGGGAGACGATGGAACCGGCCGCCATGAGCGCGCCGCTGCGCAGCACCGAGGTCTTTCCCGGTGACGCGCCGGCGGCGTCCGGGGCATCCGGGCCGGCCGCGGCGTCCGTTCTGGTGTCGGTGGCCGTCACCGGCGGGCCAGGTAGGCCTGGAACGCCTTGTAGAGCGCCGTGTTGGCGACTCCGTCCATCGGTATCTCCCACTCTCCGAGCGTCTCGACGACCTGTCCGCCGGTGCCGAGCTTCCAGCGCAGCAGCCCGAAAGAACGTTCGTCGGGGTCGAGAGTGGAGGGTACCCCCCGCATGTCGTATTCGTCCGCTCCGAGGGCGTGTGCGTCACACATCATGCGCCACTGCAGGGCGTTGCTCGGCCGCACGTCGCGCCGGTGGTCGGCGGAGGCGCCGGTCTGGTACCAGACCCGGCCGCCGGCGACGATCATCGTGTGGGCGGCGAGGATCTCGCCCTGGTGGATGCCGAGGTAGAGCCGCATCCGGCCGGGCTCCTCCTCGTTCAGGACCCGGTACTGCTGCTCGTAGTACCCGAGGGACCGGCCGAGCCGGAAGCCGTCGCGCTCCTCGGTGATCCGCAGCAGCCGGTAGAACTCGGGCAGGTCGGCGGCGGTGCCGACCACGGTCTCCACCCCGGCCTTGTCGGCCTTGCGCACGTTGCGCCGCCACTCCTGGTTGAGGCCGGCCCACAGGTCGTCGAGGGAGCGGCCGGCCAGCGGTACGCGGAAGACGTGACGGGGCTGGGCGTCGCCGTCGTCCTCGCCGCCGCACCGCTTCCAGCCGCGGCTGCGCAGCCGGTCGGCGAGGGCGGCGCCCACCGGGTCGACCTCGGTGGCGAGCACGTCGGATATCTGCCGGCCGGTCCCGGTGGCGGACTTGACGGCGGCCGCGTCCCAGCGGCGGTAGGCGGGGGTGGGGCCGATGCGGACGGCGAAGGCGCCGGAGGCGCGCAGGTGGCGCATGAGCGGGTTCAGCCAGCGGTCGATGCGCGGGTCGGACCAGTCGGCCACGGGCCCCTCGGGGAGGTACGCGAAGTATTTGCGGGTCCCGGGGAATTGGCGGTAAAGCACGAGTCCGGCGCCCTCGATCTCCCCGCCCGGGTAGTGCCATCCGACCCTTTCCGAGCGCCAAAGGTCCTTTACGCAGGCCCAGGACGGTTGCTGGAGAAAACTCGCCTCACGGTGCCGGGAAAGGAATGCCCGGTATTCGGGGACGGTCAGGGTGCGTACCTGCAGTTCCTGGTCCTGGTCCTGCCGGGCGGGGGTCATGAGCAGTGCACACATGACTGACGGCCTTCCTGTTCGTCCTGGCGAGTTGCCCACAGGACTCTCACAGCCGCCCATGACCGAAGTGCGCGGCGTTTGTGACCGGACGATGACCGTTTCGCTGCGGTCCACGTCACAACCGAAAGGACGATCTTTTCAGCCGATTGTGCAACCTAGAGTCGACCGGGTCGCATCTACAAGTGCGAACGGTCATCACCACACCAATAGCCGAAGGGGCCTTCGTTGAGCCGCACACGCCGCACCGCCATGGCGGGCACCGCACTTCTGGCCGCCGCCCTGACCGCCTGTTCGGGCGGGGGTGACGGCGGCACGGGGAAGACGGGCACGGCCGAGCTCAAGCCGAAGGCCCCCATGGCGGTCTCGGTGAACCTGACGGGCGATCAGGTCAAGGCGGGCGAGCCCGTCACGGTGACCATCGCCGAGGGCAAGCTGGCGCAGGTGAAGGTGACCGACGCCAAGGGCGCGGAGCTGCCGGGGAAGATATCCGACGACGGCAGGACCTGGACCTCGGAGCGCAAGGCCGCACCCGGCGCGGAGTACAAGGTCGAGGCCCAGAACACCGAGAGCCAGAGCGCGACCGCGCAGTTCAAGACCAGCGCCGCCGACAAGGTGAACAAGGTCTCGATCAACACCCCCAAGGGCAGCACGGTGGGTGTGGCGATGCCGGTCTCGATCGTCTTCGACAACCCGGTGACCAACAAGGCCGAGGTGGAGAAGCAGCTCAAGGTCACCACCTCGAACAACACCGAGGGCTCCTGGGGCTGGATCAAGGACTACTCCGGCAATGACCGCGTCGACTGGCGGCCCAAGGAGTACTGGAAGTCCGGCACGGACGTGAAGGTCGAGATGAACCTGAACGGCGTGGACTCCGGCAAGGGCGGCGGCCTCTTCGCCAAGGACTACAACACCGAGTTCAAGATCGGCAAGGACCGCCGGATCGAGGTCAGCCTCGACACCAAGAAGATGTCGGTGACCGAGGACGGCCAGGCGCTCAAGACGATCCCGGTCTCGGCCGGCACTCCCGGCGGCAAGAAGGCCTCCTGGTCCGGGAAGATGGTGATCATGACGAAGGAGGGCACCATCCGGATGGACTCCCAGACGGTGGGCCTCGACGACGCCTACGACAAGATGGTCGACTACTCGATGCGGCTCACCTGGTCCGGCATGTACGCGCACGCCGCACCGTGGAACAGCGGCAACTTCGGGCGCACCAACAGCAGTTCCGGCTGCGTGGGGATGAGCGACGCCGACGCCAAGGACTTCTTCGCGCAGTCCCAGATCGGCGACCCCTTCGAGGTGGTCGGTTCCGGCTCCAAGGGCAACGCGGACCTCGGCAACGGGTACGGCGAGTGGAACCTGTCCTGGGACCAGTGGAAGGCCAAGAGCGCCCTGTCCGGCACCCCGCAGAACGGCTGACCGGGACGTTTCACGACTGACTCTCATTCAATTGTTACCACCACGTAACTTACTCATGGGTTACCTCCAGTAATCCCCTCCCGTTACCGTCGGGTCACTTTGGTTACCCCGGCGTACGCGAGGAGCGATTGATGGAACGCACCACCACCGCGGCAGCCGTGGCAGCCCTGCTGGCGGCAGCCGCCCTGGGCCTGGCCCCCCACCAGGCCCAGGCGGCGACCGCCCCCACCGTGGCAGCCGCCGCCGACACCTCGGCCGCCGCGTCGGGGCTGAGCTTCCACGACATCCCCGGCTCCGGCGGCATCACCCTCAAGGGCAACGTCTTCACCCCGGCCGGGGCCGAGAGCGGCCGCAGGTACCCGCTGATCGTGCTTCCCACCAGCTGGGGCCTGCCGCAGATCGAATACATCGCCCAGGCCAAAAAGCTCGCCGACTCCGGCTACGTCGTGGTCAGTTACACCTCCCGCGGATTCTGGCTCTCCGGCGGGCAGATCGAGGTGGCCGGCCCGCCGGACATCGCCGACGTCAGCGCCGTCATCGACTGGGCGCTCGCCCACTCCCCCGCCGACCCGGACCGCATCGGCCTCGGCGGGGTCTCGTACGCAGCCGGCATCAGCCTGCTGGCCTCCGCGCACGATCCGCGCGTCAAGGCCGTGGTCGCGATGAGCGGCTGGGCCGACCTCATCGAATCCATCTACTCCGGCCGCACCCAGCACCTGCAGGCCGCCGGGCTGCTCGGCGCCGCCGGCTACCTCACCGGCCGCCCCGGACCCGAACTCCAGTCGCTCCTGGGCGACTTCCTCGGTTCCCGGCTGGACCGGGAGCAGCAGATGATCGAGTGGGGCAGGAAGCGCTCGGCCGCCGAGCAGGTGGACCGGATCAACGCCAACGGCGCCGCGATCATGCTCGGCAACGCCTGGGGCGACACCATCTTCCCGCCCAACCAGTACGCGAAGTTCTACGAGCGGCTGACCGGCCCCAAGCGCCTGGAGTTCCGGCCCGGCGACCACGCCACCGCCGAGGGCACCGGCCTGCTCGGCCTGCCCAACGACACCTGGACCAACGCCCACCGCTGGTTCGACCGCTACCTCAAGGGCGAGCGCAACGGCATCGACACCGAGGCCCCGGTCCAGATCAAGTCCCGCAGCAACAACGGCTACGAGGGCTACGCCGACTGGAAGTCGGTCGGCTCCGGCGGCACCGAGAAGCTCGCCCTCTCCGACAGCGAGCACGTCTTCGCCAACATCGACTCCGGCGCCAACGGCGGCATCGTCCTGCTCTCCAGCGTCCTCGACCAGTTCGTCAAGGCCCCTCCGGCCGCCTCGATTCCGCTCCTCCCCCGGGCCTTCGCCGCCGTCTGGCAGTCGGAGCGCTACGACGCGGCACGCCGGATCCGCGGCACCGTCGAGCTGCACACCACCGTCACGCCCACCAAGGGCGACGGCACCTTCGTCGCCTACCTCTACGACGTCGGCCCGCTCGGCATCGGCAAGCTCGTCAGCAACGCCCCGTACACCTTCCACGGGAAGACCCCGGGCCAGCCCTTCGGCGTGGACCTGGAGCTCTTCTCCACCGCCTACGACGTGCCGGCGGGCCACCGGCTCGCCCTCGTCGTCGACACCGTCGACCCGCTCTACATCGAGCACAACCCCACCGGCGCGCAGCTGACCTTCTCCTCGCCGCGCACCGATCCCAGCTACGTCTCGGTGCCGCTGCGCGAGCAGTGATCCGCGGCCGCGACCGGGCCGGACGGGCCGCTCCGGGATGCCTCAGTGCTTGAGGATCTTGGAGAGGAAGTCCTTGGCCCGGTCGCTCTCCGGGGCGGTGAAGAACTGCTCCGGGGTCCGGTCCTCGACGATCCGCCCGTCGGCCATGAAGACCACGCGGTTCGCGGCGGAGCGGGCGAAGCCCATCTCGTGGGTGACCACGACCATGGTCATCCCCTCGCGCGCGAGCTGCTGCATGACCTCCAGCACCTCGTTGATCATCTCCGGGTCGAGCGCGGAGGTGGGCTCGTCGAAGAGCAGGGCCTTGGGGTCCATGGCGAGGGCGCGGGCGATGGCCACGCGCTGCTGCTGGCCGCCGGAGAGCTGGGCGGGGAACTTCGCGGCCTGGTCGGCCAGGCCCACGCGGTCCAGGAGCTCCCGGGAGCGCTGGTCCGCCTCCTCCCTCTTGCGCCCGCGGACCTTGATCTGCGCGAGCGAGATGTTCGCGAGGACGGTCTTGTGCGCGAAGAGGTTGAAGGACTGGAAGACCATGCCGACGTCGGCGCGCAGCCGGGCCAGGTCCTTGCCCTCGGCTGGCAGCGGCTCCCCTTCCAGCAGGATCGTGCCCGACTCGACGGTCTCCAGCCGGTTGATCGCCCGGCACAGGGTGGACTTCCCGGAACCGGAGGGGCCGATGACCACCACCACCTCCCCGCGGCCGACGGTGAGGTTGATGTCCCGCAGTACGTGCAGCGGTCCGAAGTGCTTGTTGACGTCGTGCAGCTCGATCAACGGATCGACGGCCATGCGCTGCCCTGCCCTGCTTGGTTGCCGGTGTGTCGAGGTCAGCGCAAACTATCCAGCCGCGGAAGGGCACTTCGCTCCGACACGCCGGGTGCTCAGCCCTCGGAAGCCTCCGCGTACGCCTGACTGAGTTCGGGGGACCCGGTCATCGCCCAGGACACCCCCGACTCGATCACGTTCAGCTCCCGGCCCGAGGCCAGCCGGATGACCGGCTGGCCGTTGGGCCACACCTGCCAGCCGGCTCCCGGGATGCTCCGGATGATCACGGTCCCGAGGTAGAAGCCCGCGTCGTTGCCGAGCCAGGGCACCGCCTCGGGGTCCCGCCGCCAGCGGGGCATCAGCTGGTCCAGTGCCTCCAACGAGGCTTGGGTCTCGTCGAGTTCGAGGCCGGCCGCCCGTGCCTGGACGCGCAGCATCTCGCACTCCGAGAACAGCTCGGCGACGCCTTCGGGGTCGTCCGCGAAGGCGGCGGCCAGTCCCGCACCCTGTTCCGTTTCACGCCGGTTCAGCCAGTTGTCCAGGAAAGGGATGTTCATACCGCCCAGCGTCGCACCAGGATCCGCCGCCGGCCACAGGGCGCGCCTGGATCCGCCGGCCCGGATGTCGGCAGGATGTCCGGGATGCCCCTTAGCGGTCGAGGTCGAGGTCCACGACGACGGGCGCGTGGTCGGACGCGCCCTTGCCCTTGCGCTCCTCGCGGTCGACGTAGGCGTCGGTGACGGTCTTGGTGAAGGGCTCGTTCCCGAAGACCAGGTCGATGCGCATGCCCTTGTTCTTGGGGAAGGCGAGCATCCGGTAGTCCCAGAAGGTGTACGCGCGGTCGTACTTCAGCGGGCGCGGGAGCACCTCCGAGAGCCCGGCGGCCCGCAGCGCGTCCAGAGCGGCCCGCTCGGCGGGGGTGACGTGGGTGAGGCCCGCGAAGACGGCCGGGTCGTAGACGTCCTCGTCGGTCGGGGCCACGTTGAAGTCGCCGAGCACCGCGAAGGGGCGCGGGCCGGCCGCGTCCTCGGCGACGGCGGTGGCCAGGGAGCGGAACCAGTCCAGCTTGTAGCCGTAGTGGTCGTGCTCGACCTCGCGGCCGTTGGGCACGTACACCGACCAGACCCGGACCCCGCCGCAGGTCGCGGAGATCGCGCGGGGCTCCTGGACGCCCTCGTAGTCGGGCCCGCCGGGCAGCCCCATGACCACGTCGTCCAGGCCCACCTTGGAGAGCAGGGCGACGCCGTTCCACCGGCCGGTGGCATTGACGGCCGATTCGTAGCCCAGCTCGCGCAGCTCGGCGTGCGGGAACTGCTCCGCCGAGCACTTGGTCTCCTGGATGCACAGGACGTCCGTGCCGGAGCTCTCCAGCCAGGCCAGCAGACGCGGCAGCCGGGCGGTGATGGAGTTGACGTTGTAGGTGGCGATACGCATACGTGCCAACCTACCGCCCGGCACCGACAGTCACAGGTCGGCGCTGGCCCCCGCGGTGAGTCGGCCGTGGTCGGTGCCGCCCAGGGCGTTCAGGGCGGCGTCGTAGACCGGCCGGGCGATGTCGGAGAGGTAGGCGTCGTGGATGTCGAGGGCCCGGTGCGGCTTCACCTCGCGGAGGTAGTCGATCACCTCGGAGACCTTGTTCCAGGGGGCGTGCACCGGGAGCATCAGGGTCTCCACCGGGACTCCCGGCACGGTCAGCGCGTCCCCGGGGTGGAAGAGGGAGCCGTCCACCAGGTAGCCGACGTTCGTGACCCGCGGAATGTCCGGGTGGATCACCGCGTGCAGTTCCCCGTGCACCTGGACCTCGAACCCGGCGGCGGTGAAGGCGTCGCCGTGGCCGACGGTGTGCACGCGGCCCGGATAGGCGGGGGCGAGCTTCTCGGCGACGCTGCGCAGCGTCCACAGCGCGGCGGCCGGATTCGCGTCGAGGGCGGCCCGCAGCCGGCCCTCCTCGAAGTGGTCGGGGTGTTCGTGCGTGACCAGCAGGGCGTCCGCCCCCAGGCCCGCGTCCGGTTCGCTGAAGGCGCCCGGGTCGATGACGAGCGTGCGCCCGTCCTTCTCCAACTGGACGCAGGAATGCAGCCGCTTGGTGAGCTTCATGATCCCAGGCTAACCGGGGACCCGACCCGGTCACGGGGTGGTTGTGGAGACCACGTAGACCTTGAAGACCTTGGGGTCGGTGAGGTCGACCGTGATGTCCCGGGTGGGCCGCGGGTCGTCCTGCTCGATGGTGGTGCCGAGCCACCCGGTGCTCTCCGTCCAGTCCCAGCCCGCGACCGAGGTGTCGTGGGCGGAGATGGACACCCCGGGGGTCAGTTCCTCCCGGCTGGTGCCGACGGAGGCCAGGAACGCGTCCAGCTCGGGCGGGGTCACGGCGAACTGGGTGTACAGCCGGCTCGTGCGCCAGTTGTTCGTCTCCAGGAACCCGACCCGCCAGGCCTTGTCCGGGATCGGCACCTCGTAGATGCTGCGCTGCACCCGCGAGGGCCAGCCGGAGCGCACCGTGGACGCGCCGACCTTGGCGGCCTTGTCGCGGCCGCTCTCGCGGCTCTGCTGGGTGGAGATGGCCAGGTAGCCCGCGGGGACGCCGATCAGCAGCAGGATGATGATCGCGGTGATCCAGCGGCGCTTGACGACGTGCCTGCGGTCCTCGGCGGTGGGCGGCGGCGCGCCGCCCTCGTCGGGGGCGGAGGCCTGGTGGGGCAGGGTGGGCGGTGTCACTGTTTTTCCTGGTCCTCGGGGACGGCGGGCTCGCGCCGGCCCAGCTGCTGCGCGTAGCGCTCGTACCGTTCGTAGCGCTCGACCCGCCTGCGGGTGGCGCGGCGGAAGCGCCGGGCGACGAGCCGGGCGAGGTCGGCGGCGCCGACCATACCCGCCTCGGGGCCGAGCTGGGCCTTCGCGATGCGGGCCTCGGGCCGGTAGCCGCGGCCGGTGAGGTGGCGGCGGAAGGCGTCCCGGGCGGGGCCGATCAGCAGGTCGTCGGCGGCGCTGACGCCGCCGCCGATGACGAAGCAGGACGGGTCGAGGGCGGCGGCGAGGTTCGCGATGCCCACGCCGAGCCACTGGCCGATGTCCTGGAGGAGCTCGACGCACATGGCGTCGCCCTCGCGGGCCAGCTCGGTGATGAGCGGCCCGGTGATCTCGGAGACGTTGCCGCCGACCCGGGCGATGATGTTGTACGCCACCGGGGAGTCGGCGGCGGCCAGCTCGCGGGCCTCGCGGACCAGGGCGTTGCCGGAGCTGTACTGCTCCCAGCAGCCGCGGTTGCCGCAGGGGCAGCGGTGGCCGCCGGGGACGACCTGCATGTGGCCGAATTCGCCGGCGACCCCGTACCGGCCGCGCTTGACCTGGCCGCCTTCGAGGATGGCCCCGCCGATGCCGGTGCCGAGCGTGATCATGACGAGGTGGTCCTCGCCGCGGCCGGCGCCGAAGCGCCACTCCGCCCACGCGGCGGTGTTGGCGTCGTTGTCGACCATGACCGGGACCGCGAGCCGGGACTGCAGGGCGTCGCGCAGCGGCTCGTCGCGCCAGGCCAGGTGGGGTGCGAACAGGACGCGGGAGCGGTCGGCGTCGACCCAGCCGGCCGCGCCGATGCCGACCGCGTGCACGTCGTGCCGGTCGGAGAGGTCCAGCACCAGCTCGACGATGGTGTCCTCGACGACCTTGGCGCTCTTGGACTTGTCGGGGGTCTCCGCGCGGATCTTCTCCAGGATGATCCCGTCGGCGTCGACGACGCCGGCCATGACCTTGGTGCCGCCGATGTCGATGCCGACGGTCGGGACGCGCGGGGCGGTCAGGTGCGACCGTCGCTCACGGGTGCCGATGGTCCGCAGGACGGTGCCTCGCGCCGACCCCCGGTGGGCGAGCGTGAAGTCCCGGTACGTGCTCATCGAGTCGTGTCGTCCCTCTTGGGTGCGGTGGTGCGGGAAGCCGGGTCGGCCGTGCCCGCCGGGCCGGTCGCGCCGTCAGGACCTGCCGGGGTCGGTGTGGCGTCTGCCCCTGATTCTGCCACCCGCTCCAGTTCGTGGCTCAGCTCTTCCAGCTCGGAGCCGCCCGCCATCTGGCGGGTGAGCTCGTCGAGCGTGATCGAGTCGCGGGTGTGGCTGCCCGCCATGGTGCCGCGCTTGAGGAGGACGAAGCGGTCCCCCACCAGGTGGGCGTGGTGCGGGTTGTGCGTGATCAGGACCACGCCGAGCCCGGCGTCGCGGGCGGCGGCGACGTACTTGAGGACCACTCCGGACTGCTTGACGCCGAGGGCCGCGGTGGGCTCGTCGAGTACGAGGACCTTCGCGCCGAAGTACACGGCGCGGGCGATGGCCACGCACTGGCGCTCGCCGCCGGACAGGGTGCCGATGGGCTGGTCGACGTCGCGCAGGTCGATGCCCATCCGCAGCAGCTCGGCGCGGGTGGTCTCGCGCATGAGGTCCACGTCGAGGCGGCGGAAGGGACCGCGTCCCCTGGTGGGCTCGGAGCCGAGGAAGAAGTTGCGCCAGACGGGCATGAGCGGGACGACGGCGAGGTCCTGGTAGACGGTGGCGATGCCGCGGTCCAGGGCCGCGCGCGGGTTGGCGAGCACGGTCTGCTCGCCCTCGATCTCGAAGGTGCCGGCGTCGTGCTGGTGCAGCCCGGCAATGATCTTGATGAGGGTGGACTTGCCGGCGCCGTTGTCGCCGAGGACACAGGTGATCTCGCCCGCCGAGACCTCCAGGGAGACCCCTTGGAGGGCGCGGATGTTGCCGTAGTACTTGCTGACCTCGGTCAGCTTCACCAGGGGGGTGGTCATGCGCGTGCCTCCGCCCGCTTGCGGACCCATGCGTTGAGGAGCGTGGCCAGGAGGAGCATCGCGCCGAGGAAGAACTTGAACCAGTCCGGGTTCCACTGGGCGTAGACGATGCCGTTGCTGGTCATGCCGAAGATGAAGGCGCCGACCGCCGAGCCGATGGCGGAGCCGTAGCCGCCGGTCATCAGACACCCGCCGATGACGGCCGCGATGATGTAGAGGAACTCGTTGCCCACGCCCTCGCCCGACTGGACCACGTCGTACGAGAAGAGGATGTGCTGGCCGGAGATCCAGGCGCACAGGGCGACGCCCATGTAGAGGCCGATACGGGTCTTCACGACGGGCACGCCGGTCGCGCGGGCCGCGTCGGCCCCGCCGCCCACGGCGAAGATCCAGTTCCCGGCGCGGGTGCGCAGCAGGATCCAGGTGGCGACGGCGACCAGGATCAGCCACCACAGGATGGTGATCTTGAGGGTGACCGAGCCGACGGTCCACTGCGAGGCGAAAAGGGCGCGGGCGGAGGAGAAGCCCTCCATGTCGGCGATGGTCTTGGTGGAGACCGTGCCGCTGATCAGCTTGGTGAAGCCGAGGTTCAGGCCGGTCAGCATCAGGAAGGTGCCGAGCGTGATGATGAAGCTGGGCAGTTTCGTACGCGTCAGCATGAAGCCGTTGAAGAAGCCGATGGCCAGGGTGACCAGGAGCGACACCAGAACGCCGACCCAGACGTTGGCGGTCATCTGGTAGCTGAACATCGAGCTCACCAGCGCCGAGGTCGTGACCATGACACCCGCGGAGAGGTCGAACTCCCCGCCGATCATCAGCAGGGCCACCGGGGCGGCCATGATCCCGATGGTGGAGGCCGAGTACAGGATCGTGCTGAGGCTGGACGCCTGCAGGAAGCTGGGCGCGGCGATGGAGAAGAAGACGAAGACGGCGACGGCGCCGACCACCGAGCCCAGCTCCGGGCGGCCGAGCAGCTTGCGCACGGTGGAGGTGGGCGCGAGCCGTTCGTCCACGCCGGTGTGCGTGCTCATCGGCTGCCCCGCTTGATGAACTCCTCCAGCTTGGCGGCCTCGGCGGCCGTGACGATCTGCGGTCCGGTGAGCACCGGGCGGCCGCCGCCGAGCACGTTCGCGTTGTAGCGGTAGAGCCAGAGCAGGTCGACGGCCTCGTAGCCCTGGAGGTAGGGCTGCTGGTCGACGGCGAAGCCGAGGGCGCCGGACGCGAGGTCGCGGGCGACGGACTCGTTCAGGTCGAAGGTGTCCACCTCGGCCTTGCTGCCCGCCGCGTCCTTCGCCTTGACCGCGGTGGGGGCGAAGGGAGCGCCGAGGGTCAGGATCGCGTCGATGGACGGGTCCGCCTGCAGCTTGGCCTGCACGGCCGCCTGGACGGAGGGCATGTTGGTGCCCTCGACGTACAGGTTCTCCATGGTGCCGGAGAAGGTCTTCTTGGCCCCGGCGCAGCGCTGTTCGTGGCCGACGTTGCCCTGCTCGTGCAGGACGCAGACGGCCTTCTTCTTCCCGCGCTTGCTCAGCTCGGTGCCGACCGCCTCGCCGGCGATCTGCTCGTCCTGGCCGATGTGGGTGAGCGCCCCGTACGCGGCGGACTGGGCGGAGCCGGAATTGACCGTGACCACCGGGATGCCGGCCTTGACGGCCTTGGCGACGACGTCCTTGAGGGCCTCGGGCTTGGCCAGGCTCACGATGATCCCGTCGACCTTCTGGTCGATGGCGTTCTGCACGAACTGCGCCTGCTGCTGCGCCTGGTCGTCGTGGGCGTAGACGAAGTTGATGTTGTCCTTCGCCGCGGCCTCCTTGGCGCCCTTCTGGACGATGTCCCAGAAGGTGTCGCCGTCGCCCGCGTGCGTGACCATCGCGAAGGTCCAGCGCGGGGTGGAGACGGCGGGCCGGCCCTGCGCCTCGGCCTTCGCCCGCTCCTCGGCGCGCTTGCCGCCGGTACTGCTGCAGCCCGCGAGCGAGGCCCCCAGTACCGCCGCGAGCACGGCGCCCACGACGCGCACCCCTGTCCGAACCCTAGCCACGTCGCCGCGCCCTTCCCTCGTCACCAATTCGGTCCGTCGTCGAGCCGGTCACCAATCCGGTCAATCCGGCTCCATTCCGGTCCAGCCGCTCAGTATCCGCCACAGTCGACCATGAAGGGTCATCGGGGCACGCTCGGTCAGGTTGACATGCGCGGGCGGATTGACAGGTTCCGCCGACAGGGTCAGGTTGAGTGCATGCGCATCGGGCTGATCGGAACGGGCCGGATCGGGTCCTTCCACGCGGCGGTACTGGCCCGCCACCCAGAGGCGGGCTCGCTCCTGCTCGCGGACGCCGATCCCGCGCGGGCGGCACGCCTCGCCGACCGGCTCGGGGCCACCGCCGCGCCCTCCGTGGAGCAGGTCTTCACCTGGGGCGTGGACGCGGTCGTGGTGGCGTCCGCGACCGAGGCACACGCGGACCTCGTCGTACGGGCGGTCCGCGGCGGGCTGCCGGTCTTCTGCGAGAAACCGCTGGCCCCGGACCTGAAACGGTCCCTCGCGGCGCTGCGGGAGGTCGCCGCCGCGGGCGGGCTGCTCCAGGTGGGCTTCATGCGCCGCTTCGACGCGGGCTACGGCACGGCCCGCGAGCTGGTCCGTTCGGGCTCCCTGGGACGGCTGCACACCGTCCGGACGATGACGGCCGATCCGGCGCCGCCGGCCGCCGCGTACCTGGCGACCTCCGGCGGGCTCTACCGGGACTGCCTGGTGCACGACTTCGACATGGTGCGCTGGGTGACCGGGCACGAGGTGGTCGAGGTGTACGCGGCCGGGTCGGACGCGGGGCCCGCCCTGTTCCGGGAGACGGGCGACATCGACACGGCGGCCGCGGTGCTGACGCTGGACGACGGCACCCTGGTCACGGCGACCGGAACCCGTTGCAACGGCGCCGGCTACGACGTGCGGATGGAGCTGGCCGGGGAGCTGGACCAGGTCTCGGTCGGGCTGGACGACCGGACGCCGATCGCCTCGACCGAACCGCACGGCCCGCCCCCGGCGAGCAAGCCGTGGACGGGCTTCCTGGAACGGTTCGCCCCGGCGTACGAGGCCGAGCTGGCGGCCTTCGTGCAGCTGGTGCGCGGCGGGGGCCCCAATCCCTGCGACGGCCGGGAGGCGCTCGCCGCGTTCCGGATCGCGGAGGCCTGCGAACTCTCGCGCCGGGAGCGGCGCCGGGTCCGGCTGGAGGAGCTCCCGGACCTGCCGGTCCTCTGAGCGCGCGGGCATCGGGCGGGGCATTGGGCCACCCTAAGGCGGGTGCTCACCCCTGGCTGCGGCGTTTTCCGGACACCCTCAGCCGGCGGCCGGGGCGGTGACGGGGGCAGGGACGGGGACAGCGGCGGGGACTGGGACGGCGGCGGAGGTGACCGCTCGGCGGCCCCACGCGGTGCCCACGAGGACCAGCGCCATGCCGGCGTAGCCCAGCGGGCCCAGGTGCTCGCCGCCGATGGCGATGCCGGCGACGGCCGCCCACAGGGGCTCGGTGCCGAGCAGCAGGCTGACCCGGGAGGGCGAGGTACGGCGTACGGCCCACATCTGCACGAAGAAGGCGAAGAGGGTGCAGAAGACGGAGAGGAAGGCCAGGCCCGCCCACTGCGCGGCCCCGAAGCCGGCGGCGGCCGCCCAGGGCGTCGCCCCGGTCCCCGGCACGGCGGCCAGCAGCGCGAAGACGAGGACGGCGCCGCCGAGCTGCACGGTGGTCAGGGACAGCGAGTCGGCGTCCTGCACGGCCTCGACCCGGGCCATCAGCAGGACGTGCAGGGTGCGGGCGAGCGCGGCGCCGAGGATGAGCAGGTCGCCGAGGCCGGGCGCGGTGAAGCCGGCGCCCTGGGTCAGCAGCACGACGCCCGCGACGGACACGCCGGCGGCGCCGAGGAAGGCCGCGGACGGCGCCCGCCGCCTCACCGCGGATTCGGCGAGCGGAGTGAAGATCATGGTCAGGCTGATGATCAGCCCGGCGTTGGTCGCGGAGGTGTGGACGACCCCGTAGGTCTCCAGCAGGAAGATCCCGCCGAGTACGAGGCCCAGTCCCCCGGCGCCGCGCAGCTGGGCCGGGCCGAGCGCGCGCAGCCGCGCCCAACCGGCGACGACCAGGACGGGCAGGACCAGGGCGAACCGGAGCACCAGGACGGCGATCACGGTGTGCGTGGTGGTGATGCCCTTGGCCGCGAGATAGCTGCCGCCCCAGACGACGGCGACGGCCAGCACGGGCAGATCGGCGAGCCAGGCCCGGCGGGGGGCGGCTTCGGGGGCCGGCGAGATCACGGTCATCGGAGGTCTCCCATGTCGCGGGACAGGTGGAGACTTCGGCGGCTCGCACGGGTGCGGGGCACACCGTACCGGAGTCGATCATGCGGGGCGACCTCTTTCCGGGCCGCCCGCACCGGACCCGTAGCATCGGGCTCATGGCTGATCTCTACGCCCTGGACCTGGCGTTCGACCTGCTCGACACCACGCCCGACGACGTGCTCGCGGAGGTGCGGCGCCAGTTGACGGGGGACGGACTGTTCTCGGCCCGGGGCCCGGCATGGCGGGTCGGCGGCATGCTCGTCGGCGAGTTCGCACCGACCGACCGCGGCGGCTGGGCCCTGACCACCCGCCAGGAGGTCCACGAGGAACAGTTCCCGGACCTGGAGGACCTCCTGCTGCTCCTGGCCCCCCACGTCCGCCCGCCGGGCCCGGTCGGCCGCCTCCGCCACCACGAACACGAGTCCCCGGACCTGCTGGTCCTCCGCGAGGGCCGCGTGGTCCAACTCGCCCTGGACCCCCGGTAGGGGGTGTGTCTGTGTAGCCTGCCGGCATGGCTGGGACCTGGGACGAAGAGCGGCTGATCGCGGACGGGTTCCGGCGCGTGTACGCCGAGCTGGACTGGCACGACGGCCCGCGCGCGGGCCTCGCCGACATCGACGGCAGGCCGCACTACTTCCGGAGCCACGACTACGACCAGGCCGATGAGGCCGACGAGTACGTCGTGTGGCCGGCGAGCGAGGCCGCGGTGGTGCTGGAGCGCGAGCAGTGGGCGATCTTCGCCAGGTGGAACCAGCGCCGCGAAGCAGGGGCGGCCGGTCCGGAGAGTCATCCGGGACACGGCGGCGTCGACGCCCGCTACGACGAGCTGACCCGGCTGCTCGCCCCGCACCGGCAGCCGGCGGACGATGCGCTCCGGCTGGTCGGCGAGGTGCGGTTCGACGACGGCGCCCGCTACCGGGCCGACGGCGTCGACTACTGGTTCCGCTGGCATCCGAGCAGGTGAGGACGGAGCCGACGCCCTCCACCCGCCCGTCTGCTCACCCGACCGTGCCGAAGGCGGCCCGCCCCGTCGGACGGTAGGTGTGGATGGCCGTGCCGGCCGGGGTCGTACGGGAGGCGGTCAGCTCGTAGGCGGTCGGCAGTCCCCCGGTGGGGAACAGCCGCCGGCCGGTCCCGAGCACCACCGGGAACACCAGCAGATTGATCTCGTCCACGAGGTCCCGGGCCAGCAGCCACTGCGCGAGCTGTCCGCTGCCGTGCACCTGGAGCTCCCCGTCCAGCTCGTCCTTGGCCCGCACGATCTCGCTCTGCAGGTGCTCCCCGTCGAGCACGGTGGCCGGCCCCCAGGCCGGCTCGTCCAGGGTGGTGGAGGCCACGTACTTGTGCAGCCGGTTCAGCTTGGCCGGGACGGGGTCGGCGGGGTCGTCGTGCTCCGGCCAGTACGCGGCGAAGATCTCGTACGTCCGCCGCCCGAGCAGAAACGCCTCGGCCCGGCCGAACACCTCGGTGACGAACTCCCCCATCCCCTCATCGGCGAACGGCGCGACCCACCCGCCGTACTCGAACCCCCCGCCCCGGTCCTCGTCGGGCCCCCCGGGCGCCTGCATCACGCCGTCCAGCGTCACAAAGGTGGTCAGTGTCAGCTTCCCCATGGCCCTGCGCTCCTCGCTCGGTCGGTCCCTGCACGAATGCAGACTCCCGGACCCACCGGAACTCATCGCGACGCCACGCATGCCCCCACCCGTTTCGCCCGTTCCGGCGCCGGGGAACGCCAGGTCGGATTACCGCCAGCGGTGTTGATCCCGCAGGGATTTGATTGAAGCAGAAACCAATCGATGCGGGAGGAACGACATGGACAGCAGCAGCACCGTGGCGCTGGTGACCGGTGGGAGCAGGGGGATCGGGGCGGCCGTCGCGTTGCGGCTCGCCGAGGACGGGGTGGACGTCGCCCTCACCTACGTCAGCGACGCGGAGGCGGCGGCCGAGGTCGTCGGGAAGGTCGAGGCGCTCGGGCGGCGGGCGCTGGCCGTGCGGGCCGATGCCGGGGATCCCGGCGCCGCCGGGGCGGTGGTGGAGCGGGTCGTGCGGGAGTTCGGGCAGCTCGACGTGCTGGTCAACAACGCCGGCGTGGGCCTGCTCGGGCCGCTCGAGGGCCTGGCTCCGGCCGACGTCGAGCGCGTACTCGCCGTCAACGTGCGCGGGGTGTTCCACACCACGCAGGCGGCGGCCGCGCACCTCGGCTCCGGCGGGCGGATCATCACCATCGGCAGCTGCATGACCCAGCGGGTGCCGGGGCCGGGCGGAACGCTCTACGCCATGAGCAAGTCGGCGCTGACCGGGTTCAACAAGGCCCTCGCCCGGGAGTTGGGCGAGCGCGGGATCACCGCGAACCTCGTGCACCCGGGGCCGGTGGACACGGACATGAACCCGGCGGACGGACCGTACGCGGGTCCGCAGGCGGCGATGACGACCCTCGGGCGGTTCGGGGCGCCGCGGGAGGTGGCGGCCGTGGTGTCGTTCCTCGCGGGGCCGGACGCCTCGTACGTGACGGGGGCGGAGTTCGCGGTGGACGGCGGGCACGCCGCGTAGCTCTCGGGCCGGGCGTGCGGAGCCCTCTGCCGGGCGGGCGGGCGGGGATCGGGGCCGTGCGCCTGGTGGGCTGGTGCGGGCCGCGTGCACGGGGCTCCGCCCCGGACCCCGCGCCTCAAACGCCGGCGGGGCTGGAAGGCACCCCGCGCCCCGGAATGGCGGCAGGCAGAGCATGCGAGCGCGCCCCGAAGGTGTCGGCCTTCGGGGCGCGCGTCGCACTGGTTCCGGACTAGCCGCCCAGTTCCTGGTGGCGGGCCGTCAGTGCCGCGGCGCCGGACTCCGTCAGGGAGCCGAACAGGCGCAGGCGGGAGAAGCCGCCGTCCGGGAAGATGTCGATCCGGACGTGCGTGCCGACCGCCGGGGCGTCCAGGACGAAGCGGTGGTTGGTGTCGGGCTGCAGGCGGGTGCGCGGCAGGAACTCCGTCCACTCGCCCTCCTCGCCCGTCTTGACCGACAGCGAGGCCCAGCCGGCCGAGTTGCCCTTGAGGTACGCGGTGTCGATCTCGACGGCGCGGATCTCGGACTCGGCGACGAGCTGGTAGCGGATCCAGTCGTTGCCGTTGTCGCGGCGGCGCGCGGTCTCCCAGCCGTCGTCCATCTTGCGGGAGCGGCCCGGGTTGATGGTGTTGGCCGGCGGGGAGTAGAAGCGGTTGGAGGCGTCCTGGACGGAGCCGCCGTTCTCCAGGGCCGCCACGTCGAAGGAGCCGAGCGCGTCGAGCCACTTCGGGTCGGGCAGGACCTCGCCGTGGACGCGCAGGCGGGCGATGCCGCCGTCGGGGTGCTGGTTGACGCGCAGGTGCGTGAAGCGCTGCGGGGCGTCGACCTCGAAGCCGTTGGCCGCGTGGCCGCCGACCGGGGTGCGGGCGACGATGGTCGTCCACTTCACGTCGTCGCCCTGGAGCTCCTCCGGGGTCGGCGCGAGGGCGCCCTCCCAGTTGGTGGCCTCGATGGAGACGGCCTGCGGCATGTTGCCGCGGAAGTGGGCGGTGTCGACGACGATGCCGCGGATAACGCCGGGGGCGCCCAGGCGTACGAGCGCCCAGTCGTGGTCCTCGGGGGTCGGCCAGGGCTGGGTGGCGGAGATGCCGCGGCGGCGGCGGGTCTCCCAGCCGTCCATGACCTTGCCCTTGTGGCCGAAGTCCTCGGGGTCGAAGTGCGCGGCCTCGGAGATCAGCAGGTTCTCGCGCTGGGCGAAGAACTCGTCGTTGGCGGCGATGACACCGGCGCCCAGCTCACGGGCGGCGAGGTTCGCGTACTGGGTGAAGGGGAAGTCCGCGGTGCGGTAGTCCGCATACGGGTCGCCGCCTCCGTACGGGTTCGCGTTGCCGGTGAAGGATTCAATCGCCACTGGTCAGTTCTGCCTTTCGAGGAGGAGGCCCGTGGGCTCGGTCGGGGTGCCGTGGTCGGCGATCTGCGTACCGCGCAGCCAGGTGGACTTCACGACGCCGTACAGGGTCTTGCCCGCGTACGCCGTGACCCGGTTGCGGTGGTGGAGTTCGGCCGGGTCCACGGTGAACGTTTCTTCGGGGGCGAGCACGGCGAAGTCGGCGTCGCGGCCGGCCTCGATCGCGCCCTTCTGCGCCAGGCCTGCGAGGGCGGCCGGGGCGGCGGACATCCAGCGCACGACGTCCTCGAGGGAGCGTCCGCGCTTCTTCGCCTCGGTCCAGATGGCGGGCAGGCCCAGCTGGAGGGAGGAGATGCCGCCCCACGCGGTGGAGAAGTCGCTGGTCTTCAGGTCCGCGGTGGAGGGCGAGTGGTCGGAGACGATGCAGTCGATGGTGCCGTCGGCGAGCGCGTCCCACAGGAGGTCCTGGTTGGCGGCTTCGCGGATGGGCGGGCAGCACTTGAACTCGCTGGCGCCGTCCGGCACTTCCTCGGCCGTGAGGGTGAGGTAGTGCGGGCAGGACTCGACGGTGATCTTGACGCCCTCGGCCTTGGCGGCGGCGATCAGCGGCAGCGCGTCGGAGGACGACAAGTGCAGCACGTGGACGCGGGCGTTCAACCGCTTGGCCTGGGCGATCAGGTTGCCGATCGCGGTGTTCTCGGCGTCGCGCGGACGGGAGGCCAGGAAGTCGGCGTACTTCGGGCCCGGGACGACGGGAGCGGCGTCGAGGTGGTGCGGGTCCTCGGCGTGCACGATCATCAGGCCGCCGAAGCCGGTGATCTCGGCGAGCGAGGTGGCCAGCTGCTCCTGGTCGAGCTCGGGGAACTCGTCCACGCCCGAGGGCGACAGGAAGCACTTGAAGCCGTAGACGCCGGCGTCGTGCAGCGGGCGCAGGTCCTTGACGTTGTCGGGCAGCGCGCCGCCCCAGAAGCCCACGTCCACGTGCGCCTTGGCGCGGGCGACCTCCTGCTTGACGCGCAGGTTGCCGGTCGTGGTGGTCGGCGGCAGGGAGTTCAGCGGCATGTCGAGGATCGTGGTGATGCCTCCGGCCGCCGCGGCGCGGGTGGCCGTCCAGAAGCCCTCCCACTCGGTGCGGCCCGGGTCGTTCACGTGGACGTGGGTGTCGACCAGGCCGGGGAGCAGGACGTCGTCACCGAAGTCCTGCAGCCGGGCTCCGGCCGGTACCTCGGCCTCGTACGCCAGCACGGCCGTGATCTTCCCGCCGGCGACGGCCACCGAAGCGGCACGCGTCCCCTCGGGGGTGATGACGCGCGTCGAGCGCAGTACCAGTTCCACAGCCACGTCGGACACCGGAACCTCCCCATCTACTTCCACAGAGCGAAATTCAACGTTCTGTTGACGGAGTCTTCCCGGCGATCCGGAGCCAGTCAAGAGCGCCCGGACGGACCACTGACACACCAGGACCGCAATTGGATGTTTCCACAGGATGGAATTAAGATTTCGCTATACAGAATGTAGCTACCACCGCCGGGAGCGTGGCGGGTAACTTCCCGAGGACGTCCGTCACCAGGACAAACCCCCTCTGACCGGCGACGACGGCCCGGACCCCAGCACTAGGGCCGATGCCGGCAGCCGGGTAGGCTGCTCTCTTGCCTGCCAGCACCGAAAGGACCGCGCCCGTGCCGACGTCCAGCGCCAGCACCACCGACGCTTCCTCAAAGACCCCCGCCGCCAGCGGTGGCGTCCAGTCCCTTGAGCGCGCCTTCGATCTGCTCGAACGTATGGCCGATGCCGGGGGTGAGGTCGGCCTCAGCGAGCTCTCCGCCGCCAGCGGTCTGCCTCTGCCCACGATCCACCGCCTGATGCGCACCCTGGTGGCGTGCGGTTACGTCCGCCAGCAGCCCAACCGACGGTACTCCCTCGGCCCCCGCCTGATCCGCCTCGGCGAGTCCGCGTCGCGCCTGCTGGGCACCTGGGCCCGCCCCTACCTCGCCCGTCTGGTCGAGGAGACCGGCGAGACGGCGAACATGGCGCTGCTCGACGGGGACGAGATCGTCTACGTCGCCCAGGTGCCGTCCAAGCACTCCATGCGCATGTTCACCGAGGTCGGCCGCCGGGTGCTGCCGCACTCCACCGGCGTGGGCAAGGCGCTCCTGGCCTACACCCCCGCCGACGAGGTACGGGCCCTGCTGGCCCGCACCGGGATGCCGGCGGCGACCGAGAAGACCATCACCACGCCCGAGGGCTTCCTCGACGCGCTGGAGCAGGTCCGCAAGGTGGGCTACGCGGTCGACGACAACGAGCAGGAGATAGGAGTCCGCTGCCTCGCGGTCTCCGTGCCGAACTCGCCCACCGCCGCCGCGATCTCCATCTCGGGTCCGGCGGGGCGGGTCACCGAGGCCGTGGCCGAGTCCTTCGTGCCGATCCTGCAGGGCGTCGCGGCCGAGCTGTCGGTGGCGCTGTCCAACCAGACCCCGGCGTAGCGCGCAGGCACGTACGCGACGGCCCCGGCGCCCCCTCTCCACGCAGGGGGCGCCGGGGCCGTCGCGTACGCCGCTCAGGGCGCCGGGACCGGGTCCGGGCTCTGGGTCAGGCAGCCGTCGGCCATCGTCGCCGTGCGGTCCATCCGCTCCAGGTGGGCGTGGTCGTGGGTGACCACCACCGTGGCGGTGGAGCGCTCGCGGGTCAGGGCGACCAGCAGGTCGAGCACGGCCGCGCCGCGCTCGTGGTCCAGCGCGCTGGTCGGCTCGTCGACCAGCAGCACGGCCGGCTCGTTCATCAGGGCGCGGGCGATGTTGATCCGCTGGCGCTGGCCGCCGGAGAGCTGGTGGGGGCGCTTGTCGGCCTTGTCGGCCAGGCCCACCGCGTCCAGCAGCTCCAGCGCGCGCCGGCGCACCGCCCGCGCCGGGCGGCCGGAGAGGTGCGCCATGACCTGGAGCTGTTCGGCGGCGGTCAGCGAGGCCAGCAGGTTCGGCTGCTGGAAGACGATGCCGATCTTCTCCCGGCGCAGGGCCGACTTCTCGGCGGGGCCGAGATCGGCGGTGTCACGGCCCGCGACGACGACCCGGCCGGAGTCCGGCGTGACGAGGGTGGCGGCGACCGCGAGCAGGCTGGACTTGCCGGATCCGGAGGGTCCGATCACCGCCGTCAGCGTCCCGGCGGGGACCTCCAGGCAGACCGAGTCGAGGGCGGTGAGCCGGCTCTCGCCGTCGGGGTAGGTGAGCGTGACGTCGTGGACGAGCAGGGTCATCGGGCGCTCCCGAGGGCGGTCAGCGGGTCGACGGCGGTGATCCGCCGGATGGACAGGGCCGCTCCCAGCGCGCCGAGCAGGATCATGATCGCGGCGGGGACGAGCACCGTGGCGGCGTCGAGGACGAAGGGCACGTCACCGCCGCTGATCAGCGCGCCGAAGGCGGCGGCGAGCGCGGTGCCCAGGCCGGTGCCGATCGCGAGCATCACCACGGCCTGGCCGAGGGCGTCCTTCAGCAGGTACGGGGTGGAGGCACCCAGGGCCTTCAGGACGGCGATGTCCCCGCTGCGCTGGATCGTCCACACCGTGAAGAAGGCCCCTATCACCAGGGCCGAGATGGCGAAGAGGAAGCCGCGCATCAGCTGGAGCGAGCCGTTCTCGGCCTGGTACGAGCCTATGGCGCCCAGTGCCTCGTCGACGCTCTGGGCCTTGGTGCCGGCGGCCTGGTCCGCGGCGGCGAGGTCCAGGCCGCCGCCGGAGACGGCGACGACGGTGGCGAGGGTGTCGATGGAGGTTCCCGGGTTGCCGATGCGCTGCCAGTCGTTGAGGTCCATCCACACGACCGGGGTGTGGCTGTAGGCGGCGGTTCCGGAGACGGCGGCCACGGTCAGTTCGAGCGGGCCGATCCTGAGCTTGGCGCCGGCGGTGAGGCCGCCCAGCTCCTTCGCGGCCTTCTCGGCGAGGACCACCCGGCCCTGGGTGAGGCCGGCCTTCCGCGGTCCGAGCCCGCCGGCCGGGTCCACGCCGAAGACGGAGACCGCGGCGGTGCGCTCACCCGAGACGGCGTTGGTGGTGCGGATGCCGAGCGGCTCCGCCGCCGTCACCCCGGGCTGCCCGCGCCAGGCCAGCCAGGCGGACTCGGGCACCTGGGAGTTGGTGAAGGACACCTTCTGGTCCCCGGTGGGCGCGGCGAAGGCCAGGTGCGAGGCGGGCAGACCGGTGATGGCCGAGATGTTCTCCCGGGCCAGGCCGGAGGTGAGCCCGGACAGCAGGCCGACCAGCAGCGTGATCAGCAGGACGACCGAGCCCATGAGGGCGAAGCGCCCCTTGGCGAACCGTAGATCTCTCCATGCGACGAACATGTTCCCCACCCTGGTCTTCCCCGTGGACACAAGGCATCGCGCCCCAGGAGAGATCCTCGTATCGAAGGGTGCACCAGGACATCAAACTTTCGGTTGACCGGGGCCGTTCCCGGCCCGCTTACGCTGGTCGGGCCATGACTGCTCCCGTTCCCCGCGTGCTCCCCGGTCCGCCCCCTCCCCCCGCGTCCCGCGCCCTCACCCCCGTGTCGAAAGTGCTGCGGCTGTGCCTGCACGCGCTGCTGTTCGGGCTGCTCGCGCTCGCCGCCGGGCGGGCGGTCGCCGACTCCGCGCCGCGGGCCGGCTGGGTGGTCGCCGCCTGCGCGGTGCTGGCCGCGGTGTACGCCGGCGGCGTACGGACCCCAGCGGTGCACCGCTCGCCGCGCGCCGGGGCCGTGTGGCTGGCGGGGCTCGGGGCGGCCTGGACGGCGCTGCTCGCGGTCTCCCCCGACGGGCTGTGGATCGCCTTCCCGCTGTACTTCCTGGAGCTGCACCTGCTGCGGCTGCGCTGGGGCGTCGCGGCCGTCGCGGTGACCGCCTGCGCGGCCATCGGCGGCTTCCTCGCGCACAGCAGCACGGTGACCCCCGGGGCCTTCCTCGGGCCGCTGCTGGGCGGGGCCGTGGCGGTGGCGACCGTCCTGGGCTACCAGGCGCTGTACCGCGAGAGCGAACGCCGCCGCGAGCTGATCGAGGAGCTCATCACGACGCGGGCCGAGCTGGCCGCGGCCGAGCGGAGCGCCGGGATCCTCGCCGAGCGCGAACGCCTGGCCCGGGAGATCCACGACACCCTCGCCCAGGGGCTGTCCTCCATCCAGCTGCTGCTGCGGGCCGCCGAGCGGGCGCTGCCCGAGGAGGCTCCGGCCCTGGAGCACATCGCCCGGGCCCGGGAGGCCGCCCAGGACAACCTCGCCGAGGCGCGCCGCTTCGTACGGGCCCTCACCCCGCCGGACCTGGAGCACGGGTCGCTCGCCGCCGCGCTGGAGCGGCTGTGCTCCGGGGTGCCGGGGCCGCGGGTCCGGTTCTCGCTGAGCGGCAGCCCGCGGGTGCTGCCCACCCCGTACGAGGTGGCCCTGCTGCGGATCGCGCAGTCGGCGCTGGCCAATGTGGTGCGGCACGCGCGGGCCGGGCGCGCCGAGATCACCCTGACCTTCATGGACGCCTCGGTCACGCTGGACATCGTCGACGACGGGCACGGCTTCGATCCCTCCTCGGCCGCGTCGGGCTCCGGCGGCTCCGGCGACGGGGGCTTCGGGCTGCCCGCGATGCGCTCGCGCGCCGAGACCCTGGGCGGGCTGTTCACCGTCGAGTCCGACCCCGGCCAGGGCACCGCCGTGGCCGTCACCCTGCCGTTGCCGCTGGAACCCGTGGAGGCACCGTGACCATCCGTCTGCTGCTCGCCGACGACCACCCGGTGGTCCGGGCGGGGCTGCGCGCGGTGCTGGACACCGAAGCGGACTTCGCGGTGGTGGCCGAGGCCGCGACCGCCGAGCGCGCGGTGGAGCTGGCGGCCCGCGAGCCGGTGGACGTGGTCCTGATGGACCTCCAGTTCGGGCCGGGCATGCACGGCTCCGCGGCGACGGCCCTGATCACCGCCCGCCCGGGCGCCCCCCGGGTGCTGGTGCTGACCACGTACGACACGGACGCGGACATCCTGGCGGCGGTGGAGGCGGGTGCCTCCGGCTACCTGCTCAAGGACGCCCCGCCGGAGGAGCTGGCGGCGGCCGTACGGACGGCCGCCGCGGGCCAGTCGGCCCTGGCCCCGGCGGTGGCGCTGCGTCTGATGGACCGGATGCGGACCCCGGCGGAGGCACTGACGAAGCGGGAGCTGGAGGTGCTGCAGCTGGTCGCGGACGGCCTGTCGAACCAGCAGATCTCCAAGAAGCTCTTCCTCAGCCAGGCCACGGTCAAGTCCCACCTGGTGCACATCTACGCCAAGCTCGGCGTCGACTCCCGCACCTCGGCGGTCGCGGCGGCCGCCACCCGCCGGCTGATCCGCACGCCGTAGGGGGGCCAGCCCCCGGGCGGATACACCGGGCCACCGGCGGGTGCGCGGCCCGGGGCCGGCGGGAGCATCGGGGTGCCCCGTCCCCGTACCGAGAGCGAGCCCCCGATGCCTGCCCCGTCCCCCGCCGCACACCGGGCCGCGAGGCGCCGGAACCCCGGCCCGCCGCCCGCCGCCGTCCGGGCCGCCTACGCGCTCTGGATCACGGCCGTGGCCGCCGGCGTCTTCGAGACCGCCCTCATGCTCAGCCGGAACCCGGCCGACGGGGCGGGCGCGGGCCTGGCGGTGCGGTCGGCCGTGTTCACCGCCGCCGTGCTGGTCGCCGTACGGATGCGCCGCGGGGCCGGCTGGGCCCGGATCACCCTGGCCCTCGGCCTCGGCGTCCTCGGTACCGCCTCGCTGGTGGTCGAACCGCTCGGGTACCTCCTGGACGGCGGATCGCTCGCCGGCGCGCTGGCGGGCGCAGACGCCCTGGAGTGGGTCTTCGGCGTCAGCAGGACCGTCCACCTGGCGGCCGTCCTGACGGCGGTGGCCCTGATGTTCGCCCCCGCGGCGAACGCGTACTTCCGCGGGCCGGACACCTCGAACGGGCCGTACGAGGCGAACGGGCCGTACAAGGCGAACGGGCTGGACGCACGGGACGCGCCCTAGGCGACCCAGTGCGGCCGTTCCACCGCCGACGGCAGCGGGACCCCGTCGTGGAAGGCGCTCGCCAGGCGGCGCACGCCCTCGTCCAGGCGGTCCGCGGGGAGCGTGTACGGGATCCGCAGGCGGTGTTCGAAGGTGCCCGGGTCCACCCCGAAGCGCGCGCCGCGGCCGATGTGCACGCCGGCGGCCGCCGCCCGCTCGGCCAGCGCGGAGCTGACCGGCTCGCCCAGGTCGACCCAGAGCGAGAGCCCGCCCGGCGGAACCCGCCAGGACCATTCCGGGGTGTGCCGCTGGAGCGACTGCACCAGGGCCTCGCGCTGGATCCGCAGCTGCGCGAGCCGCGCGGGCAGGGACCGGTCCAAGGCGTCCATCAGCGGGAGCGCGACCAGCTGGTCGAGCACCGAGCCGGTCATGTCGGCCGAGACGCGTACGGCCGTCAGCTCGGTGATCATCTTCGCGGTGGCCCGGACCCAGCCCACGCGCAGGCCGCCCCAGTGCGTCTTGCTGAGCGAGCCGATGGTGATCACGTGGTCGGCGCCGCCGCGCGGGGCGAGGGAGGCCAGCGGCGCGGGCGCGGGGACGTCCAGCGCGATGTCGGCGATGGTCTCGTCGACCACCAGCCAGGTCCCGGTCGCCCGGGTCGTCGCGAGCAGCCGCAGCCGCTGCTCCGGGGGCATCAGCGCGCCCGTGGGGTTCTGGAAGTCGGGGATCACGTACGCCATCCTCGGCACGGTCTGGCGCAGCGTGGACTCGGCGATGTCCATGTCCCAGCCGGCGTCGGAGACGGCGATGGACCCGGTGCGCAGCCGTGCGTGGCGCAGGGCGTCGAGGGCGTTGGCGTAGGTGGGGTTCTCGGTCACGACCCGGTCCCCGGCCCGGCACAGCAGGCTCATGACCAGCGCGAAGGCCTGCTGGGCTCCGGCCGTGACCAGGATCTGCTCGGGGCGCGTGGGCAGCCCGCGCCGGGTGAACCGGTCGGCGACGGCGGCCCGCAGGTCGGGCAGGCCGAAGGGGTGGTAGCCGGGGTGGCGGGCGAGCCCGGAGAGCCGGGGTGCGGCCCAGGCGAAGGCCTCGGCGAGGCTGCCCTCGGGGGCGCCCATGGCGGCGATGGCGAGGTCGATCCCGGGGTCGCCGTCGGGCCGGCCTCCGGTGCCCCCGCCGATGATGGCGGGCGAGCCGACCGGCAGGTGGCCGTCGGGCAGTTCGGTCCAGGTGCCGGAGCCGCGCCGGCTGCGGACGTAGCCGCTCTCGCGCAGCAGGTCGTAGGCGCCGGTGACGGTGGCCCGGCTGGCGCCGACCGCCTCGGCGAGTTCGCGTTCGGCGGGCAGCCGCACGTGCAGGGCGATCCGGCCGTCGAGGATCAGCGTGCGGACGGCGTCGGCGAGCGCCCGGTAGCCGGGGCGGGTCAGTACGTCGGCGGGCAGCAGGGCCGCGAGCTGCCGGCTGCCGATGGTTCTGTCCGCTGTCTGGACCACTCGCCCGTTTGCCATGCCAACCTCCCCTGATTGGCTCTGACGGCCAGGCCAATCGGGGACCAGACTCGCCGTATTGGCCCGCGATTGGCAAGGAGACGCCGAGATGTTGACCGACCGTGACGAACGCGCCCTGCTGTCTGCCACCGAGAACCGGATCTCCCGGCCGCTGCGGATCGGGGCCGCGCTGGCCTCCGTACGGCGCACCCTGGGGCGGCACTCACGGGACCGCGCGCAGGAGCGAGAATCGGTGGCATGTCAGCCGACTCCCGCACCGATGCGCCCGTGATCGCGGGCCTGCTCCTGGCCGCCGGCGGCGGCCGCCGCCTCGGCGGCCGGCCCAAGGCCCTGCTCCCCTACCGCGGCCGCCCGCTGGTCGAGAACGCCGTACGGGTGCTGCGCGAGGCGGGCTGCGGCCCGGTCCACGTGGTGCTCGGCGCCTCGGCGTCCGAGGTCCGCGAGCGCGCCGACCTGACCGGCTGCGTGGTCGTGGACAACCCCGACTGGGCGGAGGGGATGGGCTCCTCCCTGCGGGTCGGCCTCGCCTCCCTGGCCGGTACGGACGCCCGCGCGGCCCTGGTCTCGCTGGTGGACCAGCCGGGCATCGGCCCGGCGGCCGTGGCCCGGGTCCGGGAGGCCTACCGCTCCCCCGCGAGCCTGGTGGCGGCGGCGTACGGCGGGGAGCGCGGCCACCCCGTGCTGTTCGGCGCGGACCGCTGGGCCGACATCGCGGCGACGGCGACGGGCGACAAGGGCGCGCGGGTACACCTCGCACGACATGCCGAAGAGCTCATGCTGGTGGAGTGCTCGGACATCGCGGAGGCCTTCGACATCGACACGCCCGCCGACCTGGCACGTCTCCTCTGAGCACGGCGTGACGACAATGGCACTGAGGGCCACCAGAGAGCGGAATCTGTCGACCCAGAGAATCTCGACATCAACAAACCATTGAACTTCCACCATGAGGAAATTACTATCCACTGGTCAGAAGCGCCCTGAACCCACAGACGGCGCCCGCGACCGTATCCCGGAACTCTCCACACCCGACGGCACTGCGTGCCGTCTCGCGCGAGCATTCCCCCGCGGCCGCCAGGCACCGCCGCTGAAGGAGTGACAGATATGTCCGCACCAGCGCCGTCCCCGCTGGCCATCGTCGACGCCGAGCCCCTGCCCCGGCAGGACGAAGTCCTCACCGAAGCGGCCCTCGCCTTCGTGGCCGAGCTCCACCGGCGGTTCGCCCCCCGCCGCGCCGAGCTCCTCGCCCGCCGCGGCGAGCGCCGCGCGGAGATCGCCCGGACCTCCACCCTCGACTTCCTCCCGGACACCGCACAGGTCCGCGAGGGCGACTGGAAGGTGGCGCCGGCCCCGGCCGCGCTGAACGACCGTCGTGTGGAGATCACCGGTCCGACGGACCGCAAGATGACCATCAACGCCCTGAACTCGGGCGCCAAGGTCTGGCTCGCCGACTTCGAGGACGCCTCGGCTCCCACCTGGGAGAACGTCGTCCTCGGCCAGCTCAACCTCATCGACGCCTACGAGCGCCGCATCGACTTCACCGACGCGCGCACCGGCAAGGCCTACGCCCTCAAGCCCGCCGAGGAGCTGGCGACCGTCGTCATGCGGCCGCGCGGCTGGCACCTGGAGGAGCGCCACCTGCAGTTCGAGGGCGGCCCGGCCTCCGGCTCGCTCGTGGACTTCGGCCTGTACTTCTTCCACAACGCGAAGCGCCTGATCGACCTCGGCAAGGGCCCGTACTTCTACCTGCCGAAGACGGAATCGCACCTGGAGGCGCGCCTCTGGAACGAGATCTTCGTCTTCTCCCAGGACTACGTCGGCATCCCGCAGGGCACCGTCCGCGCGACCGTCCTGATCGAGACGATCACCGCCGCGTACGAGATGGAGGAGATCCTCTACGAGCTGCGCGACCACGCGGCCGGCCTGAACGCGGGCCGCTGGGACTACCTCTTCTCCATCGTGAAGAACTTCCGCGACGGCGGCGAGAAGTTCGTCCTGCCGGACCGCAACGCGGTGACGATGACCGCCCCGTTCATGCGGGCGTACACCGAACTGCTGGTCCGCACCTGCCACAAGCGCGGCGCGCACGCCATCGGCGGCATGGCGGCCTTCATCCCGTCCCGCAAGGACGCCGAGGTCAACAAGGTCGCCTTCGAGAAGGTCAAGGCCGACAAGGACCGCGAGGCGGGCGACGGCTTCGACGGCTCCTGGGTCGCCCACCCCGACCTGGTCCCGATCGCGATGGCCTCCTTCGACGCCGTCCTCGGCGAGAAGCCCAACCAGAAGGACCGCCTCCGCGAGGACGTCCACGTGGCCCCGGGCGAGCTCATCGCCATCGACTCGCTGGACGCGAAGCCCACGTACGAGGGCCTGCGCAACGCGGTCCAGGTCGGCATCCGCTACATCGAGGCCTGGCTGCGCGGCCTCGGCGCCGTCGGCATCTTCGGCCTGATGGAGGACGCCGCCACCGCCGAGATCTCCCGCTCGCAGATCTGGCAGTGGATCAACGCCGGCGTCGTGTTCGAGAACGGTGAGACGGCCACGGCCGACCTGACCCGCACGATCGCGGCCGACGAACTGGCCGCCATCCGCGCCGAGGTCGGCGAGGAGGCCTTCGCGGCCGGCAAGTGGCAGCAGGCCCACGACCTCCTCCTCCAGGTCTCCCTGGACGCGGACTACGCGGACTTCCTCACGCTCCCCGCGTACGACCAGCTGGTCGGCTGAGACCCGGGTTCGGCTGAATCGCACAGCAGTCGAAGCCGGCCGGCTCCGCCCCCGTCGCCTCACGGCACGGGGGCGGAGCCGTTTGCGTTCCACAACACGACGTCGACGCAGCGCCGATGGGGCGTCCGGTGCGGCGGCCGGTCCGCGCCCGGTGCGGCGGCCGGTCCGTGCCCAGTGCGGCGGCCGGTCCGTGCCCGGTGCGGCGGCCGGTCCGCGTGCGATGCGGCCGATGTGCCCGGACGGGCCGTCAGACTCCGCCAGGGGCCCGGACCAAGCCCGCGGAAGTGATTGTTCCGCAGGCGGGGCGCCGAACGACCGGTCGGTTGTTACTTGTTCGTAACTTGCCTGTACCTAGCGGTAACAAGCGGCCCCGTGTCACCTTTCCGATGCCACCGGCCGGCGGTACCCCCACTTCCCAGCCACGCAACGGAGTCGTTGCCGACTTCGGCGTGGCCGAACGCAGGAGTTCCGCAGTGATCGGATTCCGCAACCTCAGCAAGGACCGTGACCGCAGTCGCGTGCGACGACTGGCCGGTGCCGGGATGGTTCTGCCGCTCGCCGTCACCGCCCTGGTGGCCGGCGGCGCCGGGACCTCCGCGGCCAGCCCCGGAAGCGGACCCACCGCCGTGGTGTCCATGGGCGACAGCTACATCTCCGGCGAGGCCGGACGCTGGAAGGGCAACACCCTGACCAACACCGGGAGCCGCAACGGCACCGACCGGGGCTGGGTCAGCGGCAGTACCTACGACCCCGGCAAGGTCTACGGGACCACGGCCGGCGGATGTCACCGCTCCGACTCCGCCGAGGTGCGCAGCGCCGGACCGATCGCCGACGTCGCCGTGAACCTGGCCTGCTCGGGGGCGGTCTCGGACAACGTGTTCCGCGCCTCCAACGGCGGCGTCGCCTTCAAGGGCGAGGCCCCGCAGGCCGATCAGCTCGCCGCGGTGGCCGCGAGCCACGACGTCAAGGTCATCGCCCTGTCCATCGGCGGGAACGACCTGGGCTTCGCCGACATCATCAAGAGCTGCGCGTACGACTTCATCATCTGGAACTCCTACTGCCACGACGACCAGCAGTACTCCGTCGACCAGAAGATCGACGCGGTCATGGGCAAGGTCGGGAAGTCCGTGGACGAGGTACGGGCCGTGATGCGCGCGGCCGGGTACGCCGACTCCTCGTACCGGATCGTGCTGCAGTCCTACCCGTCGCCGATCCCGCGCGGCGCCGAGAACCGGTACACGCAGAGCGACTGGAGCCGGCTCAACACGGGCGGCTGCCCCTTCTGGAACCGGGACTCGGACTGGGCGCGGGACTCGCTCGTGCCGCAGATCGCGGGCCGCATCAAGGCAGTCGCCGCGGCCAAGGGAGTGCAGTTCCTGGACCTGCGGGACATGCTGCAGGGCCGCGAGGTGTGCGCCAAGGCGAGCAAGCAGGTGAGCTCCACCGTCCCGGCGTCGGCGAAGACGAGCGAGTGGGCGCGCTGGATCGACAACAACGAGTCGCAGGGCCTCATCCAGGAATCCATGCACCCGAACTACTACGGCCAGCTGGCCGCCGGGCGCTGCCTCTCCCTGGTCGTCGCGCAGCCCGCGGCCTCGGGCTTCAGCTGCAAGAACACCGCGGGCGGGGACCACACCGGGATGTTCCTGACCCCGGCCTCGTAGGGCGGGGTCAGGGGGATCCGGGGGCCGGGGGCCGGCGGGAGGGGCTAGGGAGATCCGTCCAGCACGGACAGGACGTTGCCCGCCGGGTCCTTGAACCAGGCGATGGTCGGCTCGTTCCCCTCCGGCCGGACGATTCCCTTGGCGTCCATGCCGAACCCGTCGTAGCGCTCGAACCGGACGCCACGGGTGGTGAGCTCGTCGACGGCCCGGTCGACGTCGTCGACGGGGAAGTTGAGGATCGTGAAGCTCGCCGGCTCGTGGTCGTCCTTCTGGTAGACCATGACCGTGGTGTCGCCCGCCAGGTGCAGCGACAGCAGGCCCATGTCCTCGTCCTCCGAGACGCGCAGGCCGAGGGTGCCTCCGTAGAACTCCTTGGCCTTGCCGAGGTCGTCGACCGAGAATCCGCTGAATGCCTTGGTGTCTGCGAACATGACCGTTCCTTCGCTCCGACGCTGCGCTCCCCGCCTTCCGTCCTCCCCCCGGCGGCGCCGACCGTCGACCGGCCGCCGACCGGACGCGGGACGCCGTACGCACGCAGGGTCCACTGCCGGCCACCGTGCGTGGGCCCGCGTAAATCCGGGTGAACGGTGCGGTGCGGGCTGGCATGCTCTCGCGCATGGCAGCCCGCACCGCACGTCCCAGTCTCTACATCTCCGTCGACATCGAGGCCGACGGACCCATTCCCGGCCCGTATTCGATGATCAGCTTCGGGGCCGCGGTCGCCGGCCGCCAGGACGGCCCCACGTACACGGCCGCCGATCCGCAGGAGCGGACCTTCTACCGGGAGCTGCGGCCGATCAGCGACGCGTACGTTCCCGAGGCGCTCGCCGTCAGCGGGCTCGACCGCGACCGGCTGGTGCGGGAGGGCGCCGATCCGGCGGTCGCCATGGCCGAGTTCCGCACCTGGGTGCGGGAGGTCTCCGCGGGGGCGCAGCCGGTGATGTGCGGCTACCCGGCCTCCTTCGACTGGACCTTCCTCTACTGGTACCTGATCCGCTTCGGCGGGGACAGCCCCTTCGGCCACTCGGGCTGCCTGGACATGAAGACCCTCTACGCGACGAAGGCGCGGGTGCCGCTGCGGGCCGCGGTCAAGGGCCGGATGCCCCGCGCACTGCTCTCCCGGCGCCGGCACACGCACCACGCCCTCGACGACGCGATCGAACAGGCCGACCTGATGAGCAACCTGATGCTGTGGCAGCCCCCGGTGCCGGACCCGGCCGCCGAGCGCTCCCCGCGGATCACGCACCTCGCGTGGGGCCGGATCGAGGCCGAAGGGCTGGCCCCCGGCAAGGACTTCAGGCTGTACCCGGGCGGCGGCCGCCCCTGGGACTGGTCCGAGCACGGCACGCGGCACGAGCCCGGCATCCAGCCGCAGGAGGTGCGCGAGTTCCTCGACCTGGGGGTGACCGCGGTGGTGCTCAGCCAGGGCATGGACAAGCGCCTCGGGATCGTCCCGCAGACGCTGGAGGTGCTCCGGGCGGCCGGGGTCGAGGTACACGTGGCGGAGACGACCGCGGCCGTGGAGGTCTACAACCGGCTGGCCGCCACCGAGCGGGTCGCCGGCCTCTTCCACTCGACCTGCTGACCTGCCGACCTGCTGACCGGCTGACCGGCTGACCGGCTGACCGGCTGACCGGGCACGCGAACGGCGGCACGCGAACGGCGGTGCGGACGCCACACCCGCAGTGGGTGGCGTACGCACCGCCGTTCCGTGCGCCCGGGCAGGAGCCGGGCGTCAGTGCACCGGCACCGGGTCCGCCGCGGCCCCCGAGGCCGCGCCCTTCCTGGCGCCGAGGTGGTTGAAGGCCAGGTTCAGCAGGATGGCCACGACGCAGCCGGTGCTGATGCCGGAGTCGAGGACGACGAGGAGGTCCTTCGGGAAGGCGTGGTAGAACTGCGGCGCGGCGATCGGGATCAGGCCGATGCCCACGGAGGCGGCGACGATCAGGGCGTTCTCGCCCTTCTCCATGGCCGCGCCTGCCAGGGTCTGGATGCCGCTGGCCGCGACCGATCCGAAGAGGACGATGCCGGCGCCGCCGAGGACCGGCAGCGGGACGACGCCGATGACGGAGGCCGCCATCGGGCACAGGCCGAGCAGGATCAGGATGCCGCCGCCCGCGGCGACCACGAACCGGCTGCGCACCTTGGTCATGGCGACGAGCCCGATGTTCTGGGCGAAGGCGCTGCACATGAAGCCGTTGAACAGCGGGCTGATCGCGCTGCCGAGGGTGTCGGCGCGCAGGCCGCCCTCGATGGTCTTCGCGTCCGCCGGACGGCCGACGATCTTGCCCAGGGCCAGGATGTCGGCGGTGGACTCGGTCATGCAGACGAGCATGACGATGCACATCGAGATGATGGCGGCGACCTGGAACTGCGGGGCGCCGAAGTGGAACGGCGTCGGGAAGCCGACGACGGAGGCGTTGCGGACGGCCTCGAAGCTCGTCATGCCCAGCGGGAGGGCGATGAGCGTGCCCGCGACCAGGCCGAGCAGGATGGATATCTGCTGGAGGAAGCCGCGCAGGAACTTGCGCATCAGCAGCACGATGACGAGGGTGAGGGCGGCCATCCCGATGTTCTTCATCGAGCCGTAGTCGCCGGCGGTGCTGTTCCCGCCCTGCGACCAGTTGAAGGCCACCGGCAGGAGCGAGACGCCGATCAGGGTGATGACCGTTCCGGTCACTACCGGTGGGAAGAAGCGGACGAGCTTGCCGAAGTAGGGGGCGGCGAAGAAGCCGATGACTCCGGCGACGATGATCGCGCCGAAGATGACCGGTATCGCGTCGTCCCCCTCCCCCTTGCCGATCGCGATCATCGGGGTCACACCGGCGAAGGAGACGCCGTTGACGAAGGGGAGTTTGGCGCCGATCTTCCAGAACCCGAGGGTCTGGAGGAGGGTGGCGAGGCCGGCGGTGAAGAGCGAGGCGCCCATCAGGAACGCGGTCTCGGTGGCGGAGAGGCCGACGGCAGGGCCGACGATCATGGGCGGGGCCACGACACCCGCGTACATGGCGGCCACGTGCTGGAGACCGCTGGTGAACATCTTCAGCGGGGGCAGGGTCTCGTCGACCGGGTGTTTCTCCCCGGAGACCTGCGGTACTGCGACTGCGTCTTTGCGAAACCTGGGCGACTGGGCCACGGCTTCCTCCGGTCGGGTAACACGTCGGCAGGGACGTGGGTGTCTTGGAGGTGGTGCGAAAGCGGTGCGAGTCGAGCTGTATGGAGTTGTGGGTGGTGCGGATGCTTGTCCCAAGGGGTGCAGAAACGATTCGCCCAAACCGTTCCGCGGGTATTTTGCGCATGGCGATGCCAGTGGCACGAGTCACCGCCCCGGGGGCGCCTTCGGATGTCCTCAGGCGCTTCCCGGGAACGGCTGCCGCGGACCCCGCTCGGGTCCGCGGCCGCCGGCCGGGGGCCGTCCCCCCCGGCCGGACTCCGTGGGATCAGGCCTGCGCGGAGATCCGCGCGAGGCGCTGGGCCTCTTCCCGGGTGGACACGGCGATGGCGTCCTCGTCCGCGAAGAGCAGTCGGTTGTTCTCGACGATCTGCTTGCCGTTGACGAACGAAGCCGTCACGGGGGCCGCGGCGCCGAAGACCAGCGCGGTGACCGGGTCGGCGATCGAGGAGTGCAGGAAGGTGCTCAGGTTCCACAGCACCAGGTCGGCGCACTTGCCGACCTCGAGCGAGCCGATGTTGTCGGCGCGGCCGAGGACCTGGGCGCCGCCGTAGGTGCCGAGGCGCAGGGCCTGGCGCGCGTTGAGGGCGCGCTCGCGGTGGACCGGGTTCAGGCGGTTGATGAGGAGCGCGTTGCGCAGCTCGGTGTGCAGCTCACCGGACTCGTTGGAGGCGGTGCCGTCCACGCCGAGGCCGACCGGGACACCGGCGGCGAGCATGTCCGGGACGCGGGCGATGCCGGCGGCCAGACGGGCGTTGGAGGACGGGCAGTGCGCGACACCGGTCTTGGTGCGGGCGAACGCGGCGATGTCGGAGTCGTTCATGTGGACGCTGTGCGCCATCCACACGTCCTCGCCGAGCCAGCCGGTCGACTCGAAGTAGTCGGTCGGGCCCATGCCGAACAGTTCCTTGCAGAACTGCTCTTCCTCGACGGTCTCGGAGCCGTGCGTGTGCATGCGCACGCCCAGGCGGCGGGCCAGCTCGGCACCCTGCTTCAGCAGCTCGGTGGAGACCGAGAAGGGGGAGCACGGGGCGACGGCGACCTGGGTCATCGCGTCGAAGGAGGCGTCGTGGTGCTTCTTCACGGTCGCCTCGGTGTCGGCGAGCGCACCTTCGAGGGTCTCGACGGCGTGGTCCGGCGGCAGGCCGCCGTCCTTCTCGCTGCGGTCCATCGAGCCGCGGGCGAGGGTGAACCGTACGCCCATCTCGGACGCGGCGCGGATGATCGAGCCGGAGAGGTCGCCGGAGCCCTTGGGGAACACGTAGTGGTGGTCCATGGCGGTGGTGACGCCGCCCTTGGCCATCGCGGCGAGGGAGCCCTGCGCGGCCGTGTACGTCATCTGCTCGTCGATGCGCGCCCACGTCGGGTACAGCGCGACCAGCCAGTTGAAGAGGTTGTGGTCGGTGGCCAGGCCACGCGTGATCCACTGGTAGAAGTGGTGGTGCGTGTTGACCAGGCCGGGGGTCACGAGGTGCCCGGTGCCGTCGATGCGGCGGACGACGTTCTCGAGGTTCTCGGGGGCTTTGCCCGCACCGATCGACTCGATCTTGTTGCCGGCGACGACGACGTGACCCGAGGCGTACTCGGTGTCGTTCGCGTCGACGGTCGCAATCGCACAGTTCTCGATGACGATGCGCTCGACCGCGCTGTCATGGGCTGCCGATGCTGCCATGGGACTTCCTCGTGCTTTCAGTGGCGGTATGGGCACGGCAAGGCCCAGGAGATTTGAGTGCCGGAGCCGGGGGCCTTGACAGCTGACAGTACTGCCGCCCCGAGTGATGCGTCCGGGTGCCGATTCAGGAAGTGAAGGTGTGTCGCGGTCCCGGGGCCACTGCGGAGCCCCGGGACGCGCGTGCCGCATCAGAGGTTGGTCATGTCCACGGGGATACGGGCGTCGACGCCGTCCCGCAGAACAGTGGCCTCGATCAGACCGTACGGACGGTCCGCGGCGAAGTAGACCTCGTTGTCGTTCTTGAGGCCGAACGGCTCAAGGTCCACGAGGAAGTGGTGCTTGTTCGGGAGCGAGAAGCGGACCTCGTCGATCTCCGAACGGTGGTTGATGATGCGCGAACCCATCTGGTACAGGGTCTGCTGCAGCGACAGGGAGTAGGTCTCCGCGAAGGCCTGCAGCATGTGCTTGCGGGTCTCGGCGTAGGACTTCTCCCAGTTGGGCATCCGCTGCTCGTCGTCCGACCAGTTGAAGCGCCAGCGAGCCGACACCTGGGTGGCCAGGATGCGGTCGTAGGCCTCCTTCAGCGTCGTGTACTTGTCCTTCACGTAACCCCAGAACTCGGAGTTCGTGGAGTTCATGACGACGAGGTCCTTGAGGCCGGAGATGACCTCCCAGTTCTTGCCGTCGTACGTGATCTGGGTGACGCGGGTCTCCATGCCCTCACGGACGAAGGAGTGGTTCACCTCGTCGGAGCCGATGAACTTGGAGTTGGCGTCCGAGGTGGCGATCCGGGACCAGGAGTACTCCTCGATCCGGATGCGCGCCTTCTGGATCGGCTCCTGGCTGTTGACGAACCAGCGCGCCAGGTGGATGCCGAACTGCTCGGCGGACTCGATGCCGTACTCCTTGGCGAACGCGTACACCGTGTTCTTGGTGGTGTCCGTCGGCAGGACGTTGGCGTTCGAGCCGGAGTAGTGGACGTCGTCCATGTCGCCGGAGAGGGCGACCGAGACGTTCAGGTCCTTGATGTGGTGCGTGTCGCCGTCCCGCGTGATCTTGACGACGCGGTTCTCTGCTTTGCCGTACTGGTTCTGGCCCAGAATCGTGGCCATGCTAGCTCCCTCGGTAAACGGAGTAGCCGAACGGGTTGAGCAGCAGCGGTACGTGGTAATGCTCGCCCGGGTTCACCGCGAAGGTGATGGTGACCTCGGGGAAGAACGCACCGCTGTCCCTTACGCGGGGGGCGTCCTGCTGCGCCTCGGCTTGCTTCTTGGAGAAGTACGTCTCGGTCTCGAAGTCGAGACGCACGTGGGTGGTGCCCTCCGGCAGCGCCGGCAGGTCCTTGCAGCGCCCGTCCGCATCGGTGGCGGAACCGCCCAGGGCCGCCCACTCGCCGTCGAGACCCGTACGGGCCGACAGGGAGATGGCGACGCCCTCTGCGGGCTTGCCGATGCTGGTGTCCAGGATGTGCGTGGACACCGACGCGGTGGTCTCAGTGCTCATGCTCACTCTCCTCCTACGAGTTCGACGAGGCGGGTCAGGCGGATCTTGTTGATCTTGACGAGCTCGCCGCGGGCGATTTCCCGCTCCTGTTCCGGCGAGTTGTCGATCCGGACCTTGACCGCGTCCCGCATGAACGCACCGGTCGCACCGGTGGCGCAGATGAGGAAGACGTGGCCGAACTTCTCCTGGTAGGCCAGGTTCAGTTCGAGGAGCTCGTTCTTGAGCTCCTCCGAGGCACCGGCCATGCCACGCTGCTCGCGGGCGGAGGTCGGGTCTCCCGGCTTCGGCCGGCCGATCGGCGCGTGGCCTCCCATCGCTTCGCCCAGGTCCTCCGCGGTGAGCTCCGCCATGGCGGCCTCGTTGGCGGCGAACAGGGATTCAGCGGTGGCGAAGGGGCGCTGGGCGAGCAGCTTGCTCCCCCACGCCGAGCTGGCGCACACCTCGTGCAGCTCGGCCGTGGCCGCGCTGTCGTCCAAGGCGTTGAACCGGGTGAGACCCGGGGTCGGACTCGAAGTCACGGTAGGCCTCCGTGGCCTGTTGTTGCTTTGACGGGCTGCGCATAGCTAACGCCCTCCACAACACGGCGTCAACACTTTGTTGAAACTTCCCGTACACAAAAGCCGCCGCCCGGGTGAATTGGGCGGCGGCTCGTCACCGTGGGTCAGGGATCGTTCACCCTTGGCTGGTCTTGCCGCCACCTTTGGCGGAGCCCGCGTCCCTGTTCAAGTAGTTGTAGACCGTGAAACGGCTTACCCCCAGGGCGCCCGCGACCGTTTCCACACCGTGCCGGACGGAGAAGGCGCCTCGCGCCTCCAGTATCCGCACGACGTCCTGCTTGGACTTCCGGTCGAGCTGCGACAGCGGTACGCCGTGCCGGCGCTCCAGGGCCGCCAGGATGTGGTCCAGCGAGTCGGAGAGCTGCGGAAGTCGCACGGCCAGCAGGTCCTGGCCCTCCCAGGTGAGCACGACGTCGTCGGGCTGCGCCAGGGCCGGATCCATCAGCTCGCCGCCCATGGCGTCCACGAGCGGCTTGACCGCTGCGACGAACGGGTGGTCGCGGGGCTCGGTCATGGGGTGTCCTCCCCGATCACGTTGACCTGGAGCGAGACGCGCGTGGCTCCGGCCTCCAGGGAGTCGCGCAGCAGGGCGCCCACCGCGGCCAGCACCCGGTCGGCCTCGCCTTCTGCGGTGTTGCCGAACGGGCCGACGTCCACCGCGTCCAGCTGGGCCTTCTGGATGACCTCGCGGGCGGCCACGGCATGGGCAGGAGCCTCTTCGAGGTCGAAGGGCTCGGTCGTGAACTCCACTCTCAATCGCACGCGGTCAAGCTACCCCGCGGTCTCGATTTTCCGGCAGTCCGTACTTGACATCCGGGACAAGCCCGATGCAGTCTTCCATCAAGCAGAAACTAACTTCCGCAATACGGAAGGAGCGCACACCCCTCATGGGATACACGGACCAGCGCTTCGATGTAAACCTTTCGATCCTCTTCACGGAACTCCCGCTCCTGGAGCGTCCCGCGGCTGCCGCCGCGGCGGGCTTCACGGCGGTCGAGCTGTGGTGGCCCTGGATCGAGACCCCCACCCCCGCACAGGAGGAGCTCGACGCCCTCAAGCAGGCCCTTGAGGACGCCGGCACCCAGCTGGTGGGCCTGAACTTCTACGCCGGCCGGCTGCCGGGGCCGGACCGCGGTGCGGTCTCGGTTCCCGGTGAGGAGTCGGAGCGCTTCAACGCCAACATCAACGTGGCCGCCGACTTCGCGGCCTCGGTCGGCTGCAAGGCGCTGAACGCCCTCTACGGCAACCGCGTCGAAGGCGTGGACCCGGCCGTTCAGGACGAGCTGGCGCTGAAGAACCTGGTCGTGGCGGCCCGGGCCGCGGACCGCGTCGGCGCGATCCTCCTGATCGAGACCCTCAACAAGCCCGAGTCGCCGCTCTACCCGCTGGTGAGCGCCCCGGCCGGCATCGAGGTAGTGGACAAGGTGAACGAGGCCACCGGCCTCGGCAACGCCAAGTTCCTGCTCGACCTGTACCACCTGGCGATGAACGATGAGGACCTCTCCGAGGTCATCGAAAAGTACGCCGCCAAGACCGGGCACGTCCAGATCGCGGACAAGCCCGGACGAGGTGCCCCCGGCACCGGCGAGCTGCCCCTCGAGGAGCTGCTCGACCAGCTGAAGAAGGCCGGATACGAGGGCTACGTAGGCCTGGAGTACAAGGCCGCCGACGCTGCCGCGTCCTTCGCATGGCTGCCGGCCGAGGCCCGCGCCGCGAAGTAGGCGGACAAAGTCCAGGCGATCAGCCAGGCACGTCACGAACTTTTCGTACCAAGCTTTAAGAGAAGGACCCTCATCATGAGCAACCCCGCTGCGCTCCCGTCGATTGCCTGGATCGGTCTCGGCATCATGGGCTCCCCCATGGCCGAGAACCTCCTGAAGGCCGGCTACCCGGTCACCGGTTTCACCCTGGAGCAGGACAAGCTGGACCGTCTGGCCGCCGCCGGCGGCTCCGCGGCCGGCTCGATCGCCGAGGCCGTCAAGGACGCCGACGTCATCATCACGATGGTGCCCGCCTCCCCGCAGGTCGAGGCCATCTCCTACGGTGAGAACGGCATCCTGGAGAACGCGAAGTCCGGCGCGCTGATCATCGACATGTCGTCGATCACCCCGCAGACCTCGATCGACCTCGCGAAGAACGCCTCCGAGAGGGGCATCCGCGTCATCGACGCCCCGGTGTCCGGCGGCGAGGCCGGCGCCATCGAGGCCGTCCTGTCGATCATGGTGGGTGGCGAGCAGGCCGACTTCGACGAGGCCCTGCCGGTCCTCCAGGCCCTCGGCAAGACCATCGTGCTCTGCGGCCCGCACGGCTCCGGCCAGACGGTCAAGGCCGCCAACCAGCTCATCGTCGCGGTGAACATCCAGGCGTGCGCCGAGGCCGTCGTCTTCCTCGAGAAGTCGGGCGTGAACCTCCAGGCCGCCCTGGACGTCCTCAACGGCGGTCTGGCCGGCTCCACGGTCCTGACCCGCAAGAAGGACAACTTCCTGAACCGCGACTTCAAGCCCGGTTTCCGGATCGACCTGCACCACAAGGACATGGGCATCGTCACCGACGCCGCCCGCAACGTGGGTGCCGCCCTTCCGGTCGGCGCGGTCGTCGCCCAGCTGGTCGCCTCGCTGCGCGCCCAGGGTGACGGCGGCCTGGACCACTCGGCCCTGCTCCGCGCCGTCGAGCGCCTCTCCGGCGCCCAGATCTGAGCGGGCCGAACCCCCTCCCCCTCACCGGGGGACCTGAGTTTCCGGATGGTGCCGGTGCTGACACCTGTCCTGTCGCGCCCAAGCGCCGGCACCGTCCGGAATATCTCTCTTCAACTTCGTTCAACAAACTGTTGACGTTTAGTTCTCGCCGAAATTAGGCTGTTCCGCATGACGGAAGACACTTTCCGTCGGCAGTTACCCGTACGGAAGGTCACCATGTCGAAGCGCACGCTGACGACCGAGTCCGGCGCCCCGGTCGCCGACAATCAGAACTCCGCCACCGCCGGCGTCGGTGGCCCGCTGCTGGTCCAGGACCAGCAGCTCCTTGAGAAGCTTGCCCGCTTCAACCGTGAGCGCATCCCGGAGCGTGTGGTGCACGCCCGCGGCTCGGCCGCGTACGGCTACTTCGAGGTGACCGACGACGTCACCGCGTACACCAGCGCCGCGTTCCTGAACACGGTCGGCAAGAAGACCGAGACCTTCCTGCGGTTCTCCACCGTCGCCGACTCGCTGGGCGGCGCGGACGCGGTCCGCGACCCGCGCGGCTTCGCGCTGAAGTTCTACACCGAAGAGGGCAACTACGACCTCGTCGGCAACAACACCCCGGTGTTCTTCATCAAGGACCCGATCAAGTTCCCCGACTTCATCCACTCCCAGAAGCGCGACCCCTTCACGGGCAAGCAGGAGCCGGACAACGTCTGGGACTTCTGGGCGCACGCCCCCGAGGCGACGCACCAGATCACCTGGCTCATGGGTGACCGCGGCATACCGGCGTCGTACCGTCACATGAACGGCTACGGCTCCCACACCTACCAGTGGACCAACGAGCAGGGCGAGGCCTTCTTCGTCAAGTACCACTTCAAGACGAACCAGGGCATCCGCTGCCTGTCGGGCGAGCAGGCCGCCGAGCTCGTCGGCAAGGACGCGAACTCGCACCAGACCGACCTGCTCCAGGCCATCGAGCGCGGTGTGAACCCGAGCTGGACCCTCTACGTCCAGATCATGCCCGCCGCCGAGGCCGCGGACTACCGCTTCAACCCGTTCGACCTCACCAAGGTGTGGCCGCACAGCGACTACCCGCTGCAGCGCGTGGGCCGCCTGGTCCTCGACCGCAACCCGGACAACGTCTTCGCCGAGGTCGAGCAGTCCGCCTTCTCCCCGAACAACTTCGTCCCGGGCATCACCGCCTCGCCGGACAAGATGCTCCAGGGCCGTCTCTTCGCGTACGCCGACGCCCAGCGCTACCGCCTCGGTGTGAACCACACCGTGCTGCCGGTCAACGCCCCGAAGGCGACGAAGGCCGACAACTACGGCCGCGACGGTGTCATGGCGCTGCGCAACGGCTCGCGCCACGACAAGAACTACGAGCCCAACTCGTACCAGGGTCCGGCCGAGACCGGTCTGGCGCTGGGCGCCCCGAAGGCCGTCTCCGGCTACACGGGCACCCACGAGGCCCCGGCCCACACCAAGGACGACGACTTCTTCCAGGCCGGTGAGCTCTACCGCCTGATGTCGGAGGCCGAGAAGCAGCGTCTGGTGGCGAACATCGCCGGCGGCCTGTCTCAGGTCACCCTCGAGGACGTCATCGAGAAGAACCTGGCTCACTTCCACGCCGCGGACGCCGACTACGGCAAGCGCGTCGAGGAGGCCGTCCGCGCCCTGCGCGACGCCTGAGCCACACAGCTGTACCGGGGGCCTGACGGGAGGTCAGGCCCCGGGTGCTGAGCCCGACCCGTGGACCCGGATGAGGGGTGGTGCGCGGCGAGGGCAGGACGAGGACCGTGGCGAGCGTGCGAGCCAGTGCGGTGGTAATGGGTTCCGAGGCCCGTCTCTTGACCTGAGGGAGACGACGCCGGAGTTCTCGTCGCCCGCCCGCCACGGTCCCAGCCAATCCTCTTCGTACAGGGGCCACGCACAGAGTCCCCTGTACCAGCAGGAACACACCTCCCCATTGACTCCGCCCGGCGGTGCGAACGTCCTGTCGCGCCAGCCTCGCTCCGTCGGGCGGTCACAAACCAGAGCGCCGAGCCACGGACGGTCCCGTGACTCGGCGCTTTGTCGTACCCGGCGGCGCCGGCCGGCGTTGGCTCCCGCGGCCGGGCCCTACGGGTGAAGGGGCTCGGTGAGGCGGCCGTACAGCTCGGGGCGGCGGGTCTGCAGCAGGCCGAACTGAAGCCAGTCGCAGCGCTGGTCGAGGTCGGAGACGAGGACGGCGGGGCGGTCGCGGGGGGCGCGCAGCACGACCCGGCCGTAGGGGTCGGAGATGAAGGAGGAGCCGTAGAAGGTGGAACGGCCCTCGGTGCCGGTGCGGTTGGGCACGATCATGAAGAGCGCGTTGGCGAGGCCGTTGGCGCTGATGGCGTGCTCCCACATGGGCCGGGTGTCGAAGTCCGGCAGGTCCACCTCGGAGCCTATGGCGGTGGGGTGGACGAGGATCTCGGCACCGTGCAGGGCGTACGCGCGGGCGAGTTCGGGGAACCACTCGTCCCAGCAGGTGGGGAAGCCGAAGCGGGCGCCCTGGTGGGTGACGACGGGGAAGCCGCTGTCGCCGGGGCGGAAGCAGAGGTCCTCGCGGTAGCCGGGGAACGCGGGGATGTGGTTCTTGCGGGTCCTGGCGATCAGCTTGCCGTGCGGGTCCACACAGACGGCGGTGTTGTATCCGAGACCGCCGTCCTCGGCCCGCTCGTAGAGCGAGGCGTGCACGGTGATGCCGAGTCCGGTGGCGAGCTCGGCGGCCAGGCGGACGGTCGGGCCGTCCTCGACGTCTTCGAGGTGGCGGGCGGCGCCGTGCGCCATCGGGTCGTCGGTCGTGCAGAAGTACGGGCTGCGGGTGAGCTCGGGGAAGCAGACCATCGTGGCGCCCTGGGCGGCGGCCAGGGCCACGCCCTCGCGCAGCCGGTCGTCGTGCTCGTTCTCGTCGGCGTACCAGCGCATCTGGACGAGGCCGACGCGCAGCGGGACGCGCTCGGCGGGCTCGGTGCGGGCCGGGGAGCCGAGCGGGGAACCGAAGGAGGTCAGGAGGGCGTAGGTCGTGGCGTCGGTGGTGGCATTGGTGGTGGCGTCGGTGCTCATGCGTTCAGGTCCTTCGGGAGCTGCTGGGTGATGCAGTGGATTCCGCCGCCGCCGTACGCGAGGACCGGGGTCGGTACGCCGACCACCTTGCGGCCCGGGAGCGCGGCGGCGAGGACGGCGAGGGCCTCGGCGTCGCTCGTGGAGTCGGGGTCGCCGCCGACGGGGACCACGCAACCGCCGTTGGCGAGGTAGAAGTTGAGGTGGCCGACCTCGACCGGGGTGCCCTCGACCTCTCCGTGGGTGGTCTGCGGGAGGGCGACGATCTCCAGGGCGCGGCCGCGGGCGTCGGTGGAGGCCTCCAGGACGGCGAGGTTGGCGCGCATCCGGGCGTAGTCGGGGTGGGTCTTGTCCTCGGGAAGGGAGACGACCACTTTGGCGGGGGCGACGTAGGCGGCGACCCCGTCGACGTGACCGTCGATCTCGGTGTCCTCCAGGCCGCCATAGGGCAGCCAGATGACCTTCTCGACGCCGAGGCGGCGCTTCAGCTCGTCCTCGATCTCGGTACGGCTCATGCGCGGGTTGCGGTTGGGGTGCAGCAGGCACTGCTCGGTGGTGATGAGCGTGCCCTCGCCGTCGACGGTCAGGGCGCCGCCCTCCAGGACCATGGAGGAGTGGACGCGGGGGGTGCCGAGCCGGTCCAGGAGGAGCGAGGCGAGCTTGTCGTCGGCGGTCCAGGGGTGGTGCTTCTCGCCCCAGGCGTTGAAGCGGAAGTCGACGCCGACCCGGTGGCCGTGCGCGTCGTAGGCGAAGATCGGGCCGGAATCGCGCAGCCAGGAGTCGTCGACGGGCAGCTCGACGACCTCGATGGAGTGACCGGCGGCGCCGGCGGCGCTGTCGCCCTTCCCGTCGGAGTCGCCGGCGCAGGCGGCGCGGGCCTCGTCGGCCAGGCCGTGCGCGGCAATCATGACCACGGGCTCGAAGTCGGCGATGGCGCGGGCCACGGCCGCGTACTCGCGCTTGGCGGCCTCGAAGGCCGGCCCCCACAGGGAGGCGCGCGTCGGCCAGACCATCAGGCAGGCCTCGTGTTCGGCCCACTCGGCGGGCATGCGCGGATGTGGCGGAGTCAGCGGACTCATCGGATGCTCCCTCGGTGCTGTCGGTGCTGTCGGTGCTGTCGGTCGGTGGTGCGGTCGGTCGGTGATGCGGTCGGCGCGCCGCACCTCACCCATCCTGACTAAATTTTCAGTCAGGATCCAGAGCGCGACTGAAAACGAAGTCAGGAGGTCGGGTGGGAGCTATCGTGGGACCTGACTGAAAGGTCAGTCAAGGGGTACCCGACCGAAAGGTGCGCACGAGAGTGGCCGATCGCCAGGCGTTGATCTTGGAAGCTGCCGTACGCGTGATCGCGCGCAACGGCGTCAGAGGACTGCGCGTCGAGGAGCTGGCGGCCGAGGCGGGCGTCTCCACCGCGCTCATCTACTACCACTTCAAGGACCGCGCCGGCCTGGTCCAGCGCACCCTCTCCTTCATCAGCGACCGCGCGACCGGCTATACCGACGAGGCCCTCAAGCACACCCCGGACGCCCGCGCCGCCCTGCTCCAGCTGCTGCTGAGCGAGCTCCAGGACACCCCCCGGGTCCGCGAGAACAGCACCGCGTGGGGCGAGCTGCGGGCCAGCGCCGTCTTCGACACCGACCTGCGCGAGACCCTGGCCGTCTCCACCCGCTCCTGGTCCCAGGACACGGCGGAAGCCATCTCGGACGCCCAGGCGGCGGGCCTCGCCGACCTCCACGTCACGCCGCTGGACGCCGCCGAGCGGCTGACCGCCCTGGTGGAGGGCCTCAGCGAGCGCTGGCTGAGCGGCTCCCTGACCCTGGACCGGGCCCGCGAGCTGCTGACCGGCGCGGTGGACGCGGAACTCGGCCCGGTGCCTGACTAGCGCCCGCCCAGCGCCGCTCCGGCCCACCCGCCTGCCACCTGACCGGGCCGGAACAGGTGCGCCGAAAACGGAACGACCCCCGCCCCTCCTGACGGAGGGACGGGGGTCGCCGCGTACCGCTCGACCTGCCGGTCGGACGGATCAGACCTTGAGGGCCTTGATCGCGGTCGGGGCGTGGCCCGGCTCGGTCGCGAGCTCCTCGAACTCGGTGACGTCGCTCATGTCGACCGTCTTGCTCATCGAGATGTTGGTGACGCGCTCCAGGATGGCCTCGACGACGACCGGGACCTGGAACTCCTGGGCCAGCTTCTTGGCCTGCTCGAAGGCGGCGCCCAGCTCGTTCGGGTCGGTGACGCGGATGGCCTTGACGCCCAGGCCCTCGGCGACCTTGACGTGGTCGACGCCGTAGACGCCGAGCTCCGGGGTGTTGATGTTCTCGAACTCGAGGTTGACCTCGAAGTTGATACCCAGGCCGCCCTGCGCCTGACGGATCAGACCCAGGTAGGCGTTGTTCACCAGGACGTGGACGTAGGGGACCTTGTGCTGGGCGGCGACCGCCAGCTCCTCGATCATGAACTGGAAGTCGTAGTCGCCCGAGAGCGCGACGATCGGGGTCTCCGGGTCCGCGGTGGCGGCACCGATCGCGGCCGGGATGGTCCAGCCGAGCGGGCCGGCCTGGCCGCAGTTGATCCAGTTGCGCGGCTTGTAGACGTGCAGCATCTGCGCACCGGCGATCTGGGACAGACCGATGGTGGTGACGTAGCGGGTCTCCGGACCGAACGCCTTGTTCATCTCCTCGTAGACGCGCTGCGGCTTCATGGGGATGTTGTCGAAGTGCGTACGGCGCTGCAGGGTGGCCTTGCGCTCCTGGGCGGACTCGGCCCAGGAGGAGAAGTCCGGCAGCTCGCCCGAGGCCTTGAGGTCCTTGGCGACCTCGACGAAGAGCTCCAGCGCGGCCTTGGCGTCGGAGGCGATGCCGTAGTCCGGGGCGAAGATCTTGCCGATCTGGGTCGGCTCGATGTCGACGTGGACGAACTTGCGGTCGCCGCGGTACGCGTCCAGGTTGTAACCGGTGTGACGGTTGGCCCAGCGGTTGCCGATGCCGAGGACGAAGTCCGACTCCAGGAAGGTCGCGTTGCCGTAGCGGTGCGAGGTCTGGACACCGACCATGCCGGCGCTCAGCTCGTGGTCGTCCGGGATGACGCCCCAGCCCATGAGGGTGGAGATGACCGGGATGTTGGTCAGCTCGGCGAACTCGACCAGCAGGTCGGAGGCGTCGGCGTTGATGATGCCGCCACCGGCGACGATCAGCGGACGCTCGGACTCCAGCAGGAAGCGGACGGCCTTCGCGGCCTGGGCGCGGGTGGCGCGCGGCTTGTAGACCGGCAGCGGCTCGTACGTCTCCGGGTCGAACTCGATCTCGGTGAGCTGGACGTCGATCGGCAGGTCGATCAGGACCGGGCCGGGACGGCCGGAGCGCATCAGGTGGAAGGCCTCCTGGAACACGCCCGGGACCTGCGCGGCCTCGAGGACGGTGGTGGCCTTCTTGGTGACGGGCTTGGCGATCGAGGCGATGTCGACGGCCTGGAAGTCCTCCTTGTGGAGCTTCGAGACCGGAGCCTGACCGGTGATGCACAGGATCGGGATCGAGTCCGCGATCGCGGAGTACAGGCCGGTGATCATGTCGGTGCCGGCCGGGCCCGAGGTGCCGATGCAGAGACCGATGTTGCCCGCCTTGGCGCGGGTGTAGCCCTCGGCCATGTGCGAGGCGCCCTCGACGTGGCGGGCCAGCGTGTGCTTGATGCCGCCCACGTTCTTGAGCTCGCGGTAGAACGGGTTGATCGCAGCACCGGGCACGCCGAACGCTTGTTCGACACCCTCGAGCTTGAGGATCTCAACTGCAGCGGCGGCGGCTGTCATACGAGGCATCAGGTTCTCCTGCGGGTCTGGCGGTCAGGCTTTTCCGTAATCCGGAAGTTTTGTTCTGCTATACGGAACAAGTTAAGCGGCGACCCCTTCGGCGTCAAGGCGGTTGGAGACCCCGGAAGACACCAAAAGCCACATCTCGCTCGGTGACTTGTACAAATGACCGATCCGGCGGCGGGAATCGCCTGGAAATGGCGTGCACCCTCGCCCCTGCGGTCGCCGGTGGTGGAGCATGGACCTACGCACAGCGACGGAGGGGGTCCAGGTCTCATGGCGGAAGCGGTACCGGTGCGCTGCCCGGCGTGCCTGCGCGAGAACGGCTACACCGCTCCGGTGTTCCCCTGCGCGTGCGGAAGCCCGGTCAATCCCCCGCTGGACCTGGCGGCGCCGCCGGTGCCCCTGACGCACCGCACCTGGTCGGACAGCTGGGTGGCGGTGCGGTGCACGGCCTGCGGGCGGGAGAGCGAGTGGCCGCATCCCGAGCTGGGATGCGGATCGTGCGGGACCGTGGTGCGGCTTCCGGTACACCCGCTGACGGGCGCGCCCGGGGACGAGGCGCCGGTGCCGGCCACCGGCGGGATCGCGGCGGACGGCACCGACGCGGGGCGGGGCACGGGCGCGGGCGCCCCTGCCGGTCCGGCCGGCCCGGCCCGGTCCGCCGCCCGGCCGGATCCGCGCGGTGACGAACGCCGGGACGGGCCAGGGGACGGACCGGGGAACGAAAAAGGCAACGAGAACGAGAAGGGGAAGGGGAAGGGGGACAGGAACGACGCACCGCGGCGGACGGGCGGGCACCCGGCCCACACGGCCCCGGCGCACATTCCGCTTCCCCCGACCGCGCCGGTGCCCCGGCCCGCGTTCCGGCCGGTGACCATCCGTACGGCCCGCGACGCGGTGGCCACGGCCGCGCTGTACCTGCGCTGGCTCGGCTTCCAGGACGTACGGCAGCCCGACGGGCGCCCGATCCCCGCGGCGACCGTGGACCTGCGGGCTCCGGGGCTGGTCGCCCAGGTCGACCCGACCACCGCACCGGCCGGGCTTCGGGCGGTGGAGTGCGTCTGGCTGAACGGACTCACAGCTTCCGCGACCAGCGTCTACTTCTCGCTAGCCGGGTACACGGACGACGCCCGCGCCCGCGCGGACGACCTCGGGATACCGCTGTTCGTCATGGACCTCACGGGCATGCCCCAGCCGGTCAACGACCCGGCGGACGAGCTGGTCGGCTCGGGAGCCTAGGGCGTGTCTTCCGGATCTTGCCGGGGCGACCGGCCCGGCGTGCCCGGCGAGCCACCCCCTAAGCTCGTAGGAGTTACCCGTCGCCCGTCGGCGGCTGTTCGCCGGCTGCCGCTGCCGCTGCCGCCAATCCTGCCCCGGAGAGCTTGATGAGCCTGTACGACATCCCGCTGACCACCCTGTCCGACGAGCCCACCAGCCTCGCGGCCCACAAGGGCAAGGTGATCCTCCTGGTGAACACCGCTTCGCAGTGCGGGCTCACCCCTCAGTACTCGGGACTGGCCCGTCTGCAGTTCAAGTACGAGGAGAAGGGCTTCACGGTCATCGGCGTGCCCTGCAACCAGTTCGGCGAGCAGGAGCCCGGCAACGCCGAGGACATCCAGACCTTCTGCGCGGCCGGTTTCGGCGTCACCTTCCCGATCCTGGAGAAGTCCGAGGTCAACGGCGAGAACCGGCACCCGCTCTACCAGGAGCTGGTGAAGACCCCGGACGCGGAGGGCGCGGCCGGGGACATCCAGTGGAACTTCGAGAAGTTCCTGATCTCCCCCGCCGGCGACGTCGTGGCGCGCTTCCGCCCGCGCACCGAGCCCGAGGCCCCCGAGGTCATCGCCGCGATCGAGGCGCACCTCCCGGCGTAAGGCCCCCGTACGGGCTGCTGCGCGGGGCGAAGCACGGACCCCGGCGGACCCCGGCGGAACCTCGCCGGGGCCCCGGCAGTCGGCCCCGACCGGCGCTTGTACCAGCGCTCGTACCGGCGCTCGTACCGGCGCTCGTACCTCTCAGTCGAGGTCGGCCTCGTCGTACTCCCCCGTCGAGCCGGCCGCGGTGAGCTCCCGCAGCTCCACCCTGCGGATCTTGCCCGACACGGTCTTCGGGAGCTCGCCGAACTCGATGCGGCGGATCCTCTTGTACGGGGACAGCACCGCGCGGGAGTGCTCGAACAGCACCCGGGCCGTCTCCGGCCCGGGCTCCCAGCCGCCGGCGAGCGTCACGTACGCCTTCGGCACCGCCAGCCGCAGCGCGTCCGGGGCCGGTACGACGGCGGCCTCGGCGACCGCCTCGTGCTCCAGCAGCGCGCTCTCCAGCTCGAACGGGCTGATCTTGTAGTCCGAGGCCTTGAAGACGTCGTCGGAGCGCCCGACGTAGGTGAGGTACCCGTCGGCGTCGCGCGCCGCGATGTCGCCGGTGCGGTAGAGCCCGTCCGCCATCGCCTCCGCGGTGCGCTCCGGGTCGTCGCGGTAGCCGGTCGTCACTCCCGCCGGCTTGGACCGCAGGTCCACGCAGAGCTCGCCCTCGTCGGGGGACTCCTTTCCGCTGACCGGGTCCAGCAGGACGATCTCGTAGCCGGGTGCCGGGCGGCCCATGGAGCCGGGCTTGACGGGCACCCCGGGGAAGTTGCCGACCTGGAGGGTGGTCTCGGTCTGGCCGAAGCCGTCGCGGATGGTGACGCCCCAGGCCTCCCGGACCTTCTCGATGACCTCGGGGTTGAGCGGTTCGCCGGCGGCGACGGCCTCGCGCGGGGGCCGGGCCAGCTTGGTGAGGTCGGACTGGATCAGCATCCGCCACACGGTCGGCGGGGCGCAGAAGGTGGTCACGCCGTGCCGGTCCATCTCGGCCATCAGCCGCTCGGCGTCGAAGCGGGCGTAGTTGTGGACGAAGACGGTCGCGCCGGCGTTCCAGGGTGCGAAGAGGTTGGACCAGGCGTGCTTGGCCCAGCCGGGCGAGGCGATGTTGAGGTGTACGTCGCCGGGGCGCAGCCCGAGCCAGTACATGGTGGAGAGGTGCCCGATGGGGTACGAGGCGTGCGTGTGCTCGACGAGCTTGGGGCGGGCGGTGGTGCCGGAGGTGAAGTACAGCATCAGCGGGTCGGTGGCGAGGGTCTCCCCGTCGGGAGTGAAGGCGGCGTCGGCGCTCTGCATGTCCGCCAGCCGCCGCCAGCCGGCCGGGGGCCGGTCCCCGGCGGGCCCGGCGGCGATCCGGGTGTAGCCGCCGGGCACCTCGTCGAACTTGGCCGTGTCCTCGGCGCGCGCGATGACGTGGCGCACCCGGCCGCGTTCGACCCGGTCGCGCAGGTCGGCGGGGCCGAGCAGGGGGGTGGCGGGGATGACGACGGCGCGCAGTTTCATCGCGCCGAGCATCACCTCCCACAGTTCGCGCTGGTTGCCGAGCATGACCAGGATCCGGTCGCCGGGCGCGACGCCCTGCTCGCGCAGCCAGTTGGCGGCCGCGGCGGACCGCACGGACAGCTCCGCGAAGGAGAGGCTCTGGCTGGTGCCGTCCTCCTCGACGATGCGCAGGGCGTCGGCGTCGTTCCCGGCGGCGATGTGGTCGAACCAGTCCAGGGCCCAGTTGAAACGGTGGGGGCGGGGCCAGGTGAATCCGGTGTGGGCGGCCTCGTAGTCACCGCGGCGTTCCAGGAGGAAGTCCCGCGCGGCCAGGAACTGGGCGGTGGCGATGGCGCTGTCCTGCGTACTGTCGCTCGTCATGGCAGGTATCGTGCCGCGCTCGGTGTACGGACCACCAGGGCGGCGTCAGCCGGGAGTTGACCGGTCCCGTACGTGGGATGACCGTACTGCCATGAGGAGCCCGCTCGCCCAGCCCATACGGACGCAACGAAAGTCCTCCCGCCCTTCGAGGTCGGCCAACAGGCGCTCGACCGAGGCGCCGTGGCCGTCCGGCCATCCGGGCTGCGGGAAGAGGTCGTCGATCAGGTACATGCCGCACGGGGCCACGAGTTCCAGGGCGCGGTCCAGGTGTGTGAACTTGCCGGGCCACGTGTCCGCGAACACCAGGTCGAACGGTTCCCCGTCGTAGCCCTGCAGCCACTCCCCGCCGTCGGCGGCCACGAAGGTCACCCTCGGATCGGTCCCCAGGTGCTCGCGCGCGGTCTTCTGTACGGTCCCGTCGAGTTCGACCGTGACCAGCCGGGCGGCCGCGTCCATCCCGCTGAGGAGCCAGGCCGTACCCTCTCCCGCGCCCGTGCCGAGTTCGAGGATGCGGCCACCGGGGCGGGCGGCCGCGAGGAGCGCCAGCAGGCCGCCGGTGCGCTCCTCGCAGGACATGACGAAGCCCGCTTCGCGCGCCGCGGCACGCAGGGCCGGCAGGGAGGCCGGGATCCGGCTCGGTCTGTCATCCATCCGAGGATGATGCGGCCACCCACACTCCCCCGCAACTCCTTTGAGTATCCGCCCAATTGGGGTGTGCCACATCCCGACGACCTACCGTCGGATCAGGGCTTGACCACCCCGAAACGCACGACTCCTGCTCCGGCACCGGAGGCCTTCGTGGCTTTGGTGGCTTTGGTGGCCCCGGTGACCTCGGTGACCTCGCCGGTCCCACTCATGTCTGCGACCATCTGCTCCCCTTCGGCAACGATCTCGTCCTTCGCCGCCTTCGGGACCGGTCCGAACAACTCGACCGTGAGCACCCCGTCCTGCAGCTTCCACAGACCGGCGAGGAACCCGTCGACGAGCAGCGTGCAGTGGGCCTGGTTCCCCGTCCAGGTACGCCCCTTGATCTCCGGAGGGACCACGCGGGTGCGGTCGGCGTGCGAGAGCAGGAGGTTGTCGAACTCCGGGAGGAAGCGGGGCGGCGCCGGGGTGTCCGCATCGGGACGGGGCGCGTCGGGGAGGTCGAAGAGCTCCACGCCGTTCTCGTCCCGGAAGGCGGCCAGGCCCGGCCGCAGCCGCTCGAACGCCTCGCGCAGCCGGGTCAGTCCGGCCCAGGTCTGCATGTCCTTGACGGAGGCGGGCCCGAAGGCGGCGAGGTAGCGCAGCACGACGTCGTCCACGGGCCGTGCCTCCCCGGCGGGCTTCCCGAGCCAGTTCTCCACGGTGGTGAGCCGGACCTGCCCGCTGCGTCCCCACACCCCGCGGGGCGTGACCTGCACCAGCGGCAGTCGGCAGCGCGCGGCGACGGACAGCGACTGCGGGTCGGCATCGGGCCACTCTTCGAGCAGGTCCTCGCGGATCTCGCCCATGGTGCGCGGCCCGCTCTCGACGAAGGCCCGGGCCCGCTGCGCCAGCCGGTCGAGGTCCACCCCCACGAGCCCCTTCCGGAAGTAGGCGACCTCCCGGTCGCGGGCGGGCTGGACTAGCGGGCGCAGAGTCAGGGCGTCGTGCGCGGTGTGGGTGTGGATGGTGGAGCGCATCGTGACCATCCGGACCACCTCCCGGGACTCCATGAGTCCGGCGAGTTCGGCGGGCCGGAAGCCGGCGAGGCGGGCGTGGAGCTGGAAGTAGGGCGGCTTCACGTTCTGCGCCTGCAGTCCGAGGAGGTGCGCGACGGCGTCGCGCGCGGACATCTCGGCGCGACTCAGCAGCAGCTGGCGGGCGAGCGTGGCACGGTTCAGAGCGCGGGTGTCGAGTACGGGATGCATCGTCCTGGAGGCCATGACAGCAAGCTAACCTCCATTGCGGACACATTCAGTCCGCAACCCCACTCCACTCTGCTCAACTCCACCCGACTCCACGGTCGATGGAAGCCACCCCACAGGCATCCTGCCCTTTTGCCACCCGCAAACGCACGTGCTATCGGGAGCTGACCTGCGACGTCGGAGCGCCCTGCCCGCCGCCCCCCGCCCCCGCCGTCCGCCGCGAAGCGCGCGGGATGGCGCCGCCCCGCCTCCCCGGCCGCCGCACCCCCGGCGGGGCCGCTGGCCGCCCCACAGCCCGCACCTGCGGCCCCCACACCGCCGAACCACCGCAACGTGATCGACTCGGCCGTCTACCGCGACGAACGCCGGGTCGCCTCCCCCGGCACCCTGGCCGACACGTTCCGACACCTTCCGGCAACTGTGCGAAGAGCCCGAGGGGATGGCGTGGATCGGCCTGCACCGCCCCACCGAGTGGAGGTTGAACTCGGCGGCAAGGGAGTGGAGTTCGGCGAACTCGCTGTCGAAGACGCCCTGCAATCCCACCGGCGCCCCAAGCTGGAGCGCTACGGAGACACCCTCTTCGTCGCCCTGCGCGCCACGCGCCACCTCGACGCCCAGGAGGAGGTCGATTTCGGCGAACTCCACATCTACGAACTCTCCCGAGAAACGGTCGAGTTCCAACGCGCCACCCGCCCCCTGGTCGGCATGCTCCACGGCCTGAGGGCCGGCTTCACGAAGTACGGCACGAACGAGGAACTCCAGCGTTACCTCCGCGACGTGGCCGACCACGTCACGCACACCAGCGAACGCGTGGACGGCTTCCGCCAGGCCCTCACAGAGACTCTGACGGTCAACGCCACCCTGGCCTCCCCACAACAGAACGCCGAAATGCGCGCCCTCGCCTAAGCCGGCTTCGAACAGAACGAGGAGATCAAGAAGATCTCCTCGTGGGCCGCCACCCTCTTCGCCCCCACCCTGGTCGGCACGATCTACGGCATGAACTTCGAAAACATGCCCGAACTCAAATGGGCAGGCGGCTACCCCTTCGCAATCCTGCTGATGGCAGTCGTCTGCGTCAGCCTGTGGGAAGGGAGTCGGTCACGGCCTCGTGGGGGACAGGTGTGCGGGTGGGGTGGCCGACCTGTGGTGCTTGATGTTGACGAGCGCAGCCTTGGCCAGGGCCGCGGGGTTCAGGAAGTGCAGGGGGCCGATCAGGCGGGATGCGAACCGGTGCATGTGCCGTGCCACCGACGCGTCGCGCGCCGCCGCCGAGAACATCAGGCGCTCCATGGGGTTGAACGGGCGGGCCCTGGCAAAGTCGGCGGCCAGGTACTGGTGTCCTCGCAGCCGGCGGCGGTGTCTGCGGGCGTACAGCATGAGCGACTTGTCGAGGTTTCCGCGACCGGCCGCGGCCGGGGCGACCGCCTCGGCCAGCCAGTGCGCGGACTCCAGAGCCCACCCGCATCCCACGCCCCACAGGGGGTCGCCGGTCAGGGCGGCGTCGCCGATGAGCGCGAGGCCCGGTGCGGTCGGCTGGCGGCTGTGCAGCGGGTAGTTGACCAAGCCGATGATCTTCGTGATGCGCTCGGCGGAGTCGATGGGCGGTGCCTCGGGCAGGGCGCGGACGAATGCGGAGAAGCTGCCCTCCAGGTCTTCCCGGAAGGCCGGCAGCCGCTTCTTGTCCGGGAGCACCGCGATGACCGTTACCCCGTCGTCGTTGGGAAACGCGTACGCCATGTCCGGCTCGAGGAACCAGGTTTGACCGATCCCGCCGTGCAGCGGAAGGTTGCGGTAGTGCGCGAGATAGCCGAAGCGCGCGTTCTCGTACTGCCGGGCGGGCACCCCGGCGTAATTCGCCACGGCCGAGTCCTTGCCGTCGGCGCCAACCACCAGGCGGGCCCGGATCTCGCGCTCGCCCCGGGGTGTCGACGCGCGCACCCCCACGGTTCGCCCGCCTTCCCGGACCAGCCCGGACACCTGATGGCCGAGGAGCAGGTCGACACCAGGGGTGTGCGCCGCGTGGGACCTGATCAACGGGTCGAGGATGCTGCGCCGGATGTTGTACGCGTACGGCAGCTCGGGTCCCCCTGGCGCGGCCCTCGGCTCGATCCATCCCCAACGGGTGTACCAGCGGGCCTCGTTGCGGACGGCTCCCGCCTTCTCCAGGGCGGGGACGAGGCCGAGTTGGTCGAGCACCGGGTAGGCGTTGGCAGTGAGGGAGTGGGTGCACAGCACTTTGTACGCTTCGGGGTCCGAGCGGCGTTCCAGCAGTGCGACGCGGACACCGCGTCGAGCGAGCAGGATCGCCGCGGCACTGCCCGCGAGGCCGGATCCGCCTATGACGACGTCGTAGTTGTTGGTGTTGTTGGTGTTGTAGTTGTCGTCGTGTTGTTCCGTGTTCTCGGGCTTGGTCATCGCTGATCGCTCCCTTTGGGGTGTGGTGCCTTTCGTGGGAGTGGCGCAGTGCGCGCAGCAGCAGTGCCGTGCGCGGTGTCATTCTTTTATTTCTGTCAGGCGCATGACTAATTCTAGGGAACCGGAGGGCGGGTGATGCGTGATCAGGCCGCGGTGTCACGGCGTCCTCGGCCCCCAGCGCCACGGCTGTGAGGGGGTGCCGTCCGGGTCCAGCCCGTACGGCCAGCGGTCCTTCAGCTCCGTGCCGCCGAGCACCCTCATCGAGGGGTGGAGCAGGGCGACGGTCTGGCCGCTGTCGGCCAGCCTCCGGTAGAGGGCTTCGGCGCCGTCGAGGTCGCCGGCGTCCTCCCGCAACCTGGCCAGGCGGACCAGGGTGCCGGGGTTGATGGCGTCGGCCGCCTGCTCGTAGAGGTTTCGGCGCCGTCGGAGTCCCCGGCCTCTTCCCGCAGCCGTGCCAGGCGGAAGAGGGCGTAGGTGTCACCGGCGTCGACCAGCTGCCGGTAGAGCGTTTCGGCTCCTTCGAGGTCGCCGGCGCTCGCCCGCAGCCCGGCGAGTCGCACCAGTGCGGAGGTGTGGCCGGCCTCGGCAGCCTGCAGGTACAGGGCTTCGGCGCCGTCGGGGTCCCCTGCCCGCTCCCGGAGCCATGCTCGGCGGAAGAATGCGTAGGTGTCGCCCGCATCGGCCAACCGCTGGTAGAGGGCCTCGGCGCCGTCGAGGTCGCCGGCCTCTTCCCGCAGACCGGCCACGCGGACCAGGGCGTGGGTGTCCCCCGTGTCGGCCAGCTCCTGGTAGAGGGCTTCGACGCCGTCGAGGTCGCCCGCTTCTTCCCGCAGCCGTGCCATCCGTGGCAGCGCGAAGGGGTCCCCTGCGTCGGCCAGTTGCCGGTAGAGGGTCTCGGCGCCGTCGAGGTCGCCGGCGCTCCCCCGCAGCCCGGCGAGGCGGAGCAGTGCGTAGGCGTGGCCGTCGGCCGCGAGCTGCCGGTAGAGGGCCTCGGCCCCGTCCCGGTCCCCCGTGTCCTCCCGCAGTTCTGCCAGGCGCAGCAGTGCGGAGGTGTGCCCGGCGCCGGCGCTCTTGCTGCGGAGGTGGTGCTCCCACTGGAGGCGGTTCCGGATGAAGGCGGCGTCGGCGAGGTTGTTGAGGTCGTCCGCGTGGGTGAGGTGGGTGTGAGCCGCGTGCCAGAACGAAGCAGGGGGGCACAGGGCGCGGCGGGCGGTGTGGCCGTGCTGTTCGAGGTAGTCGGCCAGCCGGAACACCGTCCCTGCCGACACCGGCGTCGGGGACGGGGACGGGGACGGAGACGGGGACGGAGACGGGGACGGGGACAGGCTGCTCGGAGGCTCGCGCCTCGGGCGGGCGGCGGCTCGGTGCAGCGGAGCCTTCTTGCCGTGGACGGGGCGGGCCAGCTCGGCGAAGGCGGCCTCCGCCCAGTCGTCGCCGAGATCCCCGTAGTCGCCGTCACTCAGGTAGTCGGTCGCGGCGTCGATCAGGAATGCCTGCGGCAGGTGCAGCCCCGCGCCAAGGCGGCGGGCGTCCATCGCGGCCTCCGTGACGGCCCTGGCGGCCGGCGTGCCGTGTTCGTAGCGGCGCAGGAGTTCGGGGGCACCGGCCAGGTCCTGTGTCACCTGCCCGTGGATGCCTGCCCGGGTGAGGGTGTCGGCCAGCAGCTGATCGCCGTCCTTGGCCAGTACGGCTGCGGCCCGCAGCGCTTGCGCGTCGAAGCTGTCGGGGACGGTGAGGGTGCGTCCGGCCAGGAGCTCGCGGACCCGGCTGTGCTGATCCGGCCGGCCGGGTGTGGGCAGGGCGGTGTACTGGCGCTCGTACTCGGGCCACATGGTCCCCAGGACCAGGACGGGTGCCCGGCCGGGGTGGGCCAGCAGGGCGTGCACGGCGGCCGCGATGCGCTCGCCGGCCAGGGAGTCGCCGAAGTAGTGCTGTGCCTCGTTCAGCCACACGACGGTGCGCGGGCGGACGCGTTGGAGGTCCTCCAGTGCGGCGTCGGCGCGGGTCGGATCGAAGGGGTGCCACAGCCGCCACCCTTCGTTCGCGAGGGGCTGGACCGCTTCCCAGCACGCTCTGGTCTTTCCGGTCGAGGAGGTTCCGACCAGCACGACCATGCGGCTGTGCCCCTGCACCGCGCTTCGTACCGCCCGGGCGAGTACGTCGTCGTGGCGCCGGCGTACGTAGCCGGGCAGCGGAGGCGTGCCGGCGTCCGCGCCGTGACCTGCAGGTGCGAGTCCGGCCGGGTGGACCTCGAGGTCGTGGGGGTTCCAATCGGTGATCGGCTGGCCCGGTACCGGCTCGGCACCGGTCGCGGCCTCACCCTGGGGGGTCGTCTGCCGGGCCGCCTGCGGGGCCGGCTGAGTGTCGCAGGCGGGCGCCGCGGCCGCGCGTCGCCGGAGTTCCAGCAACTCGTCCTCCGCCAGACCCAGCGCACGAGCCAGCGTCGCCACCGTGGTCGCCGACGGAGGAGTCGCACCTCCCTGGAACGCCAGCTGCACGGTGGTGCGGCTCAGCCCCGTACGCGTCGCGAGCTGGGTCTTGGTCAGCCGCTTGCCGGCCAGCGCATCGGCCAGGTGGTCCCTCAGTTCGGCAAGCGCCGCATCGGCGCCCGCTCCGGCAGCACGCTCCGCATCGGCTGCCGCCCCGTCGGTACCCGCCCGCTCGGCCCCGGTCGATTCCTCGTGCACGCGTCCGTCCCCCAGGCCGTGTGTCTGCCGTTGTTCATCTTCGTTCGGGCCGCACCATGGCGCACAGCGATTCCGCGACGTTCGGCACGTCAACACCCCATCCCCACAAGGGAGCTTGCCGTGTCCGGTATCACCGTGGTCCTGCTGGTCGCCGCACTGGTGATCATCTTCGCACTGCTGGCCGCCGCGGCCGCGGGCAAACTCGCCCGCCTGGATGGCGCCACCTACCCCGGCGCACTCACCCGCGCAGCCGCCGCCTTCGCCGCTGTCCTCACCCTCGCGGCCGCGCTGACCGGCGCCGTCGCCGGCGCACTCACCCTGCTTCGTTGAGGGCGAGGTACGGACCGGGGCCGGGGCAGCGCCGCTCCTCCTCCCGTGTGCACTGGGGCACGCGGGGGTAGGGGTGGCACTGCCCCTGCCGGAACGGCTGCCGCAGAGGGGTTCTCCCCTCGGGAGGAGCCCGCCGCATGACGCCAGGGGCGGGCGGCCGTCGCAGGCCGAACGATCCCCGTCCTCGTGCAAGGAGTCGCACATGGTGGATGAAGCAACAGCGCTGGCCATGGCCGGAGCCACGACCGTGGTGGCGGCGATGGCCACCACGGCCTGGGACAGTACGCGTGACGCCGTCGTCCGGATGTTCCGCAGCAGGGAAACCGCCGAGCAGCACACCGTCCAAGGCCAACTGACCGCCCACGACCACCTCGTCCGGCAGACCGAGGACACCGAACAGGTCCGCCAGATCCTGCTCCCGGTGTGGGGACAGCAGTTGGAGACGTTCCTGAGCCGGCACCCCGACGCCGCCGGCGACCTCTCTGCCCTCATCGCCCGGACCCGGAACGAGCTGCCCCGAGCCGAGCAGGCCTGGGTCGTGCAGAACATCACCGCCTCCGCCCCACGGTCCACTGCCTTCGGCACCATCCACGGGAACGTCATTCAGCACAACCACTACGGCAGCCCGACGGAAGCCACCTCCGCTGAGACCGCCCCCGAGGGCGAGAGCGAGGACGAGGCCGAGGGCGATGACGGTGCCCGAACGCCGGAGGGCAGCGCGTGAGCGAGGCAGACGGCCCCCGGCCGCAGTTCGTACAGAACGTCGTCGCCGTCAACGGCTTCGCGTACGGAGCGATAGGGGCTGACATCCACGTACACGGCGGCAGTGGCCTTCCGCTGTACCTGCTGGGCAACTGGCAGATGGCGCCCGGCACCGATCCGGAATGGCTCCAGGAACTCCCCAGCCGGATGCTCAACGCCCGCCGCGCCGTGGTGCCCTTCACCGGACGGCAGGACGAACTCGCGCGGCTGCGCCAGTGGCGCGAGAGCGACAAGCGGCTGAGTGCCCGCTGGCTGTACGCACCGGGCGGCCAGGGCAAGACCCGGCTGGCCGCACAGCTCGCCGCGGAGTCCGCGGCGGCCGGCTGGAAGGTCATCGCCGCCTTCCACGGCCCCGACGCCGACCCGATCGCACCGGGAAGCCAGGACTTGAGCCCGACCGGGTACACCGGAGTGCTGGTGATCGTCGACTACGCCGACCGGTGGCTGACGACGAACCTGACGTGGCTGCTGAAGAACGCGCTGCTGCACACCGGTCAGGCCACCCGGGTGTTGCTGCTGGGACGCACACTCAACGAACTCCCCCCGCTCCGCGCCCTTCTGGACACCTACCAGGCCGAGGTCTCCAGTCAGTCCCTCGCCGCTCTGCCGGTCGAGGGGGATGCGCGGGGCGCGATGTTCGCCACCGCCCGTGACAGCTTCGCCTCCGTCTACCAGCTGTCCGATGCCACCGGGATCCGGTCCTCCATACCCTTGGCCGACGCGGAGTTCGGTCTGACCCTGGCCGTGCACATGGCCGCACTGGTCGCCGTCGACGCGCACGCCACCCGTACGGATCCGCCGGCGGACAGAGCCGGCCTGACCCTGTACCTCCTGGACCGCGAGCAGCTGCACTGGGCACGGCTCTACGGCGACGGCGCCCACGCCACACCCGACGGAAACGGCTACGGCACCCCGCCCGCAGCGATGAACCAGACCGTGTTCACCGCGATCCTCACCGGCACGCTCCCGCGCCCTGCGGGCAGGGAAGTCCTGGATCGGCTGCGCCTTCCCGATCCTCCAGGACTGCTGAGGGACCACACCTCCTGCTACCCGCCGGCCGAGTCCACCGGCCAGGTCCTGGAGCCCCTCTACCCGGACCGTCTCGCCGAAGACTTCCTCGCCCTGACCATCCCGGGCCACGCGGCCCCCTACCCGGCCCAGCCCTGGGCCGTTCCCACCGCCTCCGCGCTGATCCGCCGGGACGGGCCGCAGCGCACCCCCGCGCCCTGGACACCCCGCGCGATCACCTTCCTGGTGTCGGCCGCACAGCACTGGGAGCATCTCGGCCCGCAGTACCTGAACCCCCTCCTGCTGGACGACCCCCAGTTGGCGATCGACGCCGGAAGCAGCGCCCTGGCGATCCTCGCCCGGCTCCCGGACGTGATCCCGGTGCTCGAAGCCGTCGAGACACGCTTCCCGCAGGACAGGCACACCGACCTCGACCTCGGCATCGCCCGCGTGGTCGACCAGCTCGCCCGGCACCGCCTCGCCGGCACTGAGGATCCGCTGGTGCGCGCGAGGATCCGCGACGGCCTGGCGCCTCGCCTGGCGTACGCCGGACTACGCCATGAGGCCGTCACCGCGGCCCAGGACGCCGTACGGGACTGGCGCCTGCTCGACCACGGGCTCGACCACGGACCCGGCCACGGGCTCGATCACGGGCTCGATCACGGGCTCGATCACGGCAACAGCGGCGCCCACGAGCCGGACCTCGCCGCCGCGCTGTCCAACCTGGGCATGCTCCTGTCGGATGCGGGGCGCCGCGAGGAGGCTCTGCAGCCGACCGAGGAGGCGGTGCAGATCCGCCGTCGGCTGGCCGCCGCGGATCCCGCGGCGCACGAGCCCCTCCTCGCGCTGTCGCTGTCCAACCTCGGCATCATGTTGTCCGGCCTGGGGCGCCGGGAGGAGGCGCTGCGCCCGACCGAGGAGGCGGTGGAGATCCGCCGTCGGCTGGCCGCCGCGAGTCCCGTGGCCGGTGAGCCCGGCCTGGCCGCCTCGCTGGCCAACCTCGGGGCCCGTCTGTCGGAAGTGGGGCGCCGGGCGGAGGCACAGTCCCGTAGCGAGGAGGCGGTGGAGATCCACCGGCGGCTCGCCGCCACCACGCCCGCCACCCACACGCCCGACCTCGCGAAATCGCTCTCCAACCTCGGGGTCCACCTGGCGGATGCGGGACGCCGGGAAGAGGCACTGCAGCCGGCCGAGGAGGCCGTCGACATCTACCGGCGGCTCGCCGCCGGCAACCCCGCCGCCCATGAACCCCAGCTCGCGGCCTCGCTGTCCAACCTCGGGACCCACCTGTCGGAAGCAGGGCGGAGGGAAGAAGCGCCGCACCCCGCGGCAGAGGCCGTCGAGATCTACCGGCGGCTCGCCGTCACCGACCCCGCCGCCTACGAGCCCGAACTCGCCACCATGCTGTCCAGCCTCGGGTCCTGTCTGTCGGAGGTGGGGCGGCGGGACGAGGCCCTGTCCGCGGAGGTGGAGGCGGTGGCCATCCGGCGCCGGCTCGTGGCCGCCCACCCCGCCGCCCACGAACCCGGCCTCGCCACCACCCTGTCCAACCTCGGCACCCACCTGTCGGGGGTGGGGCGCCGGGAGGAAGCGCTGCGCCCGGCCGAAGAAGCCGTCGACATCTGCCGACGGCTCGCCGCCGGCAACCCCGCCGCCCACGAGCCCCACCTCGCCACCACGCTGTCCAGCCTCGGGTCCCGCCTGTCGCAAGCGGGTCGCCGGGAAGAAGCCCTGGCCGCGGAGGTGGAGGCACTGGCCATCCGGCGCCGGCTCGCGGCCACCCACCCCGCCGCCCACGAACCCGGCCTCGCGATGTCACTGTCCAGCCTCGCAGCCCGCCTGGCGGAAGCAGGACGCCGGGAGGAGGCGCTGGTCGCGGTCGTGGAGTCGGCGGAAGTCCGGCGCCGGCTCGCGGCCGCCCACCCGGCCGCCCACGAACCCGGCCTGGCGACGTCGCTGTCCAACCTCGCAGCCCGCCTGGCGGAGGCAGGGCGCCGGGAAGAAGCACTGACCGCGGAGGTGGAGGCGGTGGCCATCCGGCGCCGGCTCGTGGCCGCCAACCCCGCCGCCCACGAACCCGACCTCGCCGCCTCGCTGTCCAGCCTCGGCCTCCACCTGTCGGAAGCCGGGCTCCGGGAAGAGGCGCTGCCCGTGGCCGACGAAGCCGTCGTCCTCCACCGCCGGCTGGCCGCGGCGCGTCCCGCCGCCCACGAGCCCGGCCTCGCGAGGGCGCTGTCCAATCTGGGGAGCCGCCTCTCGCTGGTGGGACGCCAGGAGGACGCCCTGGCGGCTGAAGGGGAGGCGGTGGACATCAGGCGCCGGCTCGCGGCCGCCAACCCCGCCGCCCACGAACCCGACCTCGCCACCTCGCTGTCGAACGTCGGGATCTACCTGGCGCAGGTGAAGCGGGAGGAGGAGGCGCTGACCGTCGAGTTGGAGGCGGTGGCGATCAGGCGCCGGCTGGCCGCCGCCAACCCCGCCGCCCACGAGCCCGACCTCGCGAAGTCGCTCTCCAACCTGGGGATCCGCCTGTTGGGAGTGGGGCGCCAGGATGAAGCCCTGGGCCCCGAGGCGGAAGCGGTGGAGGTCAGGCGCCGGCTCGCGGCCGCCGATCCGGCCGCCTTCGAGCCCGACCTCGCCACGTCGCTGTCCAACCTCGGGATCCACCTGTCGGCTGCACGACGCACGGGGGAAGCCTTGGTCGCGGCCGACGGGGCGGTGGACATCCGGCGTCGGCTGGCCGCCGGCAACCCTGCCGCCCATGAGCCCGGTCTCGCGAAGTCCCTTCTGGTGTCGGCCATGGTTCGGGTCATGGGGCAGTACGACTCTCCTGGTGCGCTGGGGGCCGCGGTGGACGCGGCGCGGCTGTACACGAGGCTGGCGGCCACGTCACCGGCAGCCTTCACCGATGATCTTCGGGCAGCGTTGAACCTGCAGGTCATGCTCTTGGACGACCTGGGGCGTTCCGGAGAGGCCGACGAGATCAGGCGCCGCCTCGCAGGCGGGTGGGACGGCCGTGGTGAGCCGGAAGTGCCTTGGGGACCCGGGTCCGGATGAGGGGAAGGGGAAACGGAAAGAGCCCGGCCCCGGTCGGGAGTGACCGGGGCCGGGCCTGTGGGGGGAGATCAGCAGTTGCGGACGGACCAGATCGGCGACCAGTCCTGGCCGAGCTGGCCGCCGCCGGGCTGGATGGACTTCACGACGCCGCCGCTCTGGTTGTAGAAGTACGAGGTCGGGTTGCCGGTCTGGTTGTTCCAGTAGGCCCCGTTGCCGTTCCAGTTGGAGACCGAGTACCGGTTGCAGTTGTAGAGGTAGAAGACCTTCCAGTCCGACCTGGTCGGGTCCCAGACGAGGGTGCAGAGGTTCCCGCTGCTGCAGGTGTAGCTGCCGCCGGGGGCCACGTGGGAGGTGGTGACGGCGGGCGAGATGCCCGGGGACGCGGCGGCCGCGAGGGACGCCGGGCGGGCCTCTGCCGGGGCGGCCGGCGCGACCAGGACGCGGGCACCCGCACCCTGGTCGGCGGGCGTGGCGGCCTGGGCGGACCCGGTGGTGTAGGCCGCCGTGAGCAGCATCGCGGTGGCGCCGAACATGCCGAGAATGGAACGCTTGACGTGCATCGTGAACCCCTTGTCAGAGCGGTGTGACGTGCCTCAAGGCTCACGGAGCGGCGGGCCCGGCAGTACCTCGCAGGTGCGAGGTACACCGGGGCGCGGTCAGCAGTTCGGGACCCAGGAGTGGGAGCGCGGGTTGTCGGTGCCGGCGAGGTTGGTCCTGGTGCGCACCTTCACACAGCCCAGCAGCTCCCGTTTGTCGGTCTGCGCGTAGTAGAGGACGTCGACCTGGGTCGCCCCCTCGGCGAGGTCGAACCCGTTGTTGAAGACCGAGCGGGGCGTGCTGCGGGCCGTCCACGGACAGGGGTTCAGGCCGTCGTTCCAGTCGGCGTCGCCGTCGACCCAGGAGCACATCTCGCCCTGGCCGTCCTCCTTCGCGAAGAAGCAGACCGCCCCGCGCCGGCACCGGTCGTACCCCTTCGCCTCGTCGTCGCCCCCGAGGCCGAACAGGCCGGAGCCCCACGCGGCCCCCAGGCCCGCGAGCGCCGCCGCGCCGGCCGCGATCAGTACGCGCCGCCGCCGTCGCGGGCCGGCGCCGCCCGGCTCCGGGCCGCGGGGCTGCGGGCTACGCGGCTCCGGGCTGCCCTGCTCCGGCGCGCGCGACACCGGGCTGCGCGGCTCCGGGCCGCCGCGCGCTACCGGCGGTGCGCAGCCCCGGCCGGGCCCGTCGGCGGCGGCCGCCGCGGCCGCCTCCACCCGGTGCAGCAGGGACGCCGCGGTGTGCCCGGCCCGGTCCTCGTGCCGTCGGGCCAGGCAGTCGCGGACGATGTCCCGCCAGGGCTCCGGCAGTTCCGGTGACAGGCGCAGTTCCTCCTCGCCCCTGGCGTAGCGCAGCGCAGCGTCCCGTCGGGCCGCGGTCGTGCCGCCGGGCAGCGGCAGCGAGCCGGTCAGGACGACGTGGGCCAGCACCCCGAAGGCCCAGATGTCGGCCGTCGGGCGGATCTTCATGCCGCGTTCGCCGACCTCCGACCAGAGCAGGTCGGGCGGGGTGTAGTCGGGCGTCGCGAAAGCCGGCGAGTACGCGTGGGTGCCCTCCAGCTCCGCCGCCATGTTGAAGTCGCCGAGACGCGCCGTGCCGTCGGGCATCAGCAGGACGTTGCCGGGCTTGAGGTCGCCGTGCACCCAGCCCGCCCGGTGCAGTTGGTCGAGCCCTTCGCAGACCTGGGCGAGGAGGGCGGGCCCCGCGGCGGGCACTCCGTCGGCCAGCAGGGCGTCCAGGGACCCCTTGGCCTCCTCCAGGACGAGCACGGTGGCGCCGTCGAGTTCGGGGTGGCCGGGGTCGTCGACGGTGAGCACCTCGTACATCCGGATCAGCCGGGGTGTGCACACGCGGCGCAGCACCTCGGTCTCGCGGGCGGCGAGTTCGCTCAGGTGGCGCAGCTGGCGCGGGGTGCGGGTGCCGGTCGGGAGGACCTTGAGCGCGGCCCGGCCGGGCAGGCCGGGCTCGGGGGCGGCGCGCAGGGCCGCGTACACGCTGCCGAAGGCGCCGGCCCCCAGCAGGTGGCCGACGACCCAGGGGCCGATCCGGTAACCCGGCGGAACGGTGAGGGCCCCTAAGTGCCCGGCTCGCCCGGTCAGCGGGCGGTACCGGTCGGGGCGGCCGGAAGGACCGCCAGGTCGTGCTCGCGGACGAGGTCGAAGCGCAGGGCGAGGGAGACCAGGGTCTCCTTCTTGCCGACGAGCCGCGGTCCCGGATCCGCCGTGTCGGGGCCGGGCTTGAGGCGGAGCTTGACCGCGAGGTAGTCGATGTTCCACTGCACGGCCGCGCGGTTGGCCGCCGGCCACACCGGCTTCAGCCGTTCGACGACCTGCTCGACGGTGGGCAGCGAGGCGTGCGGTTCGCCGCGCAGCCGCGGCTCGCAGAGCGCGGTGAGGACCAGGAAGTACCGGCTGGAGCGGTCGAGCGGGAAGGCGAGCGCGGTCGGCTCCCCGTCGGGCTCGCCGGGTGCGTCGCGGTCGGCGTAGTCGTGGCGCGGTGCCCAGACGTCCAGGGTGAGCAGTTCGGAGCCCGCCGGCAGGACGATCCGGGAGAACTCGAAGGGGACGGGTGCGCCCAGCCGGCCGGGCGCGATCTTGATGTGTTCGCCGGCGCCCTCGGGGTTCTCGACCACGTAGGTCGACGAACCGCTGAGGTTGCTGAGCGACCAGTACGTGCCGGTGGCCGCGATCTCCCCCGCGGAGCGCGAGACGCCGGCGTGCGGGACGTGCAGGCTGCCGTCGCCTGCTTCTTCACGGCCGAACCGGAGGGTCTGCCCCGGTGCTAATCGGATGTGTGCGGCCGGGGCCATGGTGGGCCCCGGAACCACGAGGATGCTGTACACGCTGCTTCCTTCCCCCAAGGTGGCGAGGGAAGGTTAGCCAGCGGAATAAATCGTTCCGGCAACGATGGCGGATGCGTGTACTCAGCACTCACCGCGCCACTGGAAACGGTCGATGGTCCGGCCGCCGGCGGGCAGGTTTCCGCGCCCCTCGTCCCAGCCGAAGTGCAGGCAGGCGCTGCCGCCCTCCTTGAAGTACACCTGCACGTGGTCGTAACCCGGCTGCTGCGTACCGTTGTTGAAGAAGGAGCGGCGCAGGCCGCAGGTGCTGTTCGGCTCGTCGGCGGCGGAACGGCAGACGGTGCCCGTGCCGTCGGCGCACGAGTAGAAGCAGACGGATCCGGACGGGCAGTCCTGCCATGCGGCGGGCGTGCCGGAGCAGTTGCGGCTGGTGACGCTCGGCCAGTCCCTCGCGGGGCCCGTGTACTCGACGCCGTCGAAGTGGACCGGCACGCGGTGGCTCTCGTCGGTGAAGTCGCCCGAGGCCAGGTAGCGCTGCTCGTAGTGCAGGTGGGACCAGTCCGAGGCGCCCGAGGTCCCGATCCTGCCGATCCGGGTGGAGGGCTGGACCGCGTCGCCCTTCTTGACGTAGGCCGCCGGGTCGTCCTTCAGGTGGTAGTACGCCGAGAACCAGCCGTTGCCGTGGCTGATCTGGATGGTGTTGCCCGATCCGTTGTTCCAGTAGGCGGCGGACACCACTCCGGCGGCGGACGCCAGGACGGGCAGGCCGTCGGAGCCGGTGTTGCCCTCCACCACGATGTCCAACGCGGGGTTGTGGCCCCAGGTGTGCATCTCCCAGGTCGTGCCGCACGGGAACGGCAGCTGGAACTGCGGCTTCGCCGCGGCCGCCGCCCCCTGGGCCACGGCGGAGCCGGGCGCACCCGCCAGCACCAGTCCCGCCACGCACGTCAGCACCACCACCCGCAGCCTGCGCAGGTACCGCAGCATGTTGTCCCCTTCCGGCCCACGTGGACGACGCCCGGAGCCGGGCGTCGTCGAGCGACATCGTCGGGGGCGGGGAACGGTCACACCACCTCGCAGCTACGAGGGTCCCGCGCGCCCGGGGGGCCGGGGAGGTACCGCCCGGCCGCTGCCGAGCAGTTCGGCCAGGCCCTGCCGGGTGGCGGCGACGATCACCCGGTCCGCCGGTCCGAGGACGTGCCCGGGGTGGAGGTCGAAGAGGAGGCCGCTGACGTGGCCGCGGCCGTCGAGCCGGGTCGTGCTCAGGTCGGGGCGCCGGTCGGCCGGATCGGTGGTGTCCAGCGCGAGGATCCTCCAGTGGCCCGGCCGGAACGTGTCGGCGATCGTGCGGCCTTCGAGGTGGGGCAGTCCGGCCACGTCGACGGCCGCGAAGAGCAGGACGCGGCGCTCCACGGGTACGGCGCCCAGGATCTGGCGCCCCATCATGGCGCTGGCGAAGGCGGGCGCGGCCAGCGAGGTGACGCTGCGGCTGCGCGTCAGGGCCTGGGGGTGCGCGGCGCGCAGGGTGCGGTGGACGGCGGTGGCGAAGTCGTCGTCGTAGAGCCGCAGCGCGACGTGCAGGTCGGGGGTGATGGTGCGGGCGCAGAGGATGGCTTCGAGGTTGGTGCTGTCGGAGCTGGTGAGGGCGAGGAGGGCGTGGGCCCGGTCGGTGCGGGCGGCTTCGAGGACGCCCTCCTGGGTGACGTCGCCGAGCACGACGGGGACGCGCAGGCTCCGGGCCAGGGCGATGCCCCGGGCCTCGGGATCCTCTTCGACGCAGACGACGGGGATGCCGAGTTCGCGCAGGCGGGCCAGGACGCGGGTGCCGACCTTGCCGAGGCCGAGCAGGACGACGTGGTCGGCGGTGCCGCGCGGTGGCCGGCGCAGGGCGGAGGCGGAGCGGAAGGACCCGAAGGCCTCCAGGACGGCGGCGACCAGGACCGGCAGGAGGAGCAGTCCGACCACGCCGGTGAAGAGCTGGAGCAGCTGGCGTTCGGTGGGGTCGCCGATGGCGGGGTCGTTGAGGGAGAAGAGGTCCAGGAGGGTGATGTAGGCGGCGTGGACGGGGTGGTCGCCGGTGGTGATCCAGGAGGTGACGGCGATGGCGATGACCGCGGCCGTGAAGCCGGCCAGGGCCCACCGGACCCGGCGCGAGAACAGCTCCATCACCGGCAGGCCGGCGGCGGCGAGCCGGCCGGGCGCCGCGGACGGGGCGGTGTGCGAGACCGCTTCGAGCACGACCGCGCCCCGCTGCGCGGACCGCGCGATCTCCATGGCGGCCGGGAGCAGCTGGGGCCCGGCGGGGCCGCTGCGGTCCGAGCCCTCGGCGCCCGCGGGGTCGTCGGTGGTGGAGGACAGCAGGGCCAGGGTGCACAGGCCGGGTCCGGTGGCCTCGCGGCGCTGCTGCGGGGTGCGTTCGGTCACCCGTAACAGCAGGCCGTCGGCCTGGAGGACCTTGCCCGTTCCGGCGACGACGGTGGCCGCGAGGGCGGGGGCGGCCGTGTCGGCGTCGGAGAGGACCACGGTGGCGCCGCGCACGGAAGGCGCGCGAGCGGATGGCGTGCGAGCGGATGGCGTGCGGCGACCGGCGGCGGCCAGCGCGTCACCCCGGCGCGCCACCCCCGCGCGCCGAGGCGACTACTACGGCTCGATCAGGCCCACCCGGATCGCGTACCGGGTCAGCTCCAGGCGGTCGCGCATCCCCAGCTTCTGCAGGAGGTTGGCCCGGTGGCGCTCCACGGTCTTGGCGCTGATGACGAGGAGGTCGCCGATCTCCTTGGAGGAGTGCCCTTCGGCGACGAGTTTGAGGATCTCCTCCTCGCGTTCGGTGATCGCCCGGGCGGGCAGCGGATCGCCTTGGCGGGCCCGGTCGAGGTAGTTGCGGATGAGGGTGGTCTCGGCTCCGGGGTAGATGAAGGGCTCGTCCCTGATGGCCGCGCGGCACGCCTCGACGAGGTCGCGGTCGGCGACGGACTTGGGAACGTAGCCTGCGGCCCCGGCCTTGAGCGCCTCGAAGAAGTACTGCTCGTTGTCGTACATGGTCAGGATGAGGATGCGCAGGTCCGGCCGCAGCCGGGACAGTTCCCGCGCGGCCTGCAGCCCGGTCATGCGGGGCATCGCGACGTCGAGGACGGCGAGGTCCACGTCCTCGGTACGGGCCAGGGCGACGGCCTCGGCGCCGTCCCCGGCCTCGGCGACCACCGTCAGGTCCGGTTCGGCGTCGAGGATGAGCCTGACCCCGCGCCGGACGAGGGCGTGGTCGTCGGCGAGCAGGACGCGGGTCGGCGGCCGGTCCGGTGTGGTCATCGGTTTCCTCTCCCGGCGCCGCCTGCGGTGGCGCTGACGGGGACGTCCAGCCGTACGTCGGTACCGCCGTGCGGGCCGCCCGCGAGGGCGAGGCCGGCACCGATCAGCAGGGCCCGTTCCCGCATGCCCTGGATCCCGGCGCCCTCGGCCGCGGTCCGGATGCCCTTGCCGTTGTCCCGTACCAGGAGCCGGAACGCCCCGCCCGGCCGGTGGGACAGGTGCACCTCGACCTCGCTCGCGCCCGCGTGCCGGGCGGCGTTGGTCAGGGCTTCCTGGGCGACCCGGTAGACGACGAGTTCGGCCGCATCGTCCAGCGGGGGCAGTCCGGGGCCGATGAAGTGCCGTACGGCCAGCGATCCGCTGCTGAACTCGGCGGTCAGCGCGCGCAGGGCGCTGTGCAGTCCGAGATCCTCCAGGACGCCCGGGCGCAGCCGGCGGGCGATGCGGCGGATCTCGTCCAGGCTGGTGCGGGTCGTCTCCTGCACCTGGTGGAGGTCCTCGCGCAGGGCTGCAGGGGCGCGGTCGGCGGCGTGCTTGAGCTGGAGCAGGACCGCGGTGAGGGTCTGGCCGACCTCGTCGTGGAGTTCCTGGGCGATGCGCCGGCGTTCGGCCTCCTGCGCGGAGAGGGCCCGGGCGCTGCTGCCCGCCCGTTCGGCCTCCAGCCGGCCGAGCATGGCGTTGAAGGAGGCGGTCAGCTCGGCCACTTCGCCGGGGCCTTCGACGAGGGCCCGGCTGCCCGGGCGCAGCAGGTCGACGGCGGCCATGGCGCGGGTCAGCCGGCCGAGCGGGGCCAGGCCGATGCGGAGCAGGGCGGCGTTGGCGACGAGCATGGCCGCCAGCCCGGCGAGCAGCACGACGGCCTCGCCGAAGAGGACCGGGGTGGAGACGGTGACCGGGCCGAACAGCAGCAGGACGGCCGTGACGAGCACGGCCGCGTTGAGCAGGAAGATCCGCCAGTACAGCGACATGGCCGTCTCTCCCCTCGTCCGCGTATCCGAAGCCCGGCGGGCGTCCACCTCCACTATCCCCGCCGACCGGCCTCCACACCTGCGGTGACCTGCGACGGGATCCGTGTCCCCGCCCCAGCCTGTCGTCCTTCGGCGGCCTTGTCCATCCGTGCCGACACCCATATCCCGGCCCTGCGGCGAGGTGGCACGATGTGCGCGCGCGGCACCGGGAGCCTGCCTCCCGCCCTGCCCGCGCCGCACCACAGCCGAACGCGAAGCAAGGGGGACAGAGCTGTGCCTGCTCCACGGATGAGCACCACGCCACTGCCCGGCATCGGGGTCCAGTACGACCTCACCACCCGCGAACACCGCCACCTGTCGGTGATCGCCCACCGGGACGGAACCCGCACGGTGAACGTCTACCGGGCGGACGATCCCGACGCGTGCGCACAGTCCCTGCACCTGACCGGTGCGGAGACCGCCTCTCTGATCGACGCCCTGATGCCCGCCCACCACAGCCCCAACGTGCTGCACACCACCGACCTCGGGCTGGTCGCCGAGCGCATCGAGCTGTCCGCGCACTCGCACTGGAACGGCCGCCTGCTGGGCGAGACCCGGATGCGGACCGAGACGGGCGCCTCGATCGTGGCGGTCCTGCGCCGGGCGGAGGCCCGCCCCTCCCCCGCGCCCGATTTCCGCCTCGCCGGCGGCGACACGCTCATCGTGATCGGCACCCGCGAGGGCGTCGACGCGGCCGCCTCGATACTCGGACGGGAGTGAGCGCCGGTGCACTCCGCTGTCTTCCTGATCGAGTTCGGCGCGATCATCCTGGGCCTGGGCCTGCTGGGCAGACTCGCCGGCCGGTTCCACTTCTCCCCGATACCCCTCTACCTGCTGGCCGGTCTCGCCTTCGGCACGGGCGGGCTGCTGCCCATGGGGGCGAGCGAGGAGTTCGTCGCGATCGGCGCCGAGATCGGCGTCATCCTGCTGCTGTTGATGCTGGGGCTGGAGTACACGGCCAGTGACCTGGTCTCCAACCTCAAGACCCAGTACCCGGCCGGGCTGGTCGACTTCACCCTCAACGCCGTGCCCGGCGCGGTCGCCGCGCTGCTGATGGGCTGGGGGCCGGTGGCCGCCGTGGTCCTGGCCGGCGTCACGTGGATCTCCTCCTCCGGCGTGATCGCCAAGGTCATGGGGGACCTCGGGCGGCTCGGCAACCGCGAGACCCCCGTCATCCTCAGCATCCTCGTCCTCGAAGACCTGGCGATGGCCGTCTACCTGCCCATCGTCACGGCGCTCCTGGCCGGGGTCGGTCTCGCGGCGGGCAGCCTGACCCTGGCGATCGCCCTCGGTGTCGCGGGCGCCGTGCTGTTCGTCGCCGTCCGCTACGGGCGGGTGATCTCCCGGTTCGTCTCCAGTGACGACCCGGAGAAGCTGCTCCTGGTCGTCCTGGGCCTGACCCTGCTGGTCGCGGGCATCGCCCAGCAGCTGCAGGTCTCCGCCGCGGTCGGCGCGTTCCTGGTCGGCATCGCCCTGTCCGGCGAGGTGGCCGAGGGCACGCACACCCTGCTCAGCCCGCTGCGCGACCTGTTCGCCGCGGTGTTCTTCGTCTTCTTCGGCCTGCACACCGATCCGGCCAGCATTCCGCCGGTCCTGCTGCCCGCGCTCGCGCTCGCCCTGGTCACCACGTGCACGAAGATCGCCACCGGGTACTGGGCCGCGAAGCGGGCCGGGGTCGGGATCAAGGGCCGCTGGCGCGCCGGCGGCACGCTCGTCGCGCGCGGCGAGTTCTCCATCGTCATCGCCGGACTCGCCGTCACGGCGGGCATCGAGCCCGCGCTGGGCCCGCTGGCCACGGCGTACGTGCTGATCCTCGTGGTGGTCGGGCCGCTCACCGCCCGCTACACCGAGCCCCTGGCCGCCTGGGTCAGGGCGCGGCGTACGCTCCGCCCGCCTCTGCTCGCGGCCGTGCCCTCGCCCGCGAAGTCCCCGGAATCGGCCGCCGGAAGGGCCTTGGATCCGGCCCCCGACCAGGACCCGGCCGGCCGGACCTGAGCGAAGGCGCCGGAGCGACCACACCCGAGCGAAGCCCCGCCGAGCGCAGGCTCCCGGGCGGCGGTCACCGGCCGGGGCCGCGGGGTACCCTGCCGCTGCCCGCCGCCCCGGCCGGCTACCCCGGCTTCGCCCCACGGGTCCGGCGCCGTCGCTGCGGGGTGCCGAAGAGGTTCACCGCCAGTGCGGCGACGACCAGTCCGGCCGCCATCAGGAGCCCGTTGGGCAGGGTGGCCCCGGCCACCGCGGCGCCGACGCCCAGGCCCATGGCCAGCCAGGCGCGCGTGCGGTGGTACCACCGGGGCCGCGGGCGCCGGCCTCCGCCCGGGCCACCGGCACCGGCACCGACGCCGGCACCGGCGCCGGCACCGGCACCGCGCGGATCGTCGTGCCGGAGCCCGGCTCCGGGGTCGGCGGTCTTGTCGTCGCCGGAGTCCGGCATGACCTGCTCCTTTCCTCGGCTTCGTCGGTTTCATCGGCTTCGTCGGTCGGGCCAGGGCGGTCAGGCGAGGACGAAGTAGCGCAGCCACACGTACACCCCCGCGAGGACGGTGGTGACGGCGGTGACGATCAGGCCGTAGCGGCTGAACTGCCAGAAGGAGATGTGGTGTCCCGCGCGGTCGGCTATGCCCACCACGACCACGTTGGCGGAGGAGGCGACGATCGTGGCGTTGCCCGCGAGGTCCGCGCCGAGGGCGAAGGACCACCACAGCACCTGCGCCTGCTCGTTGCCGCCGCACGCCGCGACGATCTCGGCGACGATCGGGCTGGTGGACGCGACGAAGGGGATGTTGTCGATCACCGCCGAGGGCACGATCGAACCGAACAGCAGGGCCATGGAGGCGCCGAGCAGATTGCCGTCCAAGGCGCGGGCGGCGGCCTGGCCGACGTCGGTGATGACGCCGCTGCGCACCATCGCGCCGACCATGACGAACAGGCCGGTGAAGAAGGCCAGCGTGGGCCACTCCACATCCGCCGCGACCTCCGCCGCCTTCAGCCGTGAGACGGCCAGCAGGACCAGCCCGCCGGTGATGGCGACCACCGAGGGTTCGAGGTGCAGGGTGGTGTGGAGGACGAAGCAGGCCATCACGATGACGATGACGACTCCGCTGACGGCCAGCAGCCGGCCGTCCTTGATGGCGTCCCGCTCCCGCATGGCCATCACGTGGGCCGCGCGCTTGGGGTCGTAACGGAACGCGTCGCGGAACATCCACCGGGCCATCACCGCGAACACCACGACGAGCAGGGTGGTGATGGGTGCCATGTGGAGCAGGAAGTCGTTGAACGACAGGCCCGCGCGGGACCCGATCATGATGTTGGGCGGGTCACCGATCAGGGTGGCGGCGCCGCCGATGTTGCAGGCCATCACCTCGGCGATCAGGTACGGCACCACGGGCACGCCCAGGCGCCGGCAGACCACGATGGTGACCGGGGCGATCAGCAGCACCGTGGTCACGTTGTCCAGCCACGCGGACAGGAACGCGGTCGCGAGGATGAGCAGCACCATCAGCCGGTACGGGCGGCCGCCGGCCCGTTTCGCCGCCCAGATCGCAACGAACTCGAAGATCCCGGTCCGTTTGAGCACGGCGACGATCAGCATCATGCCCAGGAGCAGGACGATGACGTTCCAGTCGATGCCGGTCACGTCGGAGAAGAACGCGTGATCGGGACCGGTCGCCCCGATCACGAGCATCACCACCGCGCCCCCGAGCGCACCGGCGACCCGGTGCACCCGTTCGGTCGCGATCAGCAGGTAGGTGGTGGCGAAGACCGCGAGGGCGAGCCACGTGCCAGCGCGCACGGCGGGACCTGATCCGCGGTGCGGTGGGTGACGGCAGGGCGTATGCCGCCTGCCGGGGAACGGGGCGGGGTCGTCATCGGCGCGGACTCCGTTCGTGCCGTGGCCGCGAGCACCCAGGCCGCCCGCCCGGTACGCCACTCCACGATCAGCACCGAAGGGCCGCAGGGGTGTTCCTCCCCCGAGCATCACCCGCACCACCGGCCCCGCACATCGGGGCCGGCACCCATCTTGTGCGCCACGCCGGTCAGCAGATGCGCGGCAGCTGCTCCCCGATCGGCAGGTCGACCACCCGGGTGCCGCCGAGGGCGGTACGGGCCACGACCAGGCCCGGGTGGGCGTCGACGGCCTCGCCGATCACCGCCGCGTGGCGGCCCAGCGGATGGGCGCGCATGGCGTCGAGGACGGCATCGGCGTGCTCGCGGGGGACGAAGGCGACCAACTTGCCCTCGTTGGCCACGTAGAACGGGTCGAGGCCGAGGATCGCGCAGGCGTTCGCGACGGCGGCGGGGACCGGGACCCGGCCCTCGTGGATCACGACGCCGGTGCCCGAGGCGGCCGCGATCTCGTTGAGGGAGGCCGCGAGACCGCCCCGGGTGGGGTCGCGCAGCACGTGCAGGTCCGGGGTGACGGCGAGCATGCTCTGCACGAGACCGCCCAGGGCCGCGCAGTCGCTCTCGATGTCCACGCCGAATTCCAGCCCCTCGCGGACGCTCATGATCGCCACCCCGTGGAGTCCGACCTCGCCGCTGACGATCACGACGTCGCCGGGCACGACCCGCTGCGGGCGCAGGTCCACCCCGTCGGGGATCAGCCCGATGCCCGAGGTGTTGATGTAGACGCCGTCCCCGTGGCCCGTTTCGACCACCTTGGTGTCGCCGGTCGCCACCTCCACGCCCGCGGCCCGCGCGGCGCGGCCCATGGCCTCGGCCACGCGCGCCACCACGGACATCAGGGCGCCCTCTTCGAGGATGAACCCGCAGGACAGGTAGGCGGCTCGGGCTCCGCTCATGGCCAGGTCGTTGACCGTGCCGTTGACCGCGAGGTCACCGATGGAGCCGCCGGGGAAGAACAGCGGCCGCACGACGTAGGAGTCGGTGGAGAAGGCGAGCCGGACGCCCCCGAGGGAGACGGCCGCGGAGTCCCCGAGCTGGGCCAGCACGTCACCGCCGAAGGCGGGCGCGAAGAGGTGCTGGACCAGCTCGGCGGAGAGCGCGCCGCCGCCGCCGTGGCCCATCACCACGCGGGGGCGGTCGCGCAGCGGGGCCGGGCAGGTCCAGCCCGTGATGTCGAGTGCGGTGTCAGACAACGGGGCTCGCCTCCGGCGCGGTGGTCGGGGCGGCGGGCACGGTCCCCAGGTCCAGCCGCCGGTAGAGGTAGTACGCGGCGCAGGCGCCCTCGCTGGAGACCATGGTGGCGCCGAGCGGGCTGCGCGGGGTGCACAGCGTGCCGAAAGCCTCGCACTCGTGCGGCTTGAGCAGCCCCTGGAGCACCTCGCCGCTGCGGCACTCGGCCGGCTCCACGGTGTTGATGCCGGTGACGGAGAAGCGGTGTTCGGCGTCGAAGTCCCGGTAGCGGGGGGACAGCCGCCAGCCGCTGTCGGGGATGACGCCGATGCCGCGCCAGGCCCGGTCGGTGACTTCGAAGACGTCCTCCAGCATGGCGAGCGCGGCCGGGTTGCCCTCCGGGCGGACGGCCCGCGCGTAGGCGTTGTCGACGGTGTGCTCGCCGCGTTCCAGCTGCCGCACGGCCCGGCGTACGCCCTCCAGGATGTCCAGCGGCTCGAATCCCGTCACCACGATCGGCACGCGGTGGCGCGCGGCCAGTTCGGGGTACTCGCCCATGCCCATCACGCTGCACACGTGCCCGGCGGCGAGGAACCCCTGGACCCGGCAGCTCGGCGACTGCATGATCGCCTCGATGGCCGGGGGGACCCGGACGTGGGACACGAGCAGGCTGAAGTTGCGGATGCCCAGCTTCTTCGCCTGGTACACCGTCATGGCGTTGGGCGGCGCGGTGGTCTCGAAGCCGATGCCGAAGAACACCACCTGGCGCTGCGGGTTCTCCTGGGCGATCCTCAGGGCGTCGAGCGGGGAGTAGACGACGCGTACGTCGCCGCCCTCGCTGCGCACCTGGAACAGGTCGCGGCCGGTCCCGGGCACCCGGAGCATGTCCCCGAAGGAACAGAAGATCACGTCGGGGCGGGAGGCGATCTCCAGCGCCTTGTCGATGACCTCCAGCGGCGTGACGCACACCGGGCAGCCCGGACCGTGGATCAATTCCACCTGGTCCGGGAGCAGTTGGTCGATCCCGTGCCGGATGATGGTGTGGGTCTGGCCGCCGCAGACCTCCATCAGGGCCCAGGGACGGGTCACGGTGGCGTGGATGTCGTCGAGCAGCCGGCGGGCGAGCGCCGGGTCCTGGAATTCGTCGATGTACTTCACGGCTGGACTTCCTCCTGCGGTGCGGCGACGGCCGGTTCGTCGGCGAAGGGCCAGGGGGAGTCGGCGCCGGCCTGTGCGGCGGCCTGCTCCCACGGGTCGCCGAACTCCTCCTGGAGCATGCCGAGTTGCTCGAAGAGTTCGAGGGTCTGCCGGGCCGACTCCTCGTCGAGTCGCTGGAGGGCGAACCCCACGTGGACGATGGCGTACTCGCCCACCTGCAGGTCCGGCAGGTACTCCAGGCACACCTCCTTCTGCACACCGCCGAAGTCGACGGTAGCCATGCGGGTGCCGTCCTTCTCCCCGATGTCAAGCACTCTGCCGGGTACCGCCAGGCACATGGGCTTCTCCTTGCTGTGGGTGGTGCTCCGTGGCTGAGGCCGCCGCCACCATGAGCTGGCCGAGGGACAACCCGCCGTCGTTCGGGGGGACCCGGCCGTGCCGCAGGACGGTGAATCCGGACGCGCGCAGGGTGCGGGCGCACGCGGAGGAGAGCAGGGTGTTGGCGAAGACGCCGCCGGTCAGTGCGACGGTGTCCAGGCCGTGGCGCTCGCGCGCGAGCCCGCAGAGGGTGCCGACGAGGGCGGCGACGGAGGCGTGGAAGCGGGCGGCGATCAGCGCCCGGTCCGTGCCCGCGCGGACGTCGGCGACCACGGCGGCCAGGACGGGCGCCGGATCGGCGGTGACCGGGCCCGCGTCGGGGCCCGGCGGGACGCACAGGCCGAAGGCGTAGCCGGGGCCGGAATCGGGGTCGAGGCCGGGGCCGGAGTCGGGGTCGGCCGCGCCGAGCGCCGCGCCGAGCGCCACGCCCTCCAGCTCGATCGCGGCCTGCGCCTCGTAGCCGGCGCGGTGGCAGACTCCGGCCAGGGAGGAGACGGCGTCGAAGAGGCGGCCCATGCTGGAGGTCGGGACGCAGTTCAGGTCCCGCTCCAACTGCCGCTCCAGCACCCGGAGTTCGTCGGCCGGGCAGGCGGCCGTGCAGGGCAGGTCCGGGGCCCAGCCGATGCCCGCCGCGCGCAGGTGGGACAGCGCCATGCGGTACGGGCGGTGCACGGCCGCGTCGCCGCCCGGCAGCGGGACGTACGCGAGGTGGGCGAACCGGGTGTACCCGGCGTAGTCGGCGAGCAGGACCTCGCCGCCCCACACGGCGCCGTCGTCTCCGTAGCCGGTGCCGTCGAAGGCGATGCCGATCACCCGGCGGCCGCCGTCCAGACCGTGCTCCGCCATGGCGGAGGCGACGTGCGCGTGGTGGTGCTGCACGCGGACGAGCGGACGAGCGCCCGCGGCGCGCCGGGCCCACCCGGCGGAGCGGTAGCCGGGGTGCCGGTCGGCGGCGAGGCGGACGGGGCTGACGCCGGTGATGGACTCCAGCTGCCGCTCGGCGCGTTCGAAGGCGTCCTGGGTCGCGAGGTCGTCCATGTCGCCGACATGGGCGGAGAGCCAGGCCCGGCGCCCTTCGCCGAGGCAGAAGGCGTTCTTCAGGTCCCCGCCCGCGGCGAGGGTCGCGGGGACCGGCAGCGGCAGGGTCAGCGGCATCGGGGCGTACCCGCGGGAGCGCCGTACGGTCAGGGTCTCGCCGTCGCAGACCCGCACCACGGAGTCGTCGCAGGGCACGTGGATGGGACGGTCGTGCGTGAGCCAGGCGTCGGCGAGGAGGGCGAGCCGGTCCAGGGCCTCGTCGTCGTCCGTGACGATGGGCTCTCCCGCGAGGTTCCCGCTGGTCATGACGAGCAGGCGGGGGCCCTGCGGGTCACCGGGCAGACCGAGCAGCAGGTGGTGGACCGGCGTGTACGGGAGCATCACGCCGAGGTCGGGACAGCGCGGGGCGACCTCGTCCGCCACACCGCCCGGGGTGGCCCTGCCCTCCGTACCGCCGCGGCGGCGCAGCAGCACGATGGGCCGTACGCCTCCTTCGAGCAGGGCGCGTTCCTCGGGACCGATGTGCGCGAAGCGCTCGGCGTCGGCGAGGTCCCGGGCCATCAGCGCGAAGGGCTTGTCCCCGCGGGCCTTGCGGCGGCGCAGCTCCGACACGGCGCCCGGGTGGCCGGCGTCGCAGGCCAGGTGGTAGCCGCCCAGGCCCTTGACGGCGAGGATCGCCCCGGCCGTCAGGAGCCGGCGGGCCTCGGCGACCGGGTCGACGTCCGGGGTCTCGCGGGGCGGCCGCCCGGTCAGGAGCCTCAGCCGGGGGCCGCAGGCCGGGCAGGCGACCGGCTGGGCGTGGAAGCGGCGGTCGGCGGGGTCGCCGTACTCGCGGGCGCAGTCGGGGCACATCGGGAAGCGGGCCATGGTGGTGTGGGCGCGGTCGTACGGCAGCCCGGTGACGATGGTGAAGCGCGGCCCGCAGTGCGTGCAGGTGATGAAGGGGTGGCGGTGGCGCCGGTCGGCCGGGTCCGCCAGCTCGGTGAGGCAGTCGGCGCAGGTGGCCACGTCCGGGGAGACGAGCGTGCGGGCGGGGCCGCCGGTCCGGGAGGCGATGATGGTGAATCCGGAGCCGCCCGCGACGGGCACCTCGTGGTGGTCGACGGCGTCGACGACGGCCAGCGGGGGCGCGTCCGCCGCGAGCCGCTCGCAGAACCGCGACACGGCCGCGGGGGCGCCCTCGACCTCGGCGACGACGCCCTCGGGGGTGTTGGTGACGTGGCCGGCGAGGCCGAGCCCGATCGCGCGGGTGTAGACGTAGGGCCGGAAGCCGACGCCCTGGACCACCCCCCGGACCGTGACCCGGCGGCGCTGCACGGCCTCCATCAGCGGGACTGCGCGGCGGGCTGGACGTGCGGGTGATCGTGGTCGTGATCGTGATCGGGTCCGTGTACGTGGTCGTGATCGGGCCCGTGGTCGTGATCCGGCCCGTGTACGTGGTCGTGGCCATGGTCGTGTCCATGGCCGTGGCCGTGGGACTGCTGCTGACGGGCCATGACCGGGGTGTGCGTCGCGGCGCCCGCCCCCGCCGCCAGCGCCCGGTCGAGCAGGACGCCCAGGCCCTCCCCCGCACGAGCGGAGGTGAGGACCACCTCCACACCGGGGTTGACCTGCTGGACGTGGGCGCGGAAGGCGTCCTCGTCGAACTCGACGGCCCGCGCGATGTCGGTCTTGGTGACCACCACCAGCTGCGCCAGTCCGAAGGCGGTCGGATACTTCAGCGGCTTGTCCTCGCCCTCGGTCACCGAGGCGAGCACCACCCGCAGCGACTCCCCGAGGTCGTAGGTCGCCGGGCAGACCAGGTTGCCCACGTTCTCCACGAAGAGCAGCCGGGTGTCCTCGGGCAGCCAGCCGTCCAGGTGCCGGCCGAGCATCCCGGCCTCCAGGTGGCACAGCCCGTCGGTGAGGACCTGCTTGACCGGTACGCCCGAACGGGCCAGCCGTACCGCGTCGTTCTCGGTGGCCAGGTCCGCCGTCAGCGCGGCCACGGCCACGCCCCGCTCCCGCGCGAGGAGCAGTTCGCGCTCCAGCAGGGCCGTCTTGCCGCTGCCGGGGCTGGAGAGCAGGTTGACGACCGTCGTACCGCGCGCGGTGAGTTCGGCGCGCAGGACCTGGGCGGCGACGTCGTTCTTGGCGAGTACCGCCTGCCGCAGATCGACCACTCGGCACATGGTTCAGGCCTCCTCGGGAATCGGTTCGCGGGTACGGGCACCGGCGGGGCCGTCCTCCCAGCGCACGCTGAGGATCTCCAGCTCGCGGCCCGACAGCAGTTCCACGTCCGTGGCCCTGCCGCATCCGGGGCAGCACAGTTCCGGGGGCATTCCCACGGCCCAGGTGCCGGGACAGGACCCGCAGCGGGCGCGGGCCGTCACGGATTCGGTGACAAGCGACGCGCCGTCGAGGACCGTTCCGGCACAGGCCAGTTCGAAACAGAAGGCCAGCGCGTCGGGGACCACCCCCGCCAGCTCGCCGACCCGGAGCCGTACGGACGTGACGGCGCGCGCGCCGCCCGCTCGGGCCGCCTCTTCCACCTGGCCCACGACGGCCATGGCGATCGACATCTCGTGCATCGGACTCCGTCCTGCCGGGGCTCATTACACCGGCGGGACGGAGTCGTCACGGGCGGGCACGCCGGTGCGCGGCGCGCCCCGTACGCCATTCGGGCGCCGTGGCTGGCGGCCGGGTCACATCCTGCGCATGCGCAGGTAGCGCCGGAGGTCGGGGAAGACGACGGCGAGGACCGCGGCGAGGGCGGCGGCCGCGGCCCCGCCGATGACGGCGTTCTTCATGGGTTCTCCTCAGTTCGCGGCGAGGTCCGCCGGCTTCGTCGTGGACGGGTCGCGGATCAGGTCCAGGGCCATGCGTACGGCCTCGGGGACGGCTGCGGTCACGGGTGCGCTCAGTCCGATGCCCTCCTCGACGCAGGCCGGTTCGCAGCCGAGGACCAGGGTGCGCCGCGGTGGGGTGGTGCCGGTTCCGGCGCACAGGGTGTCCAGCAGTGCGAGGACGGCGTCCGGGGACATGTGGTGGCCGTCGAGCACGGCGCCGCCGCCGGGCCGGCCGGCCGGCGGGGCCGAGCCGGAGTCGGCGTCGGCGCCGGCCTCGATGAGGTAGAGCGTGCCCGGCTCGCCGCCGCGCGCGGTGGCGTCGACCAGCAGGAGCGTGTCGTAGCCGTCGAGGAGCTGGTAGGCGAGGTGGACTCCGCGCACGCCGAAGTCCACCACCTCGACGTCGTCGGGCAGCGGCTGCGCGGCCAGCGCCCGCACGGTCTCGACGCCGAAGCCGTCGTCGCCGAGGAAGACGTTGCCGATGCCCGCGACCAGGACCCTGCCGCTCACGCGCCCTCCAGGGGGGTGACCTCGTCGGGCTGGAAGTAGAGGAACCGGCCCTGCTCGCGGCGGATGTCGGCGCCCGGGTCGTCCTCCACGGTGACGGCGAGGTGCACTCCGCCGTCGACGTCGTGCAGGACGGCCTCGACCAGCGCGGCGCGGCCCTGGAGGAACAGGTCCTGGGCGTCGGTGCGCCGCAGTCCGGGGCGCAGCAGGACGCGCGTGCCGGGGCCCACCGAGGTGCCGTCGATCGTGATCCGGTCGCGGGCCGGGTCCGCGGTGTCCGCCCGGGCCGGGTCCCACCAGGGGGTGTCGGGCCTGAACACGTCGTCCGGGTCCGGGAGTTCCGCGATCAGCGGCGGCTGGTCCGGGCCGGTGACCTCCCGCAGGGCGCGCACCGCGCCGTGCAGCCGTTCCAGCACTTCGGGGGGCATGGAGTCGGCGAGGTCGATCACGGCGGCCGCCCGGGCGTCCGTACCGCGCGCCTCGCGCTTCTCCTGGTCGGTCAGGGCTGCCGTGCGCAGGGCGAGGATCTCGTCGATCTCGGTGGCGTCGTACATGGCGCCCACGCTCTCGGGCGCGATGGCCGGGTGGTCCTCCAGGATGATCGGGGAGGACAGGACGACGTCGGCGCGGCCGGGTTCGCCCGCGAGGACCGGCCAGGTGTGGCGGTTGACGCAGGCGGCCACCGCCTCCCTGGCCCACTCGGGCGGGTCGGTCATGGACAGGAAGGACCCGGAGTCGAGGCCGAGCAGGAGGTGGGCGGCGACCAGCGAGCGGGGCAGCGCGGCCTCCCGGTCGACGGACCCGGCCGACCCGGCCGACCCGGTACCCCGGGCGGCGCCGGAACCGGCCTCGGCGCCGGCCTCCGGGGTCCACGGGCTGGTGTTCTCGACCACGGCCCGGAGCCGCAGCACCCGGTAGGCGCCGTCGAGTTCGGTGGCCCGCAGCCGCACGACGCCTTCGATCTCCTCGGTGCGCCGCACCAGGCGGCCCGCGATCCGCCCGTCGGCGTCGCGGACGGTCTCGACGTCGTCGCGGGCGGGCCGGCGGAAGGGGATGGCGACGCCGCCGTCCGCCAGCTCGGCCACGGGGACGGACAGCTCGACCCGCTCCTCGGTCCCCTCGTCCCAGGGAACGAGGACCCGGTCGGCCAGGTGCAGTTCGGGGACCTCGGCGAACTCTCCGTCGTCCAGCGCCTGTTGGACCGTACGGCGCTGCGCGTGCAGGAAGCGCAGCTCCAGGGCGAGCGTCGCCCCGCCCCGCGGCTCCATCAGGACCTCGGTCTGCTGGAAGACGTGCTCGTCGTGCGCGCGGCCCCACGCGGGGGGCACGAGGACGCCGAACTGCCAGCGCAGCCGGTTCTTCGCCGCCGAGGCCCGGTACGGGTAGAGCACGTACCCCTCGAGGAGGACGGCGTCGGCCACCTGCCGGGCGACGGCGAAGCGGGAGTCCGGGGCGGTCGTCGTGGTCGGGGATCCGGTCACGGAGCCGTCCTCTCGGTGAGGCGCGGCAGGATCGCACCCAGCCGTACGGCGCCGGGGGGCGGCTGCGGCGGGGCGGCCGTGTCCAGCAGGGCCCGTACGGTCGCCTCCCACGAGGCGAGCGCGTGGCGGGAACGGAAGGCCAGCAGCTCGTCCATGGTGTCGCGGGGCAGCCGCAGCCAGCCGCAGCCGGGGAAGTGCTGCTCGATCGTCTCGCGCCACACGGCCACGGGCATCCGGTACGTGGCTTCGCGGTCCCAGGGCACCGGCTCGACCCGGAAGCCCCCGTCGCCGGTGAAGGCGGTGCCGGAGAACAGCATGAGCAGCGGCACCTCGCCGTCTTCGAGGGCTTCGAAGTACCGGGTCGAGGCGATGTCCATGTCGTAGGTGCACGGCACGACGAGATCCGTCTCGGTCTCCCCGGTGAAGCTGGGGACCATGACCGAGACCTGGGCGAACTGCACGGGCTGGAGGGTGTTGCCCCAGCGGGAGCGCTCGCCGAACAGGTCCGCCAGTCCCTCGGCCTCGGCGGCGGCGTAGCTGCGCCGGGCCGGTTCGATGCGGATCTGGCAGCGCAGGGCGAGGGCGTGCACCCGGCCGCCTCCGGCTGCGGTGATGCGCAGCCGGAAGACGAGCGTGGGTCCGGCGGCGTAGGCGTCGGCGCGCACCCCGGTGCAGGTGAAGGCGAACTCCGTCCGCGCGGTCATCGGACTCCTTCTTCCGCGAGCACCCGGGAGCGCCGCTCCACCCGCTCGAAGAAGTCCTGCAGCGCGGCCCGGGCCTCAGCGCCGCCGTCGAAGCCCTGCCACAGCAGCCTCATCCGGCCGACCAGTTCGTAGCAGATGTCGATCGGCACCAGGTAGCACTCGGTCCGGCCCTGCGAGCGGCGCAGCAGCAGCGCCTCCACGTCGGGCTGGAGCAGCGCCGCCAGCCGGCCGGCGCCCAGGACGGTCTGCCAGGTCTCGGGGTCGAGTTCGCTCTCGGTGGCTCCGGCCGGGCTCGGGTAGAGGGCGACCAGCCGGTCGAGGGCGGCGTTGCGGAAGAAGAACGCGACGCCGACGGGGATCTGGAGGAGTTCCCACGCGCCCTCGTCGAGCCGGTGGCCGGGGTCGGTGAGGTAGCGGTCGGGGACGGCCCGCAGCCGCCCGGTGGTCGCGCCCGGCCGGTCGAACAGCAGGGCGCAGGCGGTGCAGGCGCAGACCAGCGTTCGCTTCTCGGTCTCCACCAGGTGGCGGTGGCCCTCCCGGGGCACCACCACCCCGCACAGTTCACAGGTCTCGGGCCGGGGCGGGCGCGGGCCCGCGAACCTGCGCAGCCCGCGCGGTCCGTCCCTGCGGACACCGGGCCCGGTCACGGCACCCGCGCCGGGCTGGGGGGCCGGGTGCCGATCTGCAGGAGGGCGGGCGGCGGGGCCGCGGCGGGCTCCGTCTCCACGCTCGTCACCTCGGGGGCGAAGCCGGCCAGGATGTCCTCCAGCGTCTGCCCGGCGGCGTCGTCCTGGCCGCCGGAGCCGCAGCCGCAGCCGGTGGGGGCGGCGCCGGGGCGCAGCCGCAGGACGCCGGTGGCCTCGTCGAAGCCGACCAGCTCCACCGGTTCGCCCGCGCAGGCCAGGGCGCGCCCGATCCGGGTGCGCACGTCCTCGGGGTGCAGGCCGTGCAGGGCGAGCAGGCTCGCCACGAGTTCGTCGTCGTACACCGCCTCGAGCGCGCCGTCCTCCAGCTTCTCGACGATCCGGGCGAGCCCGGCGCCGTAGAAGTCCATGAGGACGCGCACCAGTTCCTCGGCCGCGGCGCACGCCGCCCGGTCGCCGGTGGCGGCGATCCGGTCGAGCACCTCTTCGACCCTGCGCCCGGCCTGCGGGGCGTCGATCACCGCGCTCATCCGCCCAGTCCGCTCAGGCCGGTGGGCACGTGCATCGTCTTGACCGTCTTGCCGCCGCCGACGTACATGTGCACGCCGCAGGGCAGACAGGGGTCGAAGCTGCGCACCGCGCGCATGATGTCGATGCCCTTGAAGTTCTCCGGGGTGTTCTCCTCGAAGATCGGGGTGTTCTGCACGGCGTCCTCGTACGGTCCGGGCGTGCCGAAGGTGTCGCGGGTGCTGGCGTTCCACGGGGTCGGCGGGTACGGGTGGTAGTTGGCGATCTTCCCGTCGCGGATGACCATGTGGTGCGAGAGGACGCCCCGTACGGCCTCGGTGAAGCCGACGCCGATGGCCTCGTCCGGCACCTCGAACTTCTCCCAGGTCTGGGTGCGTCCGGCCCGTACCTCGGCGAGGCCCTTCTCGGCGCAGTGCAGGGCGATGGCGGCCGCGTACGCCTGGAAGTACGTGCGGGCGCGGTTGCGCTCCAGCGCGTTGCTCCACTTCGGGATCTTCCACTCGAAGCGGGTCTCGGGCTTGGTCATCGTCCGCGGCAGGGTGATGACCACGCTGTTCCCGGTCGCCTGGACGTAGTCGGTGTGGACGAGCCCGGACAGGGCGGTGGACCACAGGCGGGCGATGGGGCCGCCGCCGGTGTCGAGGGCGAGGTGGTCCTTGCCGTCGAACCAGCGGGGCGACATCACCCAGCTGTACTTGTCGTCGAAGTTCCGCTTCTGCGGGGCGGGGATCGTGTGCTGGTTCCACGGGTGGCGGGGGTCCACCGGGTTGCCGAGCGGGTCGTGCGTGACGAACTGCTCCTGGCCCTGCCAGTCGTCGTAGTACGAGCTGCCCAGCAGGATGCGGATGCCGAGGTTGATCTCGGTCAGGTCGTTGGTGACCAGCTTGCCGTCGACGACCACGCCCGGGGTGACGAACATCTTCCGTCCCCAGTCGGTCATGTTGGCGTACGTGAAGTCGCAGTACTCGGGGTCGTTGAGGGCGCCCCAGCAGCCGAGCAGCACGCGCCGGCGGCCTACCTCCTCGTACCCGGGCAGGGCCTCGTAGAAGAAGTCGAAGAGGTCGTCGTGGAGGGGGACGACCTTCTTCATGAACTCGCAGTACCGCATGAGGCGGCTCATGTAGTCCGTGAAGAGCTGGACGGAGGCGATGGTGCCGACGCCGCCCGGGTAGAGCGTGGAGGGGTGCACGTGGCGCCCCTCCATCAGACAGAACATCTCGCGCGTGTAGCGGCTGACCTGGAGCGCCTCGCGGTAGAATTCGCCCTCGATGGGGTTGAGGGAGCGCATGATGTCGGCGATGGTCTTGTAGCCGTGCTCCCCCGCGTGCGGGGACGGCGTGCGCTCGGCGAGCTCCAGGACGCCCGGGTTGGTCTCGCGGACCATCTTCTCGCAGTAGTCGACCCCGACCAGGTTCTCCTGGAAGATGTTGTGGTCGAACATGTACTCCGCCGACTCGCCGAGGTTGATGATCCACTCGGCGAGGTGGGGCGGCTTCACCCCGTAGGCCATGTTCTGCGCGTACACGGAGCAGGTGGCGTGGTTGTCACCGCAGATCCCGCAGATGCGGCTGGTGATGAAGTGCGCGTCGCGGGGGTCCTTGCCGCGCATGAAGACGCTGTAGCCGCGGAAGACCGACGAGGTGCTGTAGCACTCCGCGACCCGCTTCTGCTTGAAGTCGATCTTCGTGTGGATGCCGAGACTGCCCACGATCCGGGTGATCGGATCCCAGGCCATCTCCACCAGGCCGCTGCCGTCGCCGGCCGCCTTCGTGTTCGGTGCCATCGTCTCTTCCGTGACCCTTCTTCGGTGCGGGGAGCGGGACTTTCTGCGTGCTGCGGGACGGGACGTCACCAGGGCGGGCGGTAGCCCGTGGTCAGGCCACGGCCCGCGTGCCTCCACTTCGGTTCCTGGTCCACGGTGTGCGCGGTGACCGACCGGAGCTTGCGGATCACGGCGCCGTACGCGCCGCTCGCCGTGACGGAGACCCTGGCCCCGGGGGGTTCGTCCATGAAGGGCATGAACTTGTCGGGGAAGCCGGGCATCGTGCAGGCGATGCAGATGCCGCCGACGTTCGGGCAGCCGCCGATGCCGTTCATCCAGCCGCGCTTGGGGACGTTGCACTTGACGACGGGACCCCAGCAGCCGAGCTTGACCAGGCAGAGCGGGGAGTCGTAGGTCTCGGCGAACTGGCCCTGCTCGTAGTAGCCGGCGCGGTCGCAGCCCTCGTGGACGGTGGCGCCGAAGAGCCAGGTCGGGCGCAGCTTGTCGTCGAGGGGGATCATCGGGGCCGAGCCCGCCGCCTGGTAGAGCAGGTAGGTCAGGGTCTCCGAGAAGTTGTCCGGCTGGATCGGGCAGCCCGGCACGCACACGATCGGGATGCCGGCCTTCGACGTCCAGTCCCAGCCCAGGTAGTCGGGCACGCCCATGGCGCCCGTCGGGTTGCCCTCCATCGCGTGGATGCCGCCGTACGTGGCGCAGGTGCCGATGGCGACGACGGCGAGGGCCTTGGGGGCCAGCCGGTCGATCCACTCGCTGGTGGTGATGGGCTGGCCGGTCTCCGGGTCGTCGCCGAAGCCGCACCAGTAGCCCTCGGGCTTGATCTTCTCGTTGGGGATCGAGCCCTCGACCACCAGGACGAACGGATCGATCTCGCCCCGTTCGCCCTTGAAGAACCACTCGATGAACGTGTCCGCGCCGCCGACCGGGCCGCATTCGAAGTCGATCAGGGGCCAGTGCACGGCGATCTTGGGCAGACCGGGCAGCACGCCGGTCACGATCTCCTCGATGCTCGGCTGCATCGCCGCCGTGAGGGACACGGAGTCGCCGTCGCAGCTCAGGCCCGCGTTGATCCAGAGGATGTGGATCGGGGGGTCTTCGACCGGGTCCTTCGTAGGTGCGGCCATTGGGATGCCTCCTCGGGGAGGGGATCAGAACGGGAGGGGGTGGAGGGAGGGCGGCCTGCCTTCCCCACCCTTCTTGCTAACAGCAGTCCGGGCCGGGCGCCGCGTCAGGTACGGCCAGTCCAGTGACGCCGGGCGGCGGGAGGGTCTCGGCGGGCGCGGTGGTGGTCGCGGCCCCGGCCGCGGCCGGGGTGGTGGTCGCGGTGGTGGCCGGGGAGACCCGGTCCGCCGTGGCGCGGGCCAGGTGGGGCGGGGTGGCGGCCGGACGCTCCTTGCACACGAAGGCGCGGCGCAGGGCGTGGTAGGGGGCGTCCGGGTCGAAGAAGGTCCGCCGCATCAGGGCCAGCTCGGCCTCCCGGTAGGCGGCCAGCGGCCGGATCGCCTCGTCGCGCTCGCGCGCCGCCTTCTTCTCGGCGAGCCGGGACGCGGTGGCGGGCAGGGCGGCGAGACGGGCCGCGAGGTGCGCCGTCTCACGGGCGAAGTCCTCGGGCGCGCAGGGGACCGTACGGTCGACCAGCCCGAGCCCCTGGGCGGTGGCGGCGCTCAGCGGCAGGGCCTCGGCGGTGAGGCGGTCCGCGAGGCCGGGGCCGACGCGGCGCGGCAGGGTGTACGTCCAGTACTCGGAGCCGTACAGCCCCATCAGGCGGTAGTGCGGGTTCAGGACGACGCCCGAGCGGCACCAGACCTCGTCGGCCGCGAGAGCGAGCATGGCCCCTCCGGCGGCGGCGTTGCCGCCCAGCGCGCAGACCACGAGGCGGTCGGTGGTGGTCAGGACCGCCTCGACGAGGTCGTCCATGGCGTTGATGTTGGCCCAGGACTCCTCGGCCGGGTCCGCGGCGGCCTCGATGACGCCCAGGTGGATGCCGTTGGAGAAGAAGTCGCGGCCCCCGCCCAGGACCAGGACGGAGGTGGGACGGGTGCAGGCGGTGCGGTACGCGTCCAGCAGGCGGCGGCAGTGGGCGGTGCTCATCGCGCCGCCGGGGAACGAGAACGACAGGAAGCCGACCTGCCCCTCCTCGCGGTAGCCGATGTCGGCCCAGGTGCGGCGGTGGGGGCCGCTGTGCGGCGGCGCCGGAACCTCGGGCAGCGGGGGCAGCCGGTCCGCGAGCGCCAGCGTCGCGGGCAGCCTGGAGGCTGCCGGCCGTCCCGGCTCGCGGCGGGCGCGCAGTTCCGGGATCCAGACGGCGCCGTCGGCCGTGGCCCGGCAGACCGCCCCGGCCCGGGTGGCCAGCAGCGCGCCGGGCCGGCCCCGCAGGACGTCCTCGCGGTGGCCGCCGTGCAGGTACCAGTCACCGCCGAGCAGGTCGTCCCGTACGCCGGGCTGCGAGTCGGCGGCGCGCAGCGCGCGCAGGACCCGCTCGGTGCCGTCCGCCTGCCAGTCGATCCGGCGCTCCTCCTGGCGCAGGAGCGGCCGGGACCGGCCGCTCGACTGCGGCCGCGGGACGTACGTGCCGGAGGCGAAGCGCTCCACGGCGAGCAGGACCGCCTCCAGGGCCGCGTCGGCGATCTCGCCGCGGTAGAGGTCGCTCTTGCCGACCGGCGGCACCGGGCACTCGACGCTCGCCCAGACGTCGCCGGCGTCCATCTCCGCGTTGGCCTGCAGGACGGTGACGCCCCACCGGGTCTCGCCGTCCTGGACGGCCCGGTCGAGGGAGGAGGGGCCGCGGTCGCCGACCGGTCCCGGATGGACGACCAGGCAGGTGTGGGCGGCCCACACCTCCTCGGGGATGGCCGTGCGCAGCATCGGCGCGAGCACGAGGTCCGGCTGGTGACCGCGCACGGCCTCGGCCAAGGAGGCGTCGGGCAGCGCGAGTTCGACCGCCACACGGTGGCCGTGGTCGCGCAGCTCGGCGTGGACTCGCTGCGTCAGGCTGTTGAACGCGCTCGCGACGAGCAGGACGTACACGTGATCTCCCAGCGGCGGCCGGGCACCGCGCGAGCGCGGTGCCCGGCCTGATCGGCAGTCCGTGACCGGAACATGACCGGCCGCCTGAGATGGTCGGCCACGCGGGGACGCCCACGCCCGAAGCTGCGCGGCGATGTCACTCGAAAGCGCCCCTTACCGCGCCCGCTCGGCCGTAGGTACGACCTCGCCGATCCCCCTCCCTAGCCCCGGGCGTGCACCACGGCGAACAGCCCCCGGGCCCGGGGGCCGGACGGCGGGCTCCAGGAGCCGGCGATGTGGCCGGTCGCTGCCTGCGGGAGGGACCGCGGGGCGTCCTGGACCGGGCGCAGGACCCGGTTCAGGCGGAGGGTCGCGCCGGACGGGACGGCCAGGGCGGTGCCGTCCCGGTCGTCGGTGGCCGTCACGGCGAGGTCCGCGGAGATCAGGCCTTCACCGGTGTGGGAGCAGGTGACGTCCCGGTCGGGGGTGTCGCTGCTGTTCTGGTCCTGGGCCTGCACCCGGCCCTCGACCAGGGCGAACAGCTGGGCGACCGCCACCGGGTCGTGGCAGCCGTCGTAGGCCCAGCGCCGGCCCAGCACCCCGTGCTCCATGATGCCGACGAGGGCGTGCTCCGCCCCGTCGAGCGGCGCACCGCGATAGGTGAGCGGCACCAGGTAGGCGGTCGGGTCGGTGCCGGAGGTGTCGGTGACCACCATGAACTCGATCCCCACCTCACCCTGCGGGTCGTCCAGCCGGAAGCCGCCGGACTTGGCCAACTCGGGTGCGCCCGCGCCGCCGACGTACCACGGGCGGGAGGGGAGCCAGGAGGTGAGCAGTTCCAGCTTCGTCGGTGTGAGGGCGGTGCGGTGGATGACGGCCATGCCGGAGAACCTCTTCCGTCGGACGAATAAGGGCCCCCTCAGCCTTTCACCCGCGCCGCGCCGAAACGGTCCGAGGGCGGGGCGGAGATAAATCGCTGGTGCGCGGTCCGATGGCCCGCCTAGGGTGACGACGCGACCGCGCCCCCGATGCGCCCGGCTGCGGCTACTTCCTTCAGACAACCAAGTGACGCCGCGGCCTTCTTGATCTCGGGTGGCGCGGCCGCCCGCACCCCGCCGCCGTGCAACTGACCGGCCGGGGCTGTCCGTTCCTTTTGGATCCGGGGGGATTCACTGCCTCGCTACACCCAGCGCGTCTCCAAGGTCTGGTCCGAGATGCTCGTGGCCCCGCACGTCTCGGCGGCCGCCCGGACCCCGTCCGCACCGGGGGTCCACCACTTCTCCGCCGCTCGGGCCTTCCGCACCTACGAAGGCGGCCCGGCCTTCGTCCGGGAGCCGCGGGAGGAGCTCTTCCTCCTGGCCGTCGGCAACTTCGTCACCCAGCGGACCTTCTACGAGAGCGGCCGGGAGCGCGACGACCGGTACGCCCGCCTCGTGGGCACGCTCGCCGTCGAGGACCCCGCATGGACGGCCGGCCTGCTGCGCTGGCTCCGCGGCGAGGGCAACATGCGTACGGCGTCCCTGGTGGGCGCGGCCGCGTACGTCCGGGCCCGGCTCCGGGCCGGCTCGTGCGGCGGCCCGTCCAACCGGTCCGTGATCGACTCGGTGCTGCAGCGCGCCGACGAGCCCGGGGAGCTGCTCGCCTACTGGACCTCGGCGTACGGGCGGAACGTGCCGCAGCCCGTGAAGCGGGGCATCGCCGACGCCGTTCGGCGGCTGTACTCCTCCCGCTCGCTGCTGAAGTACGACACCGCGTCCAAGGCCTTCCGCTTCGGTGACGTGCTCAACGTGGTGCACGCCTCCCCCGACCCGGACAAGCCGTGGCAGGGCGCGCTCTTCCGGCACGCCCTGGACCGCCGCCACCACCCGGAGCGGGCGGCCGCGCCGGCCTCCGACCGGCTGCTGAGCGCGCACCGGGCGCTGACGGAACTCCCGCAGCAAGAGCGGCGGGCCGTGGTGACCGGGCCGGACGGCGCCGAGCGGCTGGCCGCCGCGGGCATGACCTGGGAGGCTCTGACGGGCTGGCTCCAGGGGCCGATGGACGCCGCCGTCTGGGAGGCCGTGATCCCCTCGATGGGGCCGATGGCGCTCCTGAGGAACCTGCGGAACTTCGACGAGGCGGGGGTCTCGGACGGGGTGGCGGACGGGGTCGCGGCACGGCTCTCGGACGCCGCCGAGGTCGCCCGGTCCCGGCAGTTCCCCTTCCGCTACCTGGCCGCGCACCGGCACGCGCCGTCGCCGCGCTGGGCGGACCCGCTGGAGCGGGCACTGGGCCACTCCCTGGCCAACGTACCGGCCCTGCCCGGGCGGACGCTGATCCTGGTGGACCGGTCCGACTCCATGTTCTGGGACACCGTCTCCGAGCGGTCGAGGCTGTCCCGGGCGGACGCGGCGGCCGTGTTCGGTGCCGCGCTGGCGATGCGCGCCGAGCAGGCGGACCTGGTGGAGTTCGGCTGGTCCAGCGCGGAGGTGCCGTTCCGGGCGGGGGAACCGGTGCTCGACGTACTGAAACGGTTCAACCGCCTCGGAGGCACGCACACCACCAAGGCGGTGCGCGCCCACTACGAGGGACACGACCGCGTCCTGATCGTCACCGACGAGCAGGCCGCGCCGCCCCGCCCCGGCGGGCCGGCGGAACCGGTGCCGGCCGAGGTCCCGGTCTACACCTGGAACCTGGCGGGGTACCGGCCCGCCCACGGGCCCTCGGGCCCCCGCCGGCACACCTTCGGCGGCCTCACGGACGCCGCGTTCCGGATGGTCGGTCTCATCGAGGCCGGCGGCCACGCCGCCTGGCCGTGGACCGCCGACCCGGCGTAGCCGCCGGGCGCGCACACCGCCCGCCGGGGCTCCGCCGGTCTGCCTCAGCCGGTCGCGGGCGCCGCGACGGCGAGGACGATCTTGCCGCGGTTGGCGCGCTGCTCCAGCCGTTCGTGGGCCTCGGCCGCCCGCTCCAGCGGGAAGACCGTCTCGACAGGGACCCGATAGGTGCCGGCGGCGACGCGGGCGGCGATCTCCCTCAGGTCCTCGCGCGGGTCGTAGCCGTGTTCCAGCAGGTTGGTGAGCTGGAAGCCGTGGACGGTGACGTTCTTGGGGTAGAAGTCGCGGGTGTCGACGGTGCTCGGCTCCAGCGCGACGTTGGCCAGGGCGACGACGCGCCCCGCGTGGCCCGCCATCCGCAGGCTCTGCCCGAACACCCGGCCTCCCACGGTGTCCAGGACCACGTCGGCGCCGCGCCCCTCGGTCAGGCGCGCGACCTCCTCCACGGCGCCGTCGCCGGGGTGGGCCGAGAGGTCCACGACAGCGTGGGCGCCCAGTTCGGCGGCCCACCGCGCCTTGTCCGGGGAGCCGGCGACGGCGATGACGTGCGCCCCGGCGTCGGCGGCGATCTGCACCGCCGCGCTGCCGACCCCGCTGGCCGCCGCGTGCACCACGACGGTCTCGCCCTTGGCCACGCGGGCCAGCCGGCGCAGGCAGTACCAGGCGGTGAGCCAGGCCACCGGCAGCGCGGCGGCCTCGGTCGCGGGGAGGCCGTCGGGCAGTACGGCCACCCGGCCGACGGGGACGGCCGCGAGTTCCGCATAGAAGCCGGGGGCGTTCGCGGCGCCGAGCGCCATGACGCGGCTGCCGACGCGGAGGCCGCCGGAGCCGTCGGGACCACCGAGGCCGTCGGGGCCGCTCACCCCGGGCCCGAGTGCGACCACCGTGCCGGCCGCCTCCAGGCCGGGGAGCAGCGGCGGGCGTCCGGCCCGGTGGTAGGAGCCGGACCGGGTGAGGGCGTCGGCGCGGTTCACACCGGCCGCCTCGACCCGTACGAGCACCTCGCCCGGCCCTGCCACGGGGTCGGGCAGCTCCACCGGGACCAGTACCTCGGGTCCGCCGAACTCTTCGATACGTACCGCGCGCATCCGTGCTCCACTCCCTGACCTGACCCGACCTGACCGACACTGGTTGAACTGGTTGAACCGGTTGAACTGGTGTCACCTTGCGACACCACACGAACCGGTGTCAAGCAGTGGAGTCGGAGTAGAGTCGGGACCATGACCCCCGCACCCGCCCCCGACCGGCTCGCCTTCCCGTTCATCGGCGGCCGCCCCTGCCTGAACTTCGCGGCCACCCTCGGCAAGCGGCACACCGATGCGTTCGAGCGGCTCACCGACCCGGGTGCGCTGGGCCGTTGGATCGGCGAGGCAGGCCTGCGGACGGACCGGTCGCAGGCGGTGCACGTCACGGGTGCGGAGCTGGCCGCCGCGCGCGAGCTGCGGGAGTCCCTCCACCGCGTGCTGACGGCCGCGATGGACGGCCGCGCGCCGGCGCCGGACGATCTCGTACGGGTCAACGAGGCGGCGGCGCACCCCGACCTCGCGCCGCAGCTCGACTTCGCGGACGGCGGCCGGGCCGGGCTCCGCCTCCAGGGCGGGCCGGTGCGGCACGACGTACGGGCCGCCCTGGCCACGGTGGCGCGCGACGCGGTCCAGCTGGCCGGCGGCCCGCTGCTGGCGCGGGTCAAGGAGTGCGAGAACCCCGAGTGTTCGCTGCTCTTCCTCGACGACTCCCAGGCGCGCCGGCGCCGCTGGTGCTCGATGGACCGCTGCGGCAATCTCGCGAAGATCGCCGGCTACCGCTCCCGCGCCCGCGGCGGCTCCTGACCGGCCCTCGTCGGAGCCGCTACCGGAGTCCGATCAGACCCCAGCCCCGCGCCCCGGCCTGCCTGACCACCTCGGCCCACTCGTGCATGAGCTCGACGGCGGCGTCGAATGCGCCGGGCCGCCCCGCCCACCCGGCGGACTCGGCGGCGAACGGCTCGCGGAGTTCCTCCAGCCGCGGCGCGGCCCGTTCCCAGGCGCGTACGAGCGGCGGCACCTCGTCCGGGGCGCGCAGCAGGAGCACCCGCGGACGCCATGGCGCGGGGTCGTCCGGAAAGCCGCCCGCGGTCAGGCAGCCGTCGTCCGGATCCGTCCCCGTGTCGTAGTCCGGGCCGTCCCACACCAGGCCGCCCAGGAAGCAGTCGAGGTCGTCCCGCAGGCCGGGCGCGGCCAAGGGCCTCATGTCGTCCCAGGTGTTGGCGAGATGGAAGTGCCAGCTGTACGAACCGGTGGTCCCGAAGAACCGGTACTCGGCACACCACGACGACCGCCGCGGCCATGCCCAGCCGTCCCCCTCGACGAGGTCGGCCTCGTCGCACGCGGCGCAGCAGTAGGGCGGGTACACGGCGTCGTCGAGCGCCTGCAGGCGCTCGGCCGCCGGTATCCGGGCCAGGTGTTCCCAGTCGGCCATGACCACGGTGATGTCGAGTCCCATCAGGACAGGCTACGGGCGTGCGCGTCGTTGCTGCATCGGATTACGGGGCGGCGGGCTCCGTGTGCCGGCCCCGTTCGGCGCCGAGGCGGCGCCGCATGCGGTGCAGGCCCCGGCGGGCGTGGCTCTTCACGGTGCCGAGCGGCATTCCGGTGCGTTCGGCGATCTGGACCTGGGTGAGGTCCCCGTAGAAGGCCAGGGCCAGGACCTCCCGCTGTAGGCGCGGCAGCTTCGCCAGTTCGCCGGTGACGACCAGCCGGTTCAGGACGGCTTCGGGGCCGGCCTCCTGTCCGCCCGTGGGCGGCAGGGCGGCGGCGGCCGCGGCGACCAGGTCGAGGCGACGGGTGCGCGCGGTGAGCGCGTCGGCGATCTTCCGCCGGGTGATGCCGACCAGCCAGCCGGGGAACGGTCCGCGCTCCGGCCGGTATCCGGCGCGGCCCCGCCACGCGGCCAGGAAGACCTGCTGGGTGACGTCCTCGGCCTCCTTGGGGTCCCCGAGGGTGCGGGCCGCCAGCGTGTGGACGAGGCCGCCCCAGCGGTGGTAGGCGGCGGTCAGACACCGCTCGTCGCCGCGCACGAAACCCTCGGCGACCTCGGCGGCCTCGGCGGCCTCGGCGACCTCGTGGTCGGGAAGCCGGGCGGTGAGGCTCTGGGCGGTGAGGCTCTCCGCTGTCATGGTCGGTGCGGCGGTCATGGCGACTGCTCCTCGGGCCGGGACCGGAATCGGCCGGTCGGCGGACGGGTGCGCCCCGCGTGCGGGGGCCCGTCCCCCAGATTCCGGCCCGCCCGGGCTTCGCCACCACTCGCACCGATTGTGCGTCGTATTGTGGAGTCATGGCCGAGTCCGCGCACGGGATGACCAGCGGAGCCGTGGCACGCCGCCTGGGGGTCGCCCCCACGACGCTGCGCTCCTGGGACCGGCGGTACGGCATCGGCCCGGCCGCCCGCGAGCACGGCAGGCACCGGCGGTGGACTCCCGCGGACATCGCCGTCCTGCAGGAGATGTGCCGGCTGACCGCGTCGGGGGTTCCGCCCGCGGAAGCCGCGCGTGCCGCACAGTCCGCTCGATCCGCCCGGTCCGGGGCGGCGGCCCCGCCGCCCGCCGCGCCGGAGCCGCGCACGCACCCGCCCTCCCGCCCGATCTTCCCGGTCCCGGCCGCCCCGCCGGGACCGGGGACCGGCCTGCACCCCGGCGACGCACGCCAGGAGTACCGGGGACTGGGCCGGGCCGCCGTCCGCCTCGACTCCGCGGCCATGGACGACATCCTGGGCTCCCTGATCGCCCGGTACGGCCTGGTCACCGCCTGGGAGGAGGTGATGGTGCCGGCCCTGCACGCCGTGGGGCGCAACTGGGAGACCTCGGGCGACCGGTACGTCGAGGTCGAGCACCTGCTGTCCTGGCACGTCTCGACCGCGCTGCGCCGCGTGGGCGTCCCGGCGCCCTCGGGGTCCCGGGCCGGCGCTCCCCCGGTCCTGCTCGCCTGCGTGCCGGGCGAGCAGCACACGCTCCCGCTGGAGGCGCTCACCACCGGGCTCGCCGAACTCGGCCTGCCCGCCCGCATGTTCGGCGCGGCCGTGCCGCCCGAGGCGCTCGACCAAGCCGTGCGACGCACCGGCCCCGCCGCGGTCGTGCTGTGGTCCCAGGCCCGTTCCACCGCCCACCACCCCCTGGCCCGGCACGTCGCCGACACCTCGTGGGGCGTCCGGGGCGCCCGGACCCGGACGCCCGTGCTCCTGGCGGGGCCCGGCTGGGCCGGACACCCCCTCGGCCCCGGGATGCTGCGCCCCGGCGGGCTGCGGGAGGCCCTGAGTCTCCTGTACGGGCTCTGCGACGCGGCGGCGGCCGGCGACGGGCCCGCCGCTCCCGCGGTGGTGCCGCCTCAGTCCTGACCGCGGGCCTGCCGGAAGCGGGCCAGCCCCTCCGTGAGGTCGACCAGACGGTCCGGGTAGGAGGCGTACCGGGCCCGTTCCAGGCCGGGCAGCTTCCACGGCTCGTGGACCGCGGGGCCGTCGAGCCCGGCGAGTTCCGGCACCCACCGCCGTACGTACACGCCGTCGGGGTCGTACCGCTTGGCCTGGAGCACCGGATTGAGGACCCGGTTCGGGCGGGTGTCGGCGCCGGTGCCCGCCATCCACTGCCAGTTGAGCTGGTTGTCGGCGACGTCGCCGTCGACCAGCAGGTCGAGGAAGTGCCGGGCTCCGGCGCGCCAGTCGATGTACAGCGTCTTGGCCAGGAAGGAGGCGGCGATCAGCCGGCCCCGGCCCGGCATCCAGCCCTCGTGGGCGAGTTGGCGCATCGCCGCGTCGACGACGGGGTACCCGGTGCGGCCCTCCTTCCACGCCCGCAGGTCGGCCTCGGCCTCCTCGCCGCGCCGCCACCGGTCGTCCCGGGTGCGGTAGTCCAGGACGGCGGTCCACGGGCGTGCGGCGAGCAGCTGGTGGTGGAAGTCGCGCCAGCAGAGCTGCCGTACGAAGGCCTCGGCGCCCGCCCCTCCCCGGGACCGCGCCCGGCGCACGGCCTCGGCCGCCGAGACCGCGCCGAAGTGGAAGTACGGGGAGAGGCGCGAGGTGGCGTCGCCGGGGAGGTCGTCGTGCCCTTCCTCGTACGCGTCGGCGGAGCGGCGCAGCCAGTCCGTCAGGCGCTTGCGGCCCTCCTCCTCACCGCCGGTGGCCAGGCCCGCGGAGACGGACGGGACGGCGGCCCGCGACGGGAGGGCCTCGGAGCGGATCCCGTCGGGCACCTGGACCTCGCGCGGCGCCGCGAGCGGATCGCGCAGCGCCTCGCCGGACCAGCGCCGGAAGTACGGGGTGAAGACGGCGAAGTGGTCGGATCCGGCCGGTGTCACGGCGCCGGCCGGCAGGGCGGTGACGACCCCGTCGTGGACGTACAGGCGCCGGCCGTCGGCCTCCAGCGCGCGCCGCAGACGCGCCTCGCGGCGCAGGGCGAAGGCGCTGCAGCCGGCCGCCATGTGCACCTCGTCGGCGTCGGCCTCCCGTACGACGGCGCACACTTCGGCGACGGGGTCGCCCGAGCGCACCACGAGCCGGCCGCCGCGCTCGCGCAGCCCGGCGTCGAGACCGGCGAGGCAGTCGGCGAGGAAGGCGAGCCGGTTCGGCGCGGCGAAGCCCGCGCGCTCCACGGCCGGATCCCGTACGAACAGAGGGACGATCTCGTTGCGCCGGCACAGCGCGGCGCGCAGGGGCGGATGGTCGTGGACGCGGAGGTCCGAGGTGAACAGGACGACCGAGACGTTCATGGGTACCGCTCCTGGCGTTGGGGCACCGGACGGATGCTCGACGCGCCGCCGCCCGGTGGTCGCTGCGCTGACCTTTCCCAGTCATTCGGCGGTCGGGGCCCGGACGGATGCGGTCGGTCGAGGGTCGCCCTTAACCCGTCACCCTTAACCCTTAACCCTTAACCCGTCACCCGTCACCCGTCACCCGTCACGGTCCTACCCCGCCCGGTCCGCCGCCTCCGCCGTGCGCGCGATCGTGCGGGCCATCCCGCCGAAGACCACGGCGTGGAACGGCGAGACGCTCCACCAGTACGCGTGACCGGCCAGGCCGTGCGGATGGAAGAGCGCCCGCTGCCGGTACCGCGTCCGTCCCTGCTCGTCGCGCTCGGTGTACATCTCCAGCCAGGCGAGGCCGGGGAGCCGCATCTCCGCCCGCAGCCTCAGCAGCCGGCCGCGTTCGATCTCCTCCACCCGCCAGAAGTCCAGCGAGTCGCCGATCCGCAGGTGGTCGGCGTCGCGCCGGCCCCGGCGCAGTCCGACGCCGCCGACGAGCCGGTCGAGCCGGCCGCGGGCGGCCCAGGCGAGCGGGAAGGAGTACCAGCCGTTCTCGCCGCCGATTCCCTCCACGACCCGCCACAACGCCTGTGGTGACGCGTCGACGGTGCGCTCGCGCACGTCGGTGTAGAGGCTGCCTCCGGCCCAGTCGGGGTCGGTGGGCAGCGGGTCGCTCGGTGCTCCCGGCACGGAGGCCGAGGACCAGCGGGTGGTGACCCGGGCATCGCGGACCCGCTGGAGGGCGAGCCGGAGGGCGGTGTCGAAGCCGATGGGGGTGCCGGGCGGATCGGGCACCCAGTCGGCGATGTCGTGCTCGTCGCACACGACCTCGAACTTGAGGGACTCGGCGAGCGGACGGGCGATGGACGGCGGCACCGGGGTGACCAGGCCGACCCAGTGGCTGGACAGGCCCGGGGTGAGGACCGGTACGGGGAAGATGATCCGCCGGGGCAGCCCGGCGACGGAGGCGTAGCGGAGCATCATGTCGCGGTACGTGAGGACGTCGGGACCGCCGATGTCGAAGGCGCGGCTGACGTCGTCGGGCATCCGGGCGCTGCCGACGAGGTAGCGCAGCACGTCCCGGACGGCGATGGGCTGGATCCGGGTGCGCACCCAGCTCGGGGTGACCATCACCGGCAGGCGCTCGGTCAGGTAGCGGAGCATCTCGAAGGAGGCCGAGCCGGAGCCGATGACGACCGCGGCGCGCAGCACCGTGGTGGGCACGCCGGAGTCCAGGAGGATGCGTCCGACCTCGGCGCGGGAGCGCAGGTGGGGCGAGAGGTCCCGGTCGGGAACGCCGCGCGGGATGAGTCCGCCCAGGTAGACGATGCGGCGGACACCGGCGGCGCGGGCCTGCTCGGCGAAGGTCCGCGCGGCCTGGCGGTCGGTGCGCTCGAAGTCGCGCCCGCTGCCCAGGGCGTGCACGAGGTAGTAGGCGACGTCGACGCCGCGCAGGGCGTCGGCGAGCGACGCGGCGTCGGTGACGTCGCCGCGGACGATCTCCGCCTGCCCCGCCCACGGGTGGTCGCGCAGTTTCGCCGGCGTGCGCGCGAGGCAGCGCACCCGGTGTCCGGCGGCGAGCAGATCGGGGACGAGCCTGCCGCCGATGTAGCCGGTGGCGCCGGTGACCAGGCACAGCGAACCCGGGGCGGCGCCCGCGGCGCCCCCTTGTACGTCCGTCATGGAGTTGCTCCGTTCCGCCGTCGCGGCAGGGGGAGGGCGTGTCCGCGCCGCGCTCGTCGTCGACCCGGAGTGGTTCTCCGACGTCTTTCCGGACATCTTTCCGGGCGGGCGGCCCGGTCGGATGCAGCGGACGGGCGCGTCTGCGACGAGATCCGGCTGTTGAACGTGTTCCGCGGAACGCGGAGGATGGCCACGAGCGAGGGAGGCCCGTGATTCCGTCCGTCGAAGTGACCACGGAGACCGTGCGCGCCGCGGACGGCGCCACGGCTCACGTCGTGTTTCACCGGCAGCCTGACGAGCCGTCGGCTCCGGTGCTGGTGTGCATGCCCGCCATGGGCACCCGGGCCGCCGCCTACGCGCCCCTGGCGGAGGCCCTCGGCCGGGCCGGGTTCCAGGTGGCCGTCGGTGAACTGCGGGGGCAGGGGACGAGTTCCGTGCGCGTGGGGCGCGGGGTGCGCTACGGCTACCACGAGATGGTGGCGTACGACTGCCCCGCCCTGTTCCGTGCGGCCCGGGCCGCCTTCCCCGCGGCCCCCCGCTACCTCCTGGGGCACAGCCTCGGCGGGCAGCTCGGCGCCCTCTACCTCGGCCAGGAGCCGCACATGGCCGCGGGAGCGGTCCTGGTGGGCGCCCCGTCCTGCCACTACCGCGGCTGGCCCTTCCCGCAGAGCCTGGGGATGCTCGCGGGGTTCCAGCTCGCGGCCGCCTTCGCCTCGGTGTACGGGTACTTCCCCGGCCGGCGCATCGGTGTCCTGGGGAACGACTCCCGGCAGGTCCTGCGGGACATGGCCACACAGGTCAGGACGGGCCGCTACCAGGTGCCCTCCTCCGAGGTGGACTTCGAGTCCGCGCTGGCCGCGCTGGAGCTGCCGGTGCTGGCGGTGGCCGTCAAGGGCGACGTCATGGCCCCGCCCGGCGGGGTACGGGGGCTCGGCGACAAGCTCACGCGCGCGCGGGTGACGTACTGGGAGCTCGCGCTCGGAGACAGCGTGCAGGGCAGCCGGCACTACGGCTGGATCCGCGACAACGCCGCGCTGATCGACCGGGTGCGGAGGTTCGTGAACCACGGCTGACCAGGGGCCGGTGGGGCCGGGGACCACGGGCCGGTGGGCCACGTCCCCGGCCCCGGCCCGCCCCTGTCAGCCCAGGCGGGCCGGGGACGAGGCGCCGGGGGTCAGCAGGCGCGGGGCGCCGGTGCCGTCGGCCGGCACGGTCCACAGGTCCGTGCCGTCGGCGGCGCCGTCGGCGGGCAGGCCGTAGGCGAGCGTGCGGTCGTCGAGCCAGAGGGCCTGGTCGTCCACGCTGCGCTTCTCCGCGAGCGCGTGCTCGCGCAGCGTGCCCAGGTCCATGACGTGCTCGCGCCACAGCGAGGCTCCGGCCCGTACCCGCTTCTTGTACGCGATGCGCGTCTCGTCCGGGGACAGGGACGGGCATTCGACGTTCTGCGCGAGGGTGGTGACGGACCGCCGGGAGATCGAGCCCTTCACCAGGTGCGTCTGGCCGGCCGTGGCGAGGGTGGCGTAGAAGGTGTCGTCGTCCTTGGTGAAGGTGACGCCCCAGAAGTTCACGTCCTGGGCGCGGTGGTCCCGGCCGTCCATGGAGATGGCGAACTCCTCCAGATTGGCGTCGAGCTTCCAGGTGCGGGTGTCCAGGATCGCGGTACGGGTGGAGAAGAACGCGGCCCCGTAGGACTCGCCGGAGACGAAGACGGTCCAGGCCACGAACCGGCCGCTGGGCGAGACGCGGGCCCGGCTGGGCGTGCCCGCGAGGGGGAAGCTGCGCAGCGTGCGCAGCTCGGCGTCGACGATCAGGGCCTTGTTGTCCTGGGCGAGCGCGCCCGGCGTCGAACGCAGACACACGCCGGTGCCCGCGGCCGCGTGGAAGCGCCGGCAGCTGAGCTCGGAGGCGGTGCGCGCCGCGTCGGGCGCGTCGGCGGGGACGGAGGCGAGGGTTCCGCGGTGCGGGCCCTGCGCGCTGTTGAGGAAGGCCAGGGCGCCCGGCCGGGCGAGGGTGACCGGACCCGCGGCGAGCGCCGGGCCCCCCGCGCGCGGCCGGTCGGCGCGGGAGGCGGCGTGCAGGACGAACGCGGTGGCGAGGCCCGCGAGCAGCAGCACCGCCACCGCGAGGACGAGCAGGCGGCGTGACAACGTCAGTGTCATCTGGGGGACCTCATGGGCGTCGGGCCGGGTCGGGGCGGCTGTCGTCGGGGCAGGTGCCGTCGGGGAGGGTGAGCGTGTCGTCGGGGGCCGCCGGACGCAGGACGAAGCCCGCGGCGGCCGCGCAGCACAGCAGCCCGACCGCCGCGGCGGCCAGGGCCGGGCCGGTGCCCCAGAGCGTCCACGCCGCGCCGAAGGCCAGCGAGCAGCAGAAGCGGGCCAGCGCCTGGCCGGTGCCGACCAGGGCCAGGCCGGTGGCGCGCAGTCGGCCGGGGACGGTGGCGGCGACGGCGGCGGGCAGCACCCCGTCCGTGGCGGCGTAGAACATGCCGTGCAGCGCGAGGACGAGGTAGGGCAGCGCGGGCCAGTCGGGGGCCCACAGCAGCAGTCCGTAGCCGGCCAGCAGGAGGGCGTGCCCGGTGAGGAACACGGTGCGCCGGCCGATCCGGTCGGCGAGCGACCCTGCGGGTACGGCGAGCAGCAGGAACACGGCGGCGGTGCCCAGCGGAAGCAGCGGGAACCACTGCTCGCCGATCCCGGTGCGGCGCTGCAGCAGCAGGTACACGAAGGCGTCGCTGACGGTGGTGAGGCCCAGCAGGACGGCGCAGAGCGCCAGGGCGCGCAGCCGGGGCAGGCGCAGCAGGTCCAGTGCGTCGCGCAGCCGTACGGGGTCCGGGCGCGGCGGGCCGGCACCGGCGCCTGCACCGGCGTCGACGCCGGCGCCGACGCCGGCCCGCCGGGGGCGGAGGTCACCGCCGCCGGACGGGACGAAGAGCATGAGCACCACGACGCCGAGCACGGCGATGCAGGCGCTGACGCCGAAGACGGCGTCGTAGCCGTCGACCGCCATGCTCAGGATGAGGAAGGCGGCGAGCGGGCCGAGCAGCGCCCCGGTGGTGTCCATGGCACGGTGCACACCGAAGGCGCGGCCTTGTAACTCGGCCGGTGTGGACAGGGAGATGAGCGCGTCGCGCGGCGCGGTGCGCAGCCCCTTGCCGGTGCGTTCCAGCGCGAGGATCACGCTGATCGGGCCCAGGCTGTGGGCGAACAGCAGCAGCGGCTTGCACAGGGCGGACAGGCCGTAGCCGATGCCGGCGATCAGCTTGTGGTTGCGGACCCGGTCGGCGAGGTGGCCGCCGGTCAGCTGCACCAGGGCGCTGACCCCGTTGTAGACGCCGTCGAGCGCGCCGAAGCCGAGGGGGCTCAGGCCCAGCCCGGCGATCAGGTAGAGGGGCAGGACGGCGGTGACCATCTCGGAGGAGATGTCGGTGATCAGGCTGACGGTGCCGAGTGCGAGGACGGCCGGGGCGACCACGGCGGCCCGGCCGGGTCCTCCCCCTTCCGGCGCGGTCTTCGCGCCCGCGGGCGCGGAGCGGTCCGCGAGGTACATGCTCTGGAGCTCCCGATGCCGAGGTCTGAGTCACTCGAACGTGCGAGTGGAACCCTAGTGGTTGTACGGGCCAACAGGTGTGCGTACGGCACTGATCGGCCGGAACGCCCCGCTCATCCCTGCCGGCTGCTCTCGTCCCGCAGCCAGGTGGAGAAGTCCTGGTTGCGGATGGCCTTGCGCGCCCCCCGGCGGGCGGCGAGCGCGGCCACGACGAACACCACCACCCCGGGGAGCAGTTGCGGCCGTTCCCGCAGCAGGGCGCGCAGATCTGCCGTGCCGGTGCGGGCGGACGGCGCGGCGGTCGCCTGCTCCGGCGTCGAAGTCGCCGTCGCCGTCGGCGATCCGTCCCGCCGCGAGGCCTGGAAGCGCTCGAATTCGGCGGAGGAGGTCGCCGCACGGATCCGCCGCCTGACGAGGTCGGACCAGGTGCGCGGCGGATGGACCACGACCCGGGCCGCCTCGACCACGCGCCGCTCCCCCGGCCCGAAGGCCTGGGACGCGGCCAGGTCGTCGGCCATCAGCGGGGGCAGCGCGGCGATCCGCGCGTGCCCGGACTCGGACACCGCGATGACCCCGCGGCCGAACAGGCCCTCGCGGACGGCCGGGAGCCGCTGCCACACCCGGTAGTACGCCCGCACCGGCCAGGCGCAGCCGGCCAGCGGCACGTCCCGGCCGGGGGCGGCGGCCAGCAGATCCGGGCTCCCGGCGAGGGCGGCCACCAGGGCCCGTACGTCCGCGGCGCCGACGACGACGTCGGCGTCCACGTACAGCCGGGGGAAGCCCCGCGCGTGCTCGTCGCCGACCCGAAGTGCCGTGTGTTTGGAGGGAGTCGGGATCTCCACCACCCGTACGCGGGGGCCCCGCGCGCCCGCCACCCGGGCGGTGTCGTCCGTACAGCCGTTGCACACCACGACGATGTCGGGCCCGGACACCGGGGTGTCGGCCAGGAGCGCGTCGAGGAGCCGGCCGATGACCCGGCCCTCGTTGTGGGCCGGTATCACGATGCTGGTCACCCGGGCAGTATGCACGGTCGAACACCCGCTCCAGGCGATTCCGCCAACTCCGCCCGGGGGTAGGCCCGGTGGACTAGATTGAGCGGCGCCGACCGAATTCGGCACGCGGTACGGGCTCGGCTGCCTGGGGGAAACACGCAGCGGGCCGGGGGGCAGTACCCGGATCACGCAGAGCATCGGTTGTGGGGGGCCATCACCGTTGAGCAGGTCACGCACGGGTCGCGCAGGCGTCCGGCCTGCCGTCGACGGCTTTCCGTTCCATCTCACGCGTCCCGGCGACGAGTTGTCGACACGCCAGGCGGCGTGCTCGGAGGGAAGGGGAACGCTGTGGAGCCCAGCACTGTGAAGGACGGCGCGAAGGACGCGGGGCGGACGGAGCCGTTAGGTGTCGCCGTGGTCGGGGCGGGCTACTGGGGCCCCAATCTCGTGCGCAACTTCCAGTCCAGTCCGCAGTTCCGGCTGCGGTGGCTCTGCGACCTGGACGTGGACCGGGCCCGGCAGGTGCTGGGCGGGTACTCCACGGTCCAGGCGACCTCGGACTACGCGGCCGTCCTCGCCGACCCGGCCGTCGACGCGGTCGCCGTGGCCACCCCCGCGGGCACGCACCTGGAGGTGGCACTGGCCGCCCTGCGCGCCGGCAAGCACGTCCTCGTGGAGAAGCCGCTGGCCGCCACGTACGAGGACGGGCTGCGGCTGGTGAACGAGGCCGAGGAACGCGGCCTCACCCTGATGTGCGACCACACGTACTGCTACACGCCGGCGGTGGGCCGCATCCGGGAGATGGTCCGCTCCGGCGAGCTCGGCGAGATCCACTTCGTGGACTCGGTACGGATCAACCTGGGGCTCGTCCAGAAGGACGTCGACGTCCTGTGGGACCTGGCCCCCCACGACCTGTCGGTCCTCGACTTCATCCTCCCGGACCACGTCCGGCCCGTCGCGGTCGCCGCGCACGGAGCCGATCCGATCGGGGCCGGACAGTCCTGCGTGGCTTATCTGACGCTCCAGCTGAGCACCGGCGCCATCGCGCACGTGCACGTCAACTGGCTGTCCCCGACGAAGGTGCGCACCACCATGGTCGGCGGCTCCAAGCGCACCCTCGTGTGGGACGACCTCAACCCCTCCCAGCGCGTCGCGGTGTTCGACCGCGGGGTGGAGCTGAGCGCCCCGCAGGAGATCGGCGCCGACGAGCGCCGCGACATGCTCGTCTCCTACCGGACCGGCGACATGGTGGCGCCCGCGATCGGGGAGAAGGAAGCGCTGCGCAGCATGGTCGAGGAGTTCGCCGCCGCGATCAGCACGGGACGGCCGGCGCTGACCGACGGCCGGGCCGGACTGCAGGTGCTGGACATCCTCGAAGCGGCCTCCCGGAGCCTGGAGTTCCGCGGCGCGGTCGTCGGTCTGCGCACCGGGCGCTGACCGTTCGCAGGCCCTTTCGGGCCGTTCGCAGGCCCTTTCGCGGGCCGTTCGCAGGCCGTCCGCGGGCTGTCTGTCGGCAGGCATGCGCGGGCGTTCGCGGGCCGTCCGCAGGCATGCGCGGGCCGTTTCACACGCAGGACCACGACCGATTGATTCAGTGGGGGCAGGGCGTTGAGCAGCGTACGAGGCAAGAGGATTCTGGTCACCGGCGGAGCGGGCACCATCGGCTCGCACCTGGTGGACCTGCTGGTGGACAACGGGGCACGCGAGGTCGTGGTGCTCGACAACTTCGTCCGGGGGCGGACCGCCAACCTGGCCCGCGCCCTGCCGAGCGGCGTGGTGGACGTCGTCGAGGGCGACATCCGCGACGTGACGGCGGTGCGCAAGGCGACGGATGGCGCCGAGCTGGTGTTCCACCTCGCCGCCATCCGGATCACCCAGTGCGCGGAGGAGCCGCGGCTGGCGAACGAGGTGATGGTGGACGGCACGTTCAACGTGCTGGAGGCCGCGGCGGCCGCCGGGGTGGGCAAGGTGATCGCCTCGTCCTCGGCCTCGGTCTACGGGCTGGCCGAGGCCTTCCCGACCACCGAGCGCCACCACCCGTACAACAACGACACCTTCTACGGCGCGGCGAAGGCCTTCAACGAGGGGATGCTGCGCAGCTTCCACTCCATGTACGGGCTGGACTACGTCGCGCTGCGCTACTTCAACGTGTACGGCCCCCGGATGGACATCCACGGGCTCTACACCGAGGTGCTGATCCGCTGGATGGAGAAGATCGCCGCGGGCGAGCCGCCGCTGATCCTCGGCGACGGCACCCAGACCATGGACTTCGTCCACGTCAGGGACATCGCGCGGGCCAATCTGCTGGCCGCCGAGTCGGACCTGACCGACGAGGTGTTCAACGTGGCGAGCGGGACCGAGACCAGCCTGCTCGACCTCGCGCTCGGCCTGCTGGAGGCGATGGGCGCGGACGGCCTGGTGCCGGAGCACGGGCCGGCCCGCGCCGTGAACGGGGTGACCCGCCGGCTCGCGGACACCTCGGACGCCGCGGCGCGCCTCGGCTTCACGGCGGAGATCGACCTGCGCGGCGGGCTGCGGGACCTGGTGGACTGGTGGCGGGCCGAGCGCGCCGCCGACGCGGCCGCGGAGACGGGCCGATGAGCGCGCCGTACAGCGCACCCGACGACGCACCCGTCAACACCCAGGCCGCCCCGGCCGCCCCGGACCGGCTGCGAGCCCCGGACGCCGCCCCGGACGCCGCCCCGCCCCGGATCCCGGTGATGGTGCCGTGGCTGGGCGAGGAGGAGGCGCAGGCCGCTGCCGACGCGGTGCTCTCCGGCTGGGTCGCCCAGGGCCCCCGGGTCGCCGCCTTCGAGCGGGCCTTCGCCGAGCGGGTGGGCGCCGAGCACGGCATCGCGGTGAGTTCGTGCACCACCGCCCTGCACCTGGCCCTCATCGCGCTGGACCTGGGCCCGGGCGACGAGGTGGTCGTCCCCTCGCTGTCCTTCATCGCCACCGCCAACGCGGTGCGCTACGTGGGCGCGCGGCCGGTGTTCGCGGACGTCGAGGAGGCCACCGGCAACCTGACCCCGGCCACCGTGGACGCGGTCCGCACGCCGCGGACGAAGGCGGTGCTCGCCGTCCACCAGGGCGGGGTGCCCGCGGACGTGCACGCCCTGCGCGCGGCCTGCGCCGACTGGGACGTCGCCCTCGTGGAGGACGCCGCCTGCGGCATCGGCGCGACGGTGGGCGGCAAGTCGGTGGGGCAGGGCGCCCTGCTCGCCGCCTGGTCCTTCCACCCCCGCAAGGTGATCACCACCGGCGAGGGCGGCATGCTGACCACGGACGACGCGCAGTGGGCGGAGCGGCTGCGCCGGCTGCGCGAGCACGGCATGAACGTGTCGGCCGCCCAGCGGCACGCGAGCAGCAAGCCGATCGCCGAGAGCTATCTGGAAGTCGGCTACAACTACCGGATGACCGACATCCAGGCCGCGGTCGGCCTGGTGCAGCTTGGCAGGCTGGACGAGATCGTGGCCCGGCGGAGGGCGCTGGCGGCCCGGTACGCGGAGCTCCTGCGCGAGGTCCCCGGCCTGCGCCCGGTGCGGGATCCCGGTCACGGCCAGGGCAACTTCCAGTCGTACTGGGTGCTGCTGGCCGAGGACTTCCCGGTCGGCCGGGACGAGCTGCTCGCGGTGCTCTCCGAGGCCGGGATCTCGGCCCGGCGCGGGATCATGGCCTCGCACCTGGAGCCGGCGTACGCGGGCCACGGCGCGGCGCCGCTGCCGGTGACGGAGCGGATCAGCCGCGACTCCCTGATCCTGCCGCTGTTCCACACCATGACGCAGGACGAGCAGGACCGGGTGGTGGCGGTGCTCCGCGAACAGGCCGGCGAATGAGCGGGCCACGGCCCCGGACCGATGACCTGCTGATCGTCGGCGCGGGCGGGTTCGCCCGGGAGACCGCCCAGGCGGTCCGGGACGCGGCCGCCGCGGACGTGGCCCGCGGCCGCCCTCCGCGCTGGCGGCTCGCCGGCCACCTCGACGACGATCCGGCCCTGCACGGCCGGGACGTCGACGGGGTGCCGGTGCTGGGCGGCTGCGACCGGGTGCACGCGCTGCCGGCGGCCCGGGTGGTGGTCTGCGTGGGCAGTCCGCGCGACTACGCCGTACGGGCCCGCCTGGTGCGGCGCCTGGGGCTGCCCGCCGACCGCTACGCGACGGTGGTCCACCCCACGGCGGTGGTGTCGGCGTCCTCCGTCGTCGGCGCGGGCTCGGTGCTGCTCGCGCACTGCGTGCTGACCGCGGCCGTCCGGGTCGGCGCGCACGTGGCGGTGATGCCGCACACCGTCCTGACCCACGACGACGAGGTCGGCGACTTCGCGACGCTGGCCTCCGGGGTGCGCCTCGGCGGCGGGGTGCGGGTGGAACGCGGTGCGTACGTGGGGGCGGGGGCACTGGTGCGCGAATCCGTGCGGGTCGGCGCCTGGTCGCTGACCGGCATGGGCAGCACCGTCCTCGCCGACGTGCCAGCCGGCGAGGTGTGGGCGGGGAGCCCGGCCCGCCGGCTGCGCGCGGCGGACCCGCCGGCGCTCGGCGAACTGCACGCCGCGGCGGCGGCACCGGACGAAGGGCGGCCGGACCCGCCTCCGCACGACGGACCGGCCACGCACGACGGGCCGGGGTCGGACAACGGACCGGCCACGTCCGACGGACCCGCGTCACCCGGCGGGCCGGGGTCACACGACCGGCCGGCCACACCCGGCGGGCCGGCCTCGTCCGGCCGGCCGGACGGCAGCAACGGGATCGGAACCGGCCTGCGGCCGGAGACACGGATGGGGAGCCCAGTCGCATGAACCAGATACCGCTCGTCGACCTGAAGGCGGCGCACGCCGAGGTCGCCGAGGAATTACGGGCCGGTTTCGACCGCGTGCTCGCCGACACCGCCTTCATCGGCGGCGCGGAGGTCCGTGCGTTCGAGCGCGAGTACGCCGACTTCGCGGGGGTCGGCCACTGCGTGGGCGTCGCCAACGGCACCGACGCCCTCGAACTGGCCCTGCGCGCGAGCGGGGTCGGCGTCGGCGACGAGGTGGTGCTGCCCGCCAACACCTTCATCGCCACCGCGGGCGCCGTCGCCCGGATCGGCGCCCGGCCGGTCCTGGTCGACTGCCTCCCCGACACCCTGCTGATGGACCCGCGGGCCGCACTGGAGGCGGTCGGCAAGGCCACCCGCGCGGTGGTCCCGGTCCACCTGTACGGGCAGTGCGCCGCCACCGCGGAACTCACCGCCGGGCTGCCCGCGCACGTCAAGGTCGTCGAGGACGCCGCGCAGAGCCAGGGCGCGACCCGGGACGGCCGCTCCCCCGGCAGCGGGGGCATCGCCGCGACCAGCTTCTACCCGGGCAAGAACCTGGGCGCGTACGGCGACGCGGGCGCGGTGGTGACCGACGACGAGGAGCGCGCCGAGCTGGTCCGGGCCCTGGCCAACCACGGCGGCGTCGCCAAGTACCGGCACGACGTGGCCGGGTTCAACAGCCGGCTGGACGGTCTGCAGGCCGTGGTCCTGCGGGCGAAGCTGGCCCGGCTGGCGGAGGGGAACGCGGCCCGCCGGGCCGCCGCCGCCCGCTACGACGCCCTGCTGGGCGAACTCGCCGCCGCCGGCCGGGTGACCCTGCCGGTCACGGCGCCGGGCAACGTCCACGTGTGGCACCTGTACGTCGTACGGGTCGCCGGAGCGGACCGCGACGCCGTCGTCGGCAAGCTCAACGCGGAGGGCATCGGCGCGGGCGTGCACTATCCGGCCCCGGTCCACCTCACCCCGGCCTTCGGCCACCTCGGCCACGGCCGCGGCGACTTCCCGCACGCCGAGCGGGCCGCCGACAGGATGCTCTCCCTCCCCCTCTTCCCGCAGATCACCGCTGCCCAACAGCAGCGGGTCGTGGACGCGCTCTCCGGCGCCCTGCACTGACCCCCCGCGTGCTGACGTAAACGATGAGGTCCAGATGAACAGACGGACAAGGCTGCTGCGGCACGGTCTCTTCACCGTGGTCGCGGCCCTGATGGCCACGGTCCTGCCACCGGCCGCGGTGGCCGGTGCGGCCGATCCCTGCGGTCCCACCACGAACGCGGTCGTGTGCGAGAACTCCAAGCCGGGCACCCCGATGGAGGAGTGGTTCGCGCCCAGCGCGTACGGCGACATCAAGGGGTTCCCCGCCCAGACGAGCGTCCAGGCGGGCGACACCGTGCAGTTCAAGATCCAGTCGCCGACGCCGTACCGCGTCTCCGTCTACCGCCTCGGCCACTACGGAGGCACCGGGGCCCGCCTGCTGTCGACCGCGGCCCAGGCGGCGCAGACGTACCCGGCGAACTTCGCGCCGGGCGCGAGCCCGGCCGCCTGCACCACCAAGGCCTCCACCGGCCTGGTCGACTGCGGCAACTGGCCCGTCACCGCGACGTGGACGGTGCCGGCCGACGCCGTCTCCGGTCTGTACGTGGTCAACTTCGACCAGGCGGACGGCAACGGCGTGATGCCCTACCCGTTCGTCGTCCGCAACGACTCCAGCCACTCCGACGTCGTCGTGCAGACCAGCGACCAGACCTGGCAGGCGTACAACAACTACGGCGGCCAGGACCTGTACGACGGCGGCGGCCCGGCCCCGGACGGCCGTGCGTACGAGGTCAGTTACAACCGGCCCATGGACATCGGCGGGGACAACGGGATCTACGGGTCCGAGTTCCAGATGGTGTCGTGGCTGGAGCGCAACGGCTACGACGTGAGCTACATGTCCGGGATCGACATGTCGGTCCGCGGCGGGACCCTGCTGCGCAACCACAAGGTGTTCCTGTCCTCGGGGCACGACGAGTACTGGACCCAGGACCAGTTCACGAACGCGCTGAACGCGCGCCGGGCCGGGGTCCACCAGACGTACTTCAGCGGCAACGAGATCTTCTGGAAGACCCGCCTCGCCCCGAGCATCGACGGCGCCTCCACCCCGAACCGGACGCTGGTCTCGTACAAGGAGACCAAGCTGTCCTTCCCGCAGCCGAACGGCATCCCCGACCCGAGCGGGATCTGGACGGGCACCTTCATGGACCCGGCCAGCGCCACGGGCGGGCGGCCCTTCCAGCCGCAGAACCAGCTGACCGGCTCGATGTTCAGCGTCAACGGCTACCGCAGTGACGCGATCACCGTGCCGGGGACCTTCGCGAAGCAGCGGCTGTGGCGCAACACCAGCGTCGCGAACCTCACGCCCTCGCAGACCGCCACCTTCCCCACCGGCACGCTCGGCTACGAGTGGGACAGCGACGTGGAGAACGCCAGCCGGCCGGCCGGGCAGATCCAGATGTCGTCCACCACGGTGGACATCGACGACGGCAAGCTCCTGAAGGACTACGGCAACACGTACGGGAACGGCACCGCGACGCACAGCCTGGTGGCCTTCCGCGACCAGACCTCGAACGCCCTGGTGTTCGGCGCGGGCACGGTGCAGTGGTCCTGGGGCCTGACCAACATGCCCACCGGCAATCCGGACGACGCGGTGGTCACCGCGGACAAGCGCATGCAGCAGGCCACGGTGAACGTGTTCGCCGACATGGGCGTCCAGCCCAAGTCGCTGCAGACCGACCTGGTCGCCTCCACCGCGTCCACGGACACCGTCGGCCCGGCCGTCACCGTGACCAGCCCGGCGGCGAACGCCACCGTGCCGGCGCTGCGTCCCGTGACCGTCACGGGCACGGCGGCCGACACCGGCGGCGGTGTGGTGGCCCGCGTGGAGGTGTCCACCGACGGCGGGACCACCTGGAAGGCGACCACGGGCCTCGGGTCCTGGAGCTACCAGTGGACCCCGACCGCCCCGGGCGCGGTGCAGGTCAAGGTGCGCGCGGTGGACGACAGCGTCAACATCGGCGCGACCACCACGGTTCCCCTGACGGTCGGGCCCCAGCAGTGCCCCTGCACCATCTGGCCGGCCGCGGCCGTGCCGGGCACGGTCAACGCCGGTGACGGCAGCGCCGTCGAACTCGGCGTGAAGATCCGCTCCTCGGTGGCCGGTTCGATCACCGGTGTCCGGTTCTACAAGTCCCCCGCCAACAGCGGGACCCATACGGGCAGCCTGTGGAGCAGCACCGGCCAGCGCCTGGCCACCGGCACCTTCACCAACGAGACGGCGTCCGGCTGGCAGCAGCTGAACTTCGCCTCCCCGGTGCCGGTCAAGCCGAACACCACCTACATCGCCTCCTACTTCGCCCCGCACGGCGGCTACTCCTTCGACAACACCTTCGCGGGCGGCGACGCGGGGCTGGCCCCGCTCACCGCGCTCAAGAGCGGCACCGACGGCGGAAACGGCGTCTACCGCTACAGCGGCACGGGCGGCTTCCCGAACAAAGCCGCGTCCGGCAGCAACTACTGGGTGGACGCCGTCCTCGACACCTCCACGGCGAGCACGACCCCGCCCACGGTCGCCTCGACCTCGCCGCAGTCCGCGGCGACCGGCACCCCGATCACGGCGGCGGTGACGGCCACCTTCAGCACCGCCGTCGACGCGGACTCGCTCGTGTTCACGGTGAAGGACTCCGGCGGCGCGACCGTCCCGGGCACCAAGACCCTGGGCGCGTCGAACAGCGCCACCTTCACCCCCTCGTCCGAACTCGCCCTGAACACCGCCTACACGGCGTCCGTCCAGGCATCCGACCTGTGGGGCAACGCCATGGCCGCGCCGGTCACCTGGAACTTCACGACCAGCGCGAGCCCGCCGACGGTGAACTGCCCCTGCACCCTGTGGAGCGGTACCGCGACACCGAGCACCGCCAACGTGGGCGACGACGCCAACTCCGTGGAACTGGGCACCCGCTTCCAGTCCGCGGTCAACGGCTACATCACCGGCGTCACCTTCTACAAGGGTCCCGGCAACACGGGTACGCACACCGGCAGCCTGTGGTCGGCCTCCGGCACGCTGCTGGCCACCGGAACCTTCGGCAGCGAGACCCTGTCGGGCTGGCAGCAGCTGCAGTTCGCCACGCCCGTGCCCATCACGGCGGGCACCACGTACGTGGCCTCCTACCACGCACCGAACGGCAACTACTCGGTGGACGGCGGCTACTTCAGCGGCGCGCACCGCTCCTACCCGCTGATGGCCCCGGCCGACGCGGCCGGAAGCGCCAACGGCCTCTACAAGTACGGGTCGGCCACGGCCTTCCCCTCGAACACCTTCGGCTCCGTGAACTACTGGGTCGGCCCGATCTTCACCACCACCCTGCCGTCCGGCATCCAGTCGGGCTCCACGGAGGTGTCCGGCCCGTGAGCACCGTCAGCGTGGTGATCCCCTGCTACAAGTACGGCCACTTCCTGGCCGACTGCGTCAAGAGCGTCCTGGACGAACAGGAGGGCGTGGACGTCCGGGTACTGATCATCGACGACGCCTCGCCCGACGACTCCGCGGAGGTCGCGCGCGCTCTCGCGGCCGCCGACCCGCGGATCGAGGTACGGGTCCACGCGCGCAACCAGGGGCACATCGCCACCTACAACGAGGGGCTGCTGGAGTGGGCCGACGGGGACTACGTCGCCCTGCTGTCGGCGGACGACCGGCTGGTACCCGGGGCCCTGGTGCGCGCCGCCGCCCTGCTCGACGCCCATCCGGAGGCGGGCTTCGCCTACGGCAGGCCGCTGCGCTTCCGGCACGGCGGGCCGCTGCCGGCGGCCCGTACCCACAGCACGGGGTCGGTGGTCTACCCCGGGCGGTGGTGGCTGGAGCGGCGGTTCCGGGAGGGCACCGGGTGCATCACCTCACCCGAGGTGGTCGTCCGGACCAGTCTCCAGCGCAAGGTCGGCGGCTACGATCCGGAGCTGCCGCACGCCGGCGACATCGAGATGTGGATGCGGCTCGCGGCGCACGCCGACGTGGGCTACGTCCGGGGCGCCGATCAGGCCTTCTACCGCGTCCACGGCAACAACATGTCCACCACGGACTTCGGCGGGCAGCTCGACGACCTGCGCCAGCGCCTCGTCGCCTTCGACTCGGTGCTCGACAAGTGCGCCGACCTGCTCCCGGGGGCCGACCGGCTGTCGGTGGCGGCGCGCACCCGGCTCGCCCGGTACGCGCTGCGGCGCGCCTACCGGGCCTACGACCGGGGACGCACCGCGCTGGTGCCGGTCGACGAGCTTGTGGAGTTCGCCGCCGAGTGCCTGCCGGGGGGCTACACGTCGCTGGCCGAGTACCGGGCGCTGCGCAGGCGTCGGCGGGTCGGGGCGCGTGTCATGCCGTACCTCCAGCCGCTGGTGCTCTCGGCCGTCGCCGACCGGGGGCGGGAGTGGCTGTGGTGGCGATCCTGGAAGCGCCGAGGGATCTGATGCGCCCTCGGTTCACCCCCCGGCTCCGTTCAGCGGGCCGCCCCGACGAGGGGCGCCGGCTCGGGCTCCTCGGCCGGGGCTCCCGGCCCGGCTCCGGCGTCGGCGTCCGTACGCCGGCGCCGGCTTCGGCGGGTCAGGAGCTGGTCGGACCACAGCGCCGCCGCGACGCCGGCGACCGCGGCCAGCAGCGCCACCCCGGCGAGGCCCCGGCTCTTGGTGCCGGTCTGCGCCACGGCGGTGGGCTGCACGAGGAGGGTCACGCTCATCCGCGCCTGCTCCGGGATGGCCTGCTGCGTCTGCATGTCCGTCAGGTGCTTCGTGTAGATCTCGATGATCTTCCGGACGGCCGTGTCGGCGGCGGCGGGGTCGGACTGCTCCGCCTGGACCTGCAGCGAGGGGATCAGGTAGCGGGGGGTGACGCTGGTCCCGCTGTTGCGCGGGATCAGCCGGTAGGTGCCGCGGACTCCCGCGGCGCGGAGCTCGGCCGCCCCCGCGGGCGAGCCCAGCTGCTGGACCGCCGCGTAGGAGACGGCGGCGAGCGGCGGCTGCAGATTGGCCAGCTGGTTGGGCTGGTTGTCGGTCACCGGCGGCTTGACCACCACGATCGCCGTGCTCAGGTACGTCTGGGTGGGGTGGAGCACCTGCACCGCTCCGGCGGCCGCGAGCACCGCGGCCAGGACCAGGACGTACCAGCGCCGACGCAGCGCACGGACCAACTCACCAGGCGACACGGGGATTCCTTCCGTCGTGACCGATCTTTCCAGGACACGGGTAGGTCCGCCATCAATTGGGCGCCCTGCGGGGGGTGTTCGTGAGCATCGGTGAGATCGTCGCGGTGCTGCGCCGCCGCTGGTACGTGATGGTGCCCCTCACGCTGATCAGTCTCCTCGCGGGTCTGCACCTGTACCGGTCGGTGCCGGTGTCGTACCAGTCGCAGAGTTCGGTGGCGCTGCTCGACTCGACGGCGGTGGCCGAACTGGCCCCCGCCTTCGGCAATCCCATCTCCAACGCCGGCGGTACGCTCGTCGTGACCGCGGACGTGCTGATCAGGACGCTGTCGGGCACGGACGCGGCGCGGGACCTGTACGGCCTCGGCGTGACCGATCCCTACACGGTCGGGTTCGCCGCGAACACCTCGGGCCCGGTGATCACGCTGACCGTCACGGGGACCGACCGTTCGAAGGTGCTCGACGAGACGAACACGCTCACCGCCTTCGCCGGGGAGCAGCTCAACGCACTGCAGGCGGCCGCCAAGGTCAAGCCCGCGTACTTCGTGCAGACCGCCCCCGTGGTGCTGCCGCAGACCCCGGTGCCGCAGCTCAAGAGCCGCTACCAGCAGGTGCTGGGCGTCGTCATCCTCGGCACCACCAGCGCGTTCACGCTGTCCTTCCTGACGGACAGCGTGCTGGCTGCGCTCGCCCGCAGGCGCGCTGCGGCCGCCTCGGCCGCCGGGACGCGGGGACGCGGCCGACGCAAGCCGTGGGGGCGGCAGCTGGACGCGACCGCCCTGCTCAGCTGCTATCTGGCGCTGGCGTTCTTCATCCCCTCGAACCTGACCCTGCCCGGGATGGGCGGGGTGGGCACCCCGGCCAACGTGTTCGCGCTCCTGTGCCTGTTCTGGTACCTGGCGGCCTGGCTCACCGGCCGGCTCCGGCCGGCCGCCGGCACCCGGCTGCCCCGGGTGGTGATGTGTCTGCTGGCCTTCTCCGTCCTGGCCTCCTACCTCGCGAACGCGACGCGCGGCAGCTCGCACAAGGAGGTCCTGGCGGCGGACCGCGGTCTGATCGGGCTGCTCGTCTGGGTGTCCCTGGTGGTGCTGGTCTCCGCCGGGATCCAGGACCGGGACCGGCTCGACGTCCTGCTGCGCCGGGCCGTCGTGATGGGGGCGGTGGTGGCCGCCATCGGCTACTACGACTTCTTCACCGCGACCAACATCGCCGACAAGATCAGCATCCCGGGCCTCCAGTCGAGCGTCGCCCAGATCACCACCCTGGACCGCGGCTCCTTCACCCGGCCGCGTTCCACCACGGCGCAGCCCCTGGAGTTCGGCGGGATGCTCGCCATCCTGCTGCCCTTCGCCGTGCAGCAGGCCTTCGATCCGGTACGGCGGCACCTGAGCGCCCTGCGCCGCTGGGGGCCCGTGGTGCTGATGGGCGGCGCCCTGCCGCTGACGGTGTCGCGGACCTCCATCATCGGCGCGCTGATCGTGGTCCTGGTGATGGTGCTGCGCTGGAAGCCGGAGCGGCGGTGGGCCGCGATCGGTCTGCTGCTGGGCTCGGTGGCCTGTTTCAAGGTGATCGTCCCCGGGCTGATCGGCACCATCACCACCCTGTTCGGCTCCTTCCTGACGAACTCCGACAGCAGCACCCAGGCCCGGACGGTCAAGTACAGCGCGATCGTCCCGTACCTCGGAGAACGCCCGCTGTTCGGGCGGGGCTTCGGGACCTTCCTGCCGGAGCTCTTCTTCTTCACCGACAACCAGTACATGCTCACCCTGGCGGAGATGGGCCTCGTGGGGCTGCTCGCGCTCCTGGTCCTCCTGTTCACCGGCATCCACCAGGGCGGCGCCATCCGACGGCTGGCCCGCACCGAGTCCGACCGGGAGCTGGGGCAGGCGTTCTTCGCCTCGGCCCTCGTCTCGCTGGTCATCAGCGCCACCTTCGACGCCCTCAGCTTCCCGATGTTCGCCGGGATGTTCTTCCTGACGATCGCCGCCGGAGGCAGTTACCTCGGCTTCATCCGGCGCGCGGCGCCGGAGCCCCGCACCGTGGAGTCCCCATGTCCTTCAGCCGCCCCGCACCCCGCCGCCCCGTCCCGCCGGCCCGAGCACAGGCAGCCGGTCCCGTAACCGTCGTCGTCGTCACCTGGAACAGCGCCGCGGTGATTCCGGAGTTCCTCGCCTCGCTGCCGGAGGGCATGGCCGGGACGGACTGGCGCCTGGTCGTCGCCGACAACGACTCGGCCGACGACACCGTGGACGTGGTCCGCTCCCTGGCCCCGGAGGCGACGGTCGTCCAGACCGGCCGCAACGCCGGGTACGCGGCCGGGGTGAACGCCGCCCTCGGAGCCGCCGCCGGATGGGAGGGCGGCTTCCGGGCGGCCCTGGTGTCCAATCCCGACGTCCGGATGCGGCGCGGCTGCGCCAAGGTGCTCGTGGACGCCTTCGACGCCGTCGTGCCCGGCGGCGGCCGGGTCGGGATCAGTGTCCCGCTGCTGTACGAGGAGGACGGCCGCACGCTCCTGTACTCGCTGCGCCGCGAGTCCCGCGTGACCCGGGCGCTCGGCGAGGCGGTGCTGGGCAACCGCCGGGCCGGGCGCTTCCCGCGCTGGAGCGAGCTGGTCACCGCCCCGTCGGCGTACGAGCGGGCGACGGTCGCCGACTGGGCGACCGGCGCGCTGATGGCGGTGTCCCGGGAGTGCCTGGCCGCGTGCGGGCCCTGGGACGAATCGTTCTTCCTCTACTCGGAGGAGACCGAGTTCTGCCTGCGGGCCCGGGACCGCGGCTTCGTCACCCGGCTGGAGCCCTCGGCCTCGGCCACCCACCTCGGCGGGGACTCGCAGGTGTCGCCGCGGCTGTGGACCCTGCTGACGCTCAACCGGGTCCGGCTCTACGAGCGCCGGCACGGGGCCGCGGCGACCGCCGCCTTCCGCGCGGCCGTCCTGCTGCGGGAGACCTCGCGGGCGGCGCTCGGCCGCCCGGCCAGTCTGGCGGCCGCCCGCGCCCTGGCGAGCCCGTCCGCGCTGCGCGCGACTCCCGGGCCCTGATCAGCCGGTGGGCGCCGGCCCGTCCCAGGCGGTGTAGAAGCTGTCCGGGTTGACCAGGTAGCGGACGGTGGGGCGGGGCAGGTGGCGCACCTCGTGGCGGCGGGCGTAGCGGCGCACGAGCTCCCAGTCCTCGCGGGGCAGCACCTCGGGGGTGCGGCGCAGCCGGCTGAAGTACAGGGACCGGTTGCGCCGCGCCACGAAGGCGTTGGTGTCCAGGAAGGCCTCGTGGGCGGCGCGGCGCCGGTCGAAGGGCACCGACAGGACGTCCCGTTCCGTGCCGTCGGGCAGCACCCTGCGCAGCGCGGTGTAGACGGCGTCGGGCCCGCCGGCCGGCTCCAGGGCCGCCAGGGCCTGCTCCAGGTGGTCGGGCTCCCACAGGTTGTCGTCGTCCAGGAAGGCCACGTAGCGCGACCTCGTCAGCCGGATCCCCACGTTGCGCACGACTCCGGCGGTCGCCGTGTTGCGGGCCAGGGACACCGCGAACAGCCTTGGGTCGGCGGGCAGTCCGGGCAGTCCGGCGCCGTCGTCGACGACGATGACCACCTGGTCGGTCACGGTCTGCCCCAGTGCCGAGCGGACCGCCGCGCGCAGGGCCTCGGGGCGCCGGTGGGTGGCGATCACGGTGGCGACGCGGGCGGCGGGGGGCCGTACGAGGACGGCGGCGAGGCGGGCGGTCTCGGTGTCCTCGAAGCGCCGCAGCCGCAGGGCGGAGGGGGCCAGCAGGAGTTTGTTCCTGGCCTCGAAGAGCACCAGCCAGCCGAAGGTCCGCTTGAGCAGCTCCCAGGGGGCCCGCGCGATCCGGCGCATCATGAACTCTCCGTCTCAGCTGCTGGGTTCGGGGACGACGGGCCGGCCGTCGGACATGCGGTTGCCCTTCCACACGTTCCCGGCGCCGCCCGCGTTCCAGGCGGTGACCGGACCGTAGGCTCCGGCGGCCGGGTGGTACTGGGTGGAGAAGACGTTGTCCGTGACCTGGATGCCGGTGGCGCCCGGGCCGCCGCCGTAGAGCGCGTACGCTCCCCCGGCCAGCCAGTTGCCGTCGACGACGACGGAGGAGACGACGCCCGTGTCGGCGAACAGGCCGACGGCCGCGGTGGCCCCCTTGTCCACCGGGGTGGAGTTCAGCAGGGTGTTGCGGCGGATGGTCAGCCGGCCCTTGTTGCCGCCTCCGCTGATGACGGCGTCGATGTGCTGCCATTCACCGCCCTGGTTGCGGAAGGCGACGAGGTCGTGGACGTAGTTGTCGTGCAGGTCCCCCTGTCCCATGGACAGGGCGTTGCCGAACACGGAGATGTCGCACCAGCCGACCTCGATCGAGCTGCCGCCCATGTTCGAGACGGCGTAGTTCACCCCTCCGTTGTCGGGGCCCTTGCCCGGGACGGCCGTGATGGTGGTGTGCAGGACCTTCAGCCCGCTGAAGCCGGGGCGCAGGTTGATCCCCCACCAGTTGGCCGAGGTGATCCTGCTGTCGATGACGGTGACGTCGTTGGCGTAGACGTCGAGCGAGCCGCGGATGTCCCAGCCCTTGATGACCGTGCCGTCCTTCTTGATCGACATGTTCCCCGTGTCGTGCCGCTCCAGGGAGATCCGCGGGCCGGTGCTGCTCGCGTCGGGGAAACCGCAGGAGCCGGGCGAGGTGCAGGCGGGGGCGGTGGACGGCGGTTCGCTCGCGCCCGGCGAGGGCTTCGGGGACGGGGTGGCCGAGGGGCTCGGGGTGGTGGCCGAGGGGGTGGGCGCGGCCGTACCCGGGAGCGTGGCCACCGGGGTGGCGGAGGGTCCGGCCGAGGGCTCGCCGACCCCGGTGCGGTCGGCCCGGTACAGGGTGAGGCCGGCGGCCAGCAGCAATCCGGCGAGCAGCCACGCCCCGAGGCGTTTGCGGTTCCTTGTCACGGCTCTCTACCCCCGGATCAGCGAGCGGGCGGGCAGCAGGCACACGGCGTAGCACAGGGTGCCGGCGGCTGCGGTGGCGAGGAGCGCGAGCACGCCGTCGCCGAGGTACCGCTCGAGGCCGAGGACCACGGCGGTCATCACCGCTCCGCCCAGGAGGGGCCAGGCGCAGGCCCGTGCGACGGTGCCGAGGCGGATGCCGCCGCGGTGCAGGGCGAGGAGGAACACCGGCACCACGACGGCGCCGGCGACCAGGACGTGCCCCTGGGCCACCCCGACGATCCCGCCGGTGTGGGCGCCGTACACGAGGGCCGGGATCAGGAGGAGGAGCCAGAGTCCCTGGACCCCGATGAGCGAGCGGCGCCTGCCGATGGCCACCAGGCAGTCGTAGGCGAGTTCGCAGCCGATGCGGACCAGGCCGAGCGCCATCAGCCAGGGCAGGGCACGGGCGGCGGGCAGCCAGCGCTCGCCGTAGACGAGTTCCACGATCGGGGCGGCGAGGGCGGCCAGCAGGACGCAGAGCGGAACGGTGGCGGCCATCACGACGCCGAGGGCCCGGCCGAATCCGGCGGCCAGCGCCTTCGGTGTGCCGGCGAGCCGGGAGAAGCCGGCGAAGGAGACGCGGCGGGCCGCTTCGGAGATGATGCGGACGGGCCAGCCGGAGATGTTGAAGGCGAGCACGTAGAAGCCCAGGGCCAGCGGGTCCAAGGCCGAGCCGACCACCATGGTGTCCACGTTGACCACGCCGAGGGCGAGCATGCTGGCCCCGGCGAGGGGCAGCCCGAACTTCAGCAGCGCGCGGGCCTGCTCCCGGTCCCAGCCGAACCTCAGGGTGCCGGGTGCGGCGAGGCAGCAGCCGATGAGCGCGGCCACGTTGCCCACCACGGAGCCCCAGGCGAAGCTCATCGCGCCCCAGCCGTCCACGGCCAGCAGCAGGGTCACCGCGGTGCTGAGGACGAAGTTGAGCCCGTCGACGGCCATCCGCCGGCCCTGAGCGAACTCCCGGGTGAGGAACCCTGCGGGTACCTGGGACAGCCCGTCGAGGACCACGCACAGGCACATCACGCGCAGCACGCCGGAGGCCTCGGGCGAGCCGAGTACGCCGGCCACCGCGGGAGCCGCCGCGAACAGCACGGCGTACAGCAGGCAGCTGGAGACCGCGCTCAGGGTGAGGACGGTCGGAGCGAAGCGGCGCGGATCGCCTTCCCAGCGCACGATCGCGAGGGAGACGCCGAGTTCGTTCGCGGAGAGCAGGACCAGCAGGACCGTCTGGGCGATCCCGTACACGCCCCAGGCCTCGGGGCCGAGGAAGAAGCGGGCCAGGATGATGCCGGTGACGAAGTTGCCGAGGCGCATGACAACGGTGTTGACCAGGCTCCACTTGGCCGCGGAGCCGACCTTGCGCCCCAGCGACGGCGCCGCCGGGGTGGCCTTGCTGTCCGTCTCCGTGTCCGTTCCGGAGCCTGTCACGGCGACCCGCCCGTGCGGGATCCGGCCGGGTGCGAACCGGCCGGGTGTGAACCGGCCGGGTGTGAACCGGCCGGGTGCGCGACGGTCATGCGCAGGGTGTCCGACGGGTCGGCGGCGGGCCCGGGTGCCGGTTCGCCGGCCTCGTCGGCTGCGGGCCGGTGCTTGCCGGGGCTGCGTCGCCGGGCCTCGACGAAGAAGGTGGCGACCAGGCTGAGCACGAAGCCCAGCGCGCCCGCCATGACGAGGAACTGGAGCCTGGCCTTGGTCTGCGCCTCCGGTTTCTGCGGTGGCACGATCGTGGTCATCCGGATCATGGCCTCCGGCTGGACCGACTGCTGGGTCTGGAACTCCAGCAGCCGCTTCTCGGCGTAGGCGGTCAGTATCTCGTCCGACTTCAGCACGGCGGCCGGGTCGGTCCCGACGACGCTCAGCCACATGTAGGGGCCGAGCGCGTTGTCGGCGATCTTCGCCTCGTGCACTCCGGTGACGCCCAGGGCCTTGAGTTCGGCCTTGGAGTCGTCGGAGTTGAGGTTGCGGGCCAGGCCGTCGGCCATCCCGGTGAGCGAGGCCTGGGTGCTCAGGAAGGGGTTGCCGTCGAAGGCCACCGTGGCCTTCTTCGAGTTCAGCAGCGTCACGGTGCTCTGCGACCGGTACTCCACCGGGACCAGCAGGTACACGGCGGCGGTCAGCGCCGCCGTGAGCAGCAGCCCGGGCAGCAGTACGTACCAGCGCCTGCGCATGACCCGCCAGATCTCCGCGAGATCCATGGTCTTCCCCTTCGAATTGCGTTTACAGCACGTGCTGCGGGTCGGTGGCCGCCGCGCGCGGGACCAGGTCGGTGGGTCGGGGCCGGGCGTGGGCGGGCGGGCCGTCCAGCAGGACCGCGGCGATGCGGTCGCTCGCCCGGCCGTCCCAGAGCCCGGGGCAGCGCGGCGCGGGCGGATGGTCGAGCACCCGGTGCACGATGTCCGTGATGCGCTCCGGATCCGTGCCCGCCAGTACGTTGGTGCCCTCCTCCACGGTGATGGGACGCTCGGTGTTGTCCCGCAGGGTCACGCAGGGCACGCCCAGGGCGGTGGTCTCCTCCTGGACGCCGCCGGAGTCGGTGAGCACCAGGCGGGCGGAGTCCTGCAGGGCGATGAAGTCGAGGTATCCGGCGGCCGGTACCAGCCGGATGCCGCCGGGCACGCCCAGTTCGGCCAGCCGCTCCGCGGCCCGCGGGTGCACGGGCAGCAGCAGCGGGCAGCGGTCGGCGATCTCGCCCAGGGCCTTCAGCAGGCCGCGCAGCGCCGCCGGGTCGTCCACGTTGGCCGGGCGGTGCAGGGTGACCAGGCCGTACCCGCCGCGGGTCAGCCCGTACCGGTCCAGGACGTCGGACCGCCTGGCCCGGTCCAGGTTGGCGAGGAGGGTGTCGATCATGACGTTGCCGACCACGTGGATCTGGTCGTCCCGGTAGCCCTCCGCCCGCAGGTTCGCGGCCGCGTCGGGCGAGGGGGCCAGCAGGAAGTCGCTGAGCCGGTCGGTGGCGACCCGGTTGACCTCCTCCGGCATGCTCCAGTCCCGGCTGCGCAGGCCCGCCTCCACGTGGGCCAGCAGCGGGCCGGCCTTCGCGGTCACCAGGGCGCAGGCGAGGGTGGAGTTGATGTCGCCGACCACCACCACCGCGTCCGGGGCCAGCTCGTCGAGCAGCGGCTCGAAGGCCGCCATCACCCGCCCGGTCTGCTGGGCGTGGCTGCCGGATCCGGCGCCCAGGTAGCGGTCGGGCGGGCGGATGCCGAGGTCGCGGAAGAACACGTCGTTCATGGACTCGTCGTAGTGCTGCCCGGTGTGGACGAGGACCACCTCGGCGCCGCGGCGCTCCAGTGCGTCCATCACCGGTTTGATCTTCATGTAGTTGGGCCGGGCTCCGGCCACGCAGATGATCCTGGTCATCGGCTCAGAGCACCTCCACCGTGGGTCCGGACACGCGGTTGCGGCAGTCGAGGACGAAGGAGGCGTGCTCGGTGACCATCCGGTAGTCGAAGGAGTCGTGGTCGGTGAGCAGGACGACCACGTCGGCGGCCGCCAGCTCCTTGCGGGTCGGCTCGACCCGTACGAGGCGGGCGTCGACCTTGATGCTCTCCACCACGTGGGGATCGGCCGCGCGGACCCTGGCCCCCATGTCGAGGAGCAGCTGCGCGATGCGTACGGCGGGGGACTCGCGCGCGTCGCCGGTGTTCTTCTTGTACGCCAGCCCGAGCAGCAGGACCCGGGAGCCGTTGACCGAGCGGCGCCTCGCGTTGAGCGCGTCGATCACGCGGCGCGTCACGTACTCGGGCATGTGGTTGTTGATGTCGTTGGCGAGTTCGACGAAGCGGAAGTTCTGGCCGAGTTCGCGCTGCACCCGCCAGTTCAGGTACGAGGGGTCGATCGGCAGGCAGTGGCCGCCGACGCCCGGGCCGGGGGTGAACTTCATGAAGCCGAAGGGCTTGCTGGACGCCGCCTCGATGGCCTGCCAGACGTCGATGTCGAGGTGGCGGGCGAACATCGCGATCTCGTTGACCAGGGCGATGTTCACGTGCCGGAAGGTGTTCTCCAGCAGTTTGGCCAGTTCGGCCTCCTTGGGCGAGCGCACCGGGACCGTGGTGTCGACGAGTTCCCCGTAGAAGGCCTCGACGGCCTTCAGGGAACGGGCGTCGACGCCGGAGACCACCTTGGGGGTCTGCTGGAAGCCCCAGACGGTGTTCCCGGGGTCGATCCGCTCGGGGCTGTAGCCGAGGTGGAAGTCCTCGCCCGCGGTGAGCCCGGAGCCGTCCTCCAGGATGGGCGCGAAGAGCTCCTCGGTGGTGCCCGGATAGGTGGTGGACTCCAGGACGACGGTCGCGCCCGGGCGCAGGAAGCGGGCCAGGGTGTGCGCCGACTCCTCGATGTAGCGCAGGTCGGGGGCACCGTCCTGTAACGGGGTGGGGACGGTGACGACGGCGACGTCGAAGCCGCCGCAGTCCCGGGCCAGTTCGCTCGGGCGGTAGGTGCCGTTCGCCAGCGCCCGGTTCAGCCGTTCGGAGGAGACGTCCTCCACGTACGACTCGCCGGCGGCGAGGCTCTTGACCCGCCGCGTGTCCACGTCGTACCCGATCACCTGGTGTCCGACCTCGGCGGCCCGGATGGCCAGCGGCAGTCCGACGTATCCCTGTCCCACGACGACGACACGCATCAGTGACTCCTGTTCGCGGAACCGGCGGACGGTGTGCGGTGGATGAGCTCCCGGACCGTCATGGCGAGGAAGGCGGCGTTGGTGGTGAGGTAGCGCTTGCCGAGGCGGCGCGGTTCCTGGAGGGTGCGGTAGAACCATTCGAGTCCCATCCGCTGCCAGATCAGTGGGGCCCGTTTGGTGATGCCGGCGAGGATGTCGAAGGAGCCGCCGACGCCGTGCACGACGTGGGCGCCGGTGCGCTTGCCGTAGCCGGCGGTGAAGATCTCCTTCTTGGGCGAGGTCATGCCGAGGAACAGCAGCTGCGCGCGGCTGTCCGCGACGGCGTCGGCGATCGCCTCCTGGTCCCCGTCGGCGAAGTAGCCGTTGCGGCTCCCGGCGACCCGCAGTTCGGGGAAGCGTTCGGAGATCTGCCGGAGCATCATCTCCAGGACCTCCTGCCGGGCGCCGAGCAGGTAGACGGGGATGTCCGCCGCCTCGGCCGCGGCGAGCAGGCGCATGAACAGGTCGATGCCGGCGACCCGCTCGGGCAGCCGGACGCCGAGGACGCGGCCCGCCCAGACCACCGCCTGGCCGTCGGCCAGGACGAGGTCGCAGCCGGCGACCGCCTCGGCGAGGCGGGGGTCGCGCCGCATGTTGACGAGCTTGGCGGCGTTGACCATCCCGATCTCGATCTGTTCGCCGCGCCGCACCGCCTCCAGGCAGCGCTGCACGGTCTCTTCCATGGTCAGGGCGTCGAGCCGGATCCCGAAGAGGGTGTGTCGTCGGGTCATCTCTGGGTCCCCCCGAGCCATGCGAAGAGGAGCCAGCCGAACTCGTACGGCCGGCACTCCCGGTCCACGGCGCCGGGGCGGAAGACCCGGTCCAGCGGTGCGAGCCGCGCGCCCGGTGCCACCCGGGTGGTGAGGCCGCGGGCGGCGCGGACGGCCTTCTTCGGATCGCCGCGGTAGACCTTGCGCCAGGTGACGCCGAAGTCCTCGCGGATCATCGGCTCCCGCGGGGTCCCGGCGGGCCCGGCGAGTTCGGGCACCTGCGTCATCCAGCGCAGCCCCCGGCGGATCGCAGGACCGAAGTCGGTGCCGCCGGCTTCGGCCAGGTCGAACAGGGCGGTCGGGGCCATCGCGTGCTGGTGCACGCTGTAGACCGGGTAGCCCTCGACCACGCCGCCCGTGCGGGCGTCGTAGTGCCACCACCACTGTCCGCCGTCCCCCTGCAGGTCGCAGATGCGGGCGGCGCAGGCGTCGGCGGCCTCCAGCGCTTCCGCATCCCCGCCGCTCGCGTGCAGCCGGGCCAGCGCCTGCAGCGGATAGGTCTGGTCGGCGAAGCAGGCCACGTGGGACCGGTATCCGGGGACCAGTCCGGGCCCGGTGGCGTGCGGGAAGAGCGGGCCGTCGCCGACCCGGGCCGCCAGCAGCCGGCTCCGGGCGGCCGCGATGCGGTCCTCCACGTCGGCCGCGGCGCGCGCGGCGACGAGGGCGGAGAGCACCCAGGCCGCCTCGACGGTGTACCGGGGCCGTCCGGGCAGGTCCAGGGCGGCCACCCGGTCGAGGGCGTCGGTCAGTTTGGGGTGGCCGGTCTCGGCGGCGGCCCAGGCGATGAGCGCCGCGTCGCCGAGGTTCGCCACCGCCGGCAGCCGCTCCACGAGCAGCCCGGTGAACTCCTGTGCGGAGCGCCCGCCGAACAGGGCACGCTGCCGGTCCTCGGGGAGGAACCGGGCGCCGAGCGCGGTGATGGCCGCGTACCGGGTGCTGGTCCCCCGCTGTTCCAGCCGGGGGGCGCCCTCGGGCGAGATGACGCCCGCCCGGGTGAACACGAAGGTCTCGGCCTCCGGCAGGTACATCGCGGGCAGCCCTGCCTCGGCCAGCGCGAGCAGCCGCTCGGCGAGGGCGTGCAACGGCAGGTCCTCGCGGGCCAGTGCTCCTAATCGCGTGGTGGTCATCGGGTCCCCACCCCGGCTCCCCGGGCGCTGCGCGCACCCCGTATGTCCGAGCAGTACGGCTCCAACACACCTACCCCCTCTGATCGCTCCTCGGGCGGACCTGGCGGCCGTCGCCCGGCGGAGGGGAACTGCGCGTGACGCACCCGTGCCCGCGGCGTCGTGAAGACGACGCCGGGGCACGAACCGTCCGAAGGCCGCCACTGGACCCCCCAGCGATGCCCCGGACCCGGGCGCGCGCGTGCTCGGCAGCGTCTCTGCGGGCGCGGTGAAACCGCGCCGCACGGCTCTGCCCGCGGTGCCCTCGTCGTACACAACCCCCCACTGAGCAAGGCCTGTTGCCTGCTCAGATCCCGTGTGCAGGGACACGGTATGCCCACGGATGTTCGTTGATTGTGGTTTTGAGGAAATGGTGGTGCCCTAAATTGCCGACATTCCGTCAGGTTCGCTCGGTGAGCGTGCCGTCCTTCTCGTCGTGCAGTGCGCCGGTACGCGGGCACTCCCAGGTGCCCGGCTCGTCCGCGCGCTCCACCAGGCGCACCCCGGCCCGGCCCACCCACCCGATCCGGCGGGCCGGGACCCCCACCACCAGCGCGAAGTCCGGCACGTCCCTGGACACCACCGCGCCGGCCGCGACCAGCGCCCAACGCCCTACGCGCACCCCGGCCACGCAGACCGAGCGGGCTCCCAGCGAGGCCCCCTCGGCCACCACGACCCCTGCGGCCTCCCAGTCGCCGTCGCGCTTGAGCCGGCCGTCGGGTTCGACCGCGCGCGGGTAGAAGTCGTTGGTGAGGACGGCCGCCGGACCGATGAACACCCCGTCGCCGAGTACGGCGGGCTCGTATACGAGGGCGTAGTTCTGCAGCTTCACGTGGTCCCCGATCCGCACGCCCGGCCCGACGTACGCACCGCGCCCCACGATGCAGCCGCGCCCGAGCCGCGCGTCCTCCCGTATCTGCGCCAGATCCCAGATCGTGGTCCCCTCGCCGAGTTCGGC